>CAYRGN010000001.1:0-237939 GCA_964423865.1 uncultured Lacihabitans sp.
CACAGCTCACAGCTCACAGCTCACAGCTCACAGCTCACAGCTCACAGCTCACAGCCAAATTTTATACACATGAGATTTATTGGAATATTTTTAGTTTTGTATACGGCAAGTATAATGTTACAGGCCCAGACGGCGCGTGTGACGGGTGCGGTACGTTCCGGAGGAAAACCCGTGGAGGCCGCCACTGTTACGGTAAAAGGACAGAACATAGGAGGAATAAGCGATGCGGAAGGAGCATTTTTGCTGGTGAATGTGCCTACGGGTAGACAAACCATTGAAGTTAGCCTGTTGGGGTACAGTCGCGCCGCGGTGACGGTGGAAGTAGCGCCCGGAGCGAATATCCTGGACGATATTGTGCTGATGCCCACTGGAAATATCCTGGATGAAGTGGTGGTCAGCGGTACCATGAAAGAAGTTTCGCGAATGGAAAGCCCGGTGCCGGTAGAGGTTTTTACGGCCCGGTTTTTTAAAGCGAATCCCACGCCTTCGGTATTTGACGCCCTGCAAATGGTCAATGGCGTGCGCCCCCAGGTCAACTGCAATGTCTGTAACACCGGCGACATTCACATCAACGGCCTCGAAGGGCCCTATACCATGGTGCTGATAGACGGTATGCCCATGGTGAGCGGCTTGTCTACGGTTTACGGCCTGAGCGGGATTCCGCAGGCCCTGATCGAAAGGATGGAAGTGGTGAAGGGTCCGGCCTCTACGCTTTACGGAAGCGAGGCCGTGGGCGGACTGATCAATATGATTACCAAAACGCCTAGTAAAGCGCCTGTTTTTTCTGCCGATGCTTTTACTACCACCTGGGGAGAAGTGAACGTAGACCTGGCTGCGAAATTTAAAGCGGGAGAAAAGGCGTGGTCTTTGGTGGGGGTCAATTATTTTAATTACCAGAACCCCGTGGATAATAACCGGGATAACTTTACGGATTTGACGCTTCAGCACAGGGTCTCCCTCTTTAATAAATGGGATTTTCAGCAGAAAGGCGGCCGACAGCTTTCGTTGGCGGGAAGGTATATGTACGAAGACCGCTGGGGCGGAGAAATGAACTGGAATTCCTCTTTCAGGGGCGGAGATGAAATATACGGAGAAAGTATTTATACCCAGCGATGGGAGCTTTACGGCAACTATAAGCTGTCGCATAAACTCAATTTCATGTTCAGCGGAAACGGGCACGACCAGAACTCGGTTTACGGCAATGTGCCTTATCAGGCCAATCAGAACATTTACTTCGGTCAGTTGACTTACGGTGCAAAAGCGGGCGTTCACGATGTGTTGGCGGGACTCGCGTACAGATATACGTATTATGACGACAATACACCCGCCACTTTTGCGGGAAACCGTAACCTGGCCAACCACACCCATCTCCCGGGTGTTTTTCTACAGGATGAAATAAAATTGAGCCCTAGGCATACGATCATGCTGGGTGCCCGATACGATTACAATTCAGTACACGGAAGTATCTTGTCGCCACGGATAAATTATAAATGGAGTTCAGGCAACAAACAGACGGTCTTCCGATTAGGCGGAGGGAACGGTTTCAGGGTGGCCAATGTATTTACGGAAGACCATGCGGCATTGACCGGATCACGTGACGTGGTTTTCCTGGAAGATCTGAAGCCGGAAACCTCCTGGAATGCCAACGCCAACCTGGTGAAGAGGTTTTACCTGTCGGGCGGCACGTTCCTCAGCTTGGATGCCACTGCGTTTTACACCTACTTCACCAACAAGATTATCCCGGATTACGATACTGACCCCAATAAAATCATTTATGCCAACCTGGCCGGCCACGCCGTATCCAAAGGGGTGTCGCTGAATGTAGACGCGGCCTTTGCCCGCGGTTTAAAGGTGCTGGTGGGCGGTACGCTGATGGACGTATACAATAGCGAAGAAGGGGAGAGGGAAAGACAAATGTTTGCCGAACGGTTTACCGGCACCTGGAGCATTGGATATACCTTCCCCAGGCAGAAAATCACGCTAGATTATACCGGGAACCTGTACGGGCCCATGCGCCTGCCCCTGCTCGGAGATACCGATCCCCGGCCGGAATATTCTCCCACCTGGAGCATTCAGAACATACAAGTGGTGAAGACCTTCAATGACCGCTGGGAAATTTACGGGGGGCTGAAAAACCTGCTGAACTGGACACCGGGTCGGAAAGTTTCGTTCCTGATTGCCCGGGCGCATGATCCTTTTGATAAGCAGGTGATATTCGATTCCGGCGGAAGCCCTTTAGCCACCGAAGAAAATCCCTACGGTTTAACCTTTGACCCGTCGTACGTATATGCCTCTAACCAGGGAATCAGAGGGTTTCTGGGGGTACGGTTTACGGTAAAGTAATGTCTGAGACTGTATGAAAGTTTATATCACCCAACGGAGTTTTGAATACTTTCTGGTTCGAAGAATAAGTGATTTTATTCTGTTCATAAGATGAAAATTAAAAATATTGTCTTGTCTATAAGATAAAATATATATAAATTTGTCTTATTAACGAGATATAAATTGAAAAAACCGGATAAAGAAGTCATTAAAAATGTATTGGCGGACTTTCGTGCGGAAATGCAGATTTTTGAGGTAAATCCTCGTGATTTTGCTTTTGAGGAATTTGGTAACTATGTGTTTGTCGGTATTCGTCGTGCGGGAAAATCGTTTTTGCTGTATCAGCGAATACAAGAGCTTTTGGCACAAGGAACATCAGCAGATGAGTTGCTCTATATCAACTTTGAGGATGAACGGTTAACGGGAATGACTGCCCGGGAGCTGAACTTGCTCTTGGAAATACATTGGGAACTATACGATAAAAAACCCATACTTTTTTTGGATGAAATCCAGAATATTGAGGGTTGGGAAAAGTTTGCCCGAAGATTGGCAGATACCAAACATCGTGTGTATATCACAGGCAGTAACGCCAAAATGTTGAGTAAAGACATTCAGACCACACTCGGAGGCAGGTATATTGCGGTGGAGGTTTATCCGTACAATTTCAAAGAATTTTTAAGAGCAAACGGAACAGACTTTTCTAAAAAAGTATTAGCCTCCACACATGGTAAAGCCAAAATGTTGCGAATGTTTAACGACTACTTCTATTTTGGGGGGTTTCCAGAAGGGGCGACGCTTTCCGTAAAAAGGGATTATCTGACAAGCGTATATCAAAAAATCTATTTGGGAGATATTGCTGTCCGTTATTCGGTGGACAATACTTTTGCTTTGCGGATCATGTTCAAAAAATTGGCTGAAAGCGTAAAGCAGCCCGTTTCATTCAGTCGGATAAGCAATATTGTTTCTTCAACAGGAGCAAAAGTCGGGACAAGCACGATTATCCATTATATGGATTATGCCAAAGATGCCTGGCTGATTACATCTGTTCGGAATATTGCGGATAAATTGGTAGAAAAGGAAACCAAGCCCAAGTATTATTTTATTGATAACGGACTTCTAAACCTCTTTCTGATTAACGGAAATAGCGCACTATTGGAAAACCTTGTTGCCATTACTTTACTGCGAAAATTTGGTCGGGAAGATTCGGTTTTCTTTTATCACAAAAATATTGAAGTCGATTTTTACATTCCGGAAACGGCAACAGCTATACAAGTGTGCTACGATTTAGACAATAGTCCTGATACGTTTGACCGGGAAGTAAATGCTTTGCTGAAAATCACTAAGGTTTTGGAATGTAATAAACTGGAGATTATTACCCGTGATACCGAAAGAACATTGGAGGTCGGCAATAAAATCATAGAAGTTATTCCCGTTTGGAAATGGCTTTTACAGTAATTCAAAACAGAATTTTCTTTATTCATTTATGAACCGGATGTGATCGGTACGGAACGGATCGACCGTGCGGTACGTCTTTTCCCCCTTTGTTATGATTCGTCAATGAACCGTTTCGTGATCGGCTGGTAAGAATCGATCCGCCGGTCGCGCAGGTAGGGCCAAGTGGTGCGGTAATATTCGGTTTGATCGAGGTCGATTTCCTGTACATGCACTTCTTCCCGGTCATGCGAGGCCTTGTAGAGCAGGCGCCCGTGAGGATTGGCCACGAAAGAACCTCCCCAAAACTGTTGATTGGCTTCTGTGCCCACGCGGTTCACCGAGACCACGTAGAGGCCGTTGGCTACGGCGTGGCTTCGCTGTATGGTTTCCCAGGCGTCGTGTTGTTCCCGATTAATTACAGGGTCTTTTTCGTCCAGATCCCAGCCGATGGCGGTAGGGTAGAAGAGGATTTCCGCACCCATAAGGGAGGTGATCCGCGCCGCTTCGGGGTACCATTGGTCCCAGCAGATCAGTATGCCTATCCGGGCAAATTTGGTGTCGAATACCTTGTATCCCAGGTCGCCCGGGGTGAAATAGAATTTTTCGTAATAGCCTGGATCGTCCGGGATATGCATCTTGCGGTATTTGCCGAGATAGGCTCCGTCGGCATCGATCACGGCGGTGGTATTGTGGTAAAGTCCCTGAGCTCTTTTTTCAAACAGGGAAGCAATGATCACTACACCCAGTTCTTTGGCCAGGGGCTGAAGCCGGTCTGTAGTAGGGCCAGGGATGCTTTCTCCCAGTCCGAAATTGGCATGGTCTTCCACATCACAGAAATACAGGGAGGTGAACAGCTCCTGGAGGCAGATGATCTGAGCCCCCTTCGCGGCCGCTTCCCGGATTTTGACTACCGCTTTGGTCCGGTTCTCTTCAGGATCCGCGGAGCAGGTCATTTGAACGATACCTATTTGGATTTTTTTCATGTGTACAAAAATTTAGCTATCAGCATTCAGCTATCAGCAGTCAGCCGGGCGACGCTTCGCTTATTCATAGGCCGGTTGGGGTGTCGGTTTTCTGATAGTGGTACGCCACCCGGCTGATAGCTGAATGCTCATGGCTATTTCATTCGGATATAATTTCAAAATCGTACAAAATTACAAAAATAAAGGGAGAGCCGGAGGGAAAGAAGAAAGGAATCTGAAAGAGGCTTTGGTGATCGTCACTGAGAAAGAAGAGTTACTAAATATTATTTTGCAATTTATTTATTTTTGCAATTTTTGTTTAGTATATATTGATTATTAAAGAACTTTATATCGATTTGGGCTAAATTTTCTTTAGTTTGAATCACTCTTTTGTATAATTTTTATAGAAATTATGATAAAAAAAATAAAATTTCTTTTTCCGATATAAAATATGGATGATTTGTATGGTCTCAAAATAAAAGTCTGATAAATTGCATTCAAAGTATGTTTTGTATTATATAATATGATTTTGTCGGTATATAATACTATTATTAGAATATTTTGGCAGTTTCAAAGATGAAGGAGACAAATAAAGGACTATATCAGCCTGATTTTGAGCATGATGCTTGCGGTATCGGCTTCAGGGCGCATTTAAAAGGTGGAAAATCGCACCAGATTGTGGCAGACGCCATCACCATGCTGGAACGCATGGATCACCGGGGCGCCTGCGGGTGTGACCCCAACACCGGAGACGGAGCCGGTATTTTGCTCCAGATTCCCCATGAATTTCTTTACGACGAATGCCTGGAACTGGGTTTCCGTCTGCCCAGATACGGAGAGTATGCGGTAGGGATGATCTTTTTTCCTTCGGGCGAAAAGCAAAGAAACGAGTGCAAAGAGATCATTAACCGGAAAGCGGAGAAACTGGGTTTTGAACTTCTGGGATACCGCAACGTGCCTACCCTGAACGATACTTTGGGCGAGGGATCGCTTTCAGTAGAGCCCTGTGTGGAGCAGCTTTTCCTGAAACTGAGCGATACCGATCGTCTGACTTTTGAGCGCAAACTGTATGTGTTGCGCCAGATCACGACCAAACTGATTCACGAGTCGGTGACCGGTTCGGAAGAGAGTTTTTACTACAGTTCATTGTCTACCCAGACCATATCGTATAAAGGACAGCTCACCACCGATCAGCTTAAATATTATTTCCCGGATATTACCCGGAAAGACGTGATTTCGGCTTTTGCCATTGTGCATTCCCGTTTTTCGACCAACACTTTTCCTTCCTGGAAGCTGGCCCAGCCTTTCCGGTATATTGCCCATAACGGAGAAATCAATACCGTAAGGGGCAATGTGAACTGGATTCGGGCGGGGGAAGCTTCTTTCTGTTCCGAGTTTTTTTCGGATAAGGAGATGCAGATGATTCTGCCGATTTGTGCGAAGGGAAATTCCGATTCTGCCCACCTGGATAACGCCATTGAGCTGCTCCATCTTTCGGGCCGTTCTCTGCCGCACGTGATGATGATGCTGATTCCGGAAGCCTGGGAGGAAAACCCGGATATGGACCCGGTGCGCCGGGCGTTTTACGAGTTCCACTCTTCTATTATTGAGCCTTGGGACGGCCCCGCCTCCATCTCTTTTACCGACGGAAAAATCGTGGGCGCCACGCTCGACCGTAACGGCCTGCGCCCGTCGCGCTACTGGGTGCTGAAAGACGACACCGTGGTAATGGCTTCGGAAGCAGGGGTGCTGGACATTGACCCCGCCCAGGTGGCCTATAAGGGTCGCCTGCAACCGGGAAAGATGTTTGTTGTAGACATGGAACAGGGGCGGATCATACCGGATGAGGAGCTGAAAGCCGATATTTGCAGTCGCCAGCCCTATCAGCAGTGGCTGGATGAGCATAAAATCATGATCCGCGACCTGCCGGAGTCCATCCGGCCTTATACCCAGTATAGTGAAGAAGGTCTTCTGAAGAGACAAATTGCGGCCGGGATGACCTCGGAAGACCTGAGGCTGATTTTGGGACCCATGGCCGGCAGCGGGGCGGAAGCCATTGGGTCTATGGGTATTGATATTCCCCTGGCCGTGCTTTCGGAGCAAAGCCAGCATATTTCCTCCTATTTTAAGCAGCTTTTCGCCCAGGTGACCAACCCGCCCATCGATTCGATACGCGAGCGCTCTATCATGTCGCTGATTTCTTTTGTGGGTGCTTCGGAGAACATCTTGTCGGAGTCGCCCAAGCATTGTCGCCAGGTACAGCTGGATCAGCCCGTTTTGACCATCAAACAGTTTGACAAACTGCGTTTTGTGGACTACGAGGGGTTTCAGGCCAAAACCATCAATACCTATTTTAACGCGGGTACGGACCGGCCCGCCGAGGCCCTGGAGTTTGCCCTGGAGCGGATCTGCCGTTATGCGGTAGACGCCATTCACGACGGGTTCGAGATCCTGATTCTTTCCGACCGGGCCATTGATTCCGACCACGCGCCCATCCCTTCTCTGCTGGCGGTTTCGGCGGTACATCACCACCTGATCCGCAAAGGACTGCGGGGTAAGATCGGTCTGCTGGTGGAGAGCAGTGACATCTGGGAAACGCATCATTTCGCCACGCTGATCGGGTACGGGGCATCGGGCATTTGTCCTTATATCGCCTTTGAAACGCTTTCCAACATGAACCGGAAAGGCATGATTCCGGGCGAATTTACCGATGAGCAGTTGTATAAAAACTATATCAAGGCGGTCAACAAGGAGTTGCTGAAGATTTTCTCGAAAATGGGAATCTCTACGCTGGCTTCGTACCGGGGCGCCCAGATTTTTGAATGTATAGGACTGGGAAAACCGTTTGTAGACCGCTTTTTTACCGGTACGGTGTCGCGCATCGGTGGGCTGGGAGTAGAGGAAATCGCCCGGGAGTGCCTGATCCGGCACGGTGTGGCTTTCCCCAAAATCGTGACAGAGAAAAAATTGGAAGCCGGAGGGGTGTACCAATGGAAACAAAGGGGAGAAAAGCACCTGTTTAACCCGGATACGATTCATCTCCTGCAGCAGTCGACCCGCGTGGGCGTGACAGACGCAAAGCGGGGATACGAAATCTTTAAGAAATATACGAAGCTGATGAACGAGCAGGCCGACAAGACCATGACCTTGCGCAGCCTGTTGAAGTTCAGGAATAGGCAATCGATTGCATTGGACGAAGTGGAGCCGATAGAGAATATCCTGAAGCGTTTCGCCACGGGCGCCATGTCTTTCGGATCCATCTCCTGGGAAGCCCATACCACCCTGGCCATCGCCATGAACCGCATCGGGGGCATGTCGAACTCCGGAGAAGGCGGGGAAGACGAAGCCCGTTTTGCCCTGCTGCCGAACGGCGACAACATGAATTCCCGCGTGAAACAGGTAGCTTCCGGGCGTTTCGGGGTGACTTCCTATTACCTCACCCATGCCGATGAACTCCAGATCAAACTGGCTCAGGGCGCCAAGCCGGGAGAAGGCGGGCAGCTTCCCGGCCATAAGGTAGACGAATGGATCGGGCGGGTGCGGCACAGTACACCGGGTGTGGGCCTGATTTCCCCGCCGCCCCACCACGACATCTATTCCATTGAAGACCTGGCCCAGCTGATTTTTGACCTTAAAAACGCGAACCGTAAAGCCCGGATTTCCGTGAAACTGGTTTCCGAAGCCGGTGTAGGAACGGTAGCTTCGGGCGTGGCCAAGGCGCATGCCGACGCCGTGCTGATTGCCGGATACGACGGCGGTACGGGGGCCAGTCCGCTCTCCTCCATCCGCCATGCCGGCTTGCCCTGGGAGCTGGGCCTGGCCGAAACCCACCAGACCCTGGTGAAGAATAAATTACGTGGACGAATTACGGTGCAGACCGACGGGCAGATTCGTACGGGACGGGATATCGTGATGGCCACCCTGCTGGGCGCCGAAGAATACGGCGTAGCTACTGCCGCCCTGGTGACCGTAGGCTGTATTATGATGCGAAAATGCCATTTGAACACCTGTCCGGTAGGGGTGGCCACCCAGAACAAGGAATTACGGGCCCTGTTTTCCGGTCAGCCCGAACATGTGGTGAACATGTTTACTTACCTGGCCATGGAAGTCAGGGAAATTATGGCGGAACTGGGTTTCAGAACCATCAACGAAATGGTGGGACAAAGCCAGTACCTGGCGCCCCGGAACCGTGGAGATCACTGGAAACTCAAACATCTGGACCTTTCCCGGATTCTTTACCGGGAAGAGATGGATACCGCGCTGTACAAGCAGGAAGAGCAGGATCACGGACTGGCGGAGGTGCTGGATCATGCCCTGATCCGCGATGCACAGGATGCCCTGGATCACCAGCTGCCGGTAAAAGGAGAATACACGATCAATAACCTCAACCGGTCTATCGGCGCGATGTTGTCGAACGAGATATCGGCGCGTTACCGTGGACAGGGATTGGATCCCGCGACTATTCGTTATAAGTTTTACGGCACGGCGGGACAGTCGTTTGGTGCTTTTTCTACGCGTGGAATCCGTTTTGAGTTGGAAGGAGATGCCAACGATTATTTCGGAAAGGGTTTGTGTGGAGCCGAGCTGGTGGTATACCCGCCGGCAGCTTCTACCTTTGTTCCTTCTGAAAATATGGCCGTGGGCAATGTCTCGTTTTACGGGGCTACTTCCGGAGAGGCCTTTATCCGGGGCATGGCGGGAGAGCGTTTCTGTGTGCGTAACTCCGGCGCCAAAGTGGTGGTGGAAGGCATAGGCGACCACGGCTGTGAGTACATGACGGGGGGAATAGCGGTGATCCTGGGCGAAACGGGCAGGAACTTCGCAGCGGGTATGAGCGGGGGAATCGCCTACGTGTATGACGCGGAGAAGTTGTTTGCCGGAAAATGCAACACGGAAATGGTGGATCTGGATGACCTGACGGAAGAAGATGTGGAGATATTGACCGGGCTCATCGACCGGCATTGGGAAAACACGGGCAGTGATGTGGCCCGTAGAATCCTGGATAACCGCAGTGTGGAGCTGGAGAAATTTGTGAAGGTATTCCCCCGGGATTATAAAAAGATTCTGAAGGAGAGAGAAGTGGTGGCGGTGTGAGGAATTCCGAGTTCCGAGTAGTGAGTAGTGAGTAGTGAGTAGTGCGTGGATGGACCAAAATATCCCGTAGGGATTACATATCGGTAGATTGATGAAATAAGACGATACCAAAATACCCCGAAGGGATTACATATCGGTAGTGAGTAGTGCGTGGATGGACCAAAATATCCCGTAGGGGTTACATATCGGTAGATTTTCGGAATAAGACAATACCAAAACCCCGAAGGGGTAACATATTTATAGATGGGTTGAAATAAGACGATACGAATAAACCCCGAAGGGGTAACATATTTATAGATGGGTTGAAATAAGACGATACGAATAAACCCCGAAGGGGTAACATATTTATAGATTGATGAAATAAGACCAAAATACCCCGAAGGGGTTACATATCGGTAGGGGTAACATATTTATTAACGATGGGAAAGCCAAGTGGATTTTTAGAATTTGAAAGACAAGCGGCCCTGAAAAGGGGGATAGAAGACCGGAAGAAGGATTACCGGGAGGTAGAGCTGAAGTACAATGAAAGTCAGACCCGGGAGCAGGCCACGCGCTGTATGGACTGCGGGGTGCCTTTTTGCCACAACGGTTGTCCTCTGGGAAACAATATCCCGGACTTCAACGACGCCGTTTATGAAGGGAACTGGAAGTACGCGTTCGAGATCCTGGATTCTACCAATAATTTCCCGGAATTTACGGGGCGGATTTGTCCCGCGCCCTGTGAGTCGGCCTGTGTGCTTGGGATACATAAGAGTCCGGTAGCCATTGAATATATTGAGAAGTCGATTATTGAAAAGGCGTTTGAGAACGGGTGGGTGAGTGCGAAGCCGCCTAAGAAGCGGAATGACCGTCGCGTAGCGGTGGTGGGGTCGGGTCCGGCGGGACTGGCCGCGGCTTCCCAGCTGAACCAGGCGGGGTACTGGGTTACGGTTTTTGAGCGGGCGGACCAGATCGGGGGGCTTCTTCGTTACGGCATACCGGATTTCAAACTGGAGAAGTCGGTCATTGACCGGCGCCTGAAGATCATGGAGGAAGAGGGTGTGGTTTTCCGGACGGGGGTGAATGTGGGAGTGGATATTTCGGCCACGAAGCTGAGGGAGGAGTATGACGCGGTTTTGCTGGCGGTTGGTTCGACGGTGCCGCGGGCGTTGGATATTGAAGGGAAGGAGCTGAAAGGGGTACACTGGGCCATGGATTACCTCACCCAGCAAAATAAACGGGTAGCGTTGGAAGAAGGCTATGACGGCCTGGACCTCTCCCGTAACCATGCCGGAGACCTTTATGAGAAAGAGGATATCCGGGCTACCGGCAAGAAAGTATTTGTGATCGGCGGGGGTGATACGGGTTCCGACTGCGTGGGTACTGCCAACCGCCAGGGTGCGGAGCGCGTTACGCAGATTGCTTACGGCTTGCTTCCGCCTACGGAAAGAGATGCCAGCACACCCTGGCCCATGTACGAACACAAGTTGCGCACGTCTACCTCGCACGAGGAGGGCTGTGAACGACTCTGGAGTGTGAATACCAAAGCGTTCATAGGGGATGAAAACGGAAACCTGAAGGCTTTACGCCTGGTCAATGTTTCCTGGAAATTTGAAAAGGGAAAGAGAATATTGATGGAACACCCGGAAACGGAAAGGGTAGTGGAGGCCGACCTTGCCTTGCTGGCCATCGGGTTTTCAAGTCCTCTTGCCCAGGGGCTGGTAGAAGACCTCAATTTACAGCTCGACGCGCGCGGAAACCTGGTGACTGAAAACTACCGGACGTCCAGGAAAGGAATTTTTGCTGCGGGCGACTGCAAACGGGGGCAGTCTTTGGTGGTATGGGCTATCTCAGAGGGGCGGGAAGCCGCGCGGGCCATAGACACTTTCCTGGGCGGTTATTCCATGCTGGAGGCGAAAGAAACAGGAAAATACAGTTCGGAATTCCGGACTGTGTAATTTACAGTTTCACAATCCGGTCACGGATGGCTTTGCTCACGCCTCCCTGCTGGAGTGTACATGCAGCTGGGTATAGATATTTCGGGTACGGGTTTTCAGGTCTCAAATCTTTAGGCTGCTAATCAGGTTGGAGAAGGGGTGGGTTTTAGGAATCCACAATAGCCCGGTACCCACCCCTATCTTCTGAACGGAACCCTCGCAGAAGTACCAACACTGAAAATGAAAGATATCTTAGAAATTCACTCTTCCCCCTACCAGGAACGTAGCCTTCCGGGAATTGTATCCGTACATTTCCTGGTAATCTACATTAAAGATATTCTGGCCCGAGAAATGGAGACTTACATGTGGATTCACCCGATACTGTGCCTGGAGATGCACCAGGGTGTAAGCGTTCAGTATTTTGGCCTCTGTGACGTAGGTGGCCGGATTATAGAAGGTGTCGTTCCGTTTCGACAGGTATTGAGACTGGACCCCCACCGTCAGGCGGTCAGCGAAAGTGTAACCCGCTTTTAGGTTCAGGGTATGGCGGGGCCTTCTCAGGAAAGCGCGGATTTCTTCGCCTTTTCCCGCCAGGTCGTCAGAAACGGTACCGTCAATCAGGGTGTAGTTCAGGCCTGCGGTAAATTTGTTCCACCGCTTCACCGCTTCCAGTTCCGCCCCCTGCTGAGTGGTTTTTTCGTGGAGGTTGGCATAGATTCCCCAGGGGGCCATGGGTAAGCTTTCAAAGATAATCATATCGTTGTACTGCCTTCCGAAAGCTAACACACGGACGAAATCGCGGGAATCTTTACCGAATACCTGGACCCCGGCTTCGTAGGTTCGGGCCAGTTCAGGATTGAGGTCGAGGTTCCCGTATGGCGAATACAGCTGGTAAAGCGCCGGGTTTCTGAAACTGGAACCATAGGAGGCAAATATCTTTGCATGCCGATGGATGAGAAAATACGGGTTAAGGTTGAATACCAGGTTGTTACCATATACCGAATGGAAATTGGAACGGGTACCCGCTTCGAACCCGAAACCTTTAGGGAAACTGCCGCTCAGATTGGCGTAAATGCTGGAGTTGCCCGTGTGCGCCAGCTCGGAAGTGATGGCATCGTAATCGGTTCTTCCCCATTCGCTTACCTCATACCCCTTGTAGTCCATATTTTGGGTCATGTGGCTGGCACCGGCCAGCAGGTGGAGGTTTTGGCCGAGAGAGAGGGTGGAGAAGAGTTCAAAGAAATCAGAGCGGGACTTGTACTCGTTCAAACTGAATCGGCTCCATGCGGTGGCCGCCACGTCGGCAGAATCATTGGTAAACGTACGGTTTATCGCGTTTCCCAGGTAATTGAATGTGATTTTACCCTTGGGGAGGGTATAGAGGAGGCCCCCTCCGTACATGAGGTTATCCGATCTGTAGGTATAATCCCTATCATCGGTAAGTGCCGCTTCGTCCAGGTCGGTGGCGTATTTCTGGTAACGAACCAGGGCGTTAGCGCTCAGTTGATCTGTGATTTTCTGAATCACTTTCGCGTTTAGTCCCAGGTCTTTGTACCCGTCTTTTTCAAAATTTTTCCCGGTGGCGGCAGAAAATCCCCGGCTGTGGACCGAACTTACCCCCAGGGTGTATTGGGTGGTGTTTAGGGTGCCGGAGAGTGCGGCATCGGCCCGGAGCGTACCGAAGCTGCCGCCCGTCAGGCCCGCGTTGACCCCGGCTTTATGGTCAGCGCTTTTCCGGGTAATGATATGGATCACCCCGGCAATGGCGTCGGAGCCGTAGACGGTCGACTGCCCGTCTTTCAATATTTCTACACGCTCAATGTTTTGCACCGGAATCAGGTTGATGTCAAACGTAGCGCCAATGCCCGAGGGCTCGTACACGGGGATTCCGTCGACCAGGATAAGGGTTTGTCCAAACCCCGCACCTCGTAACGCAATCGATTGCACACTGCCGTAGGGCTGCCCGCTGCCCACCACCTGTAATCCGGCCTGGGCCTGGAGAATCTGGCTGAGCGTCTGGCCTTCGCTGGTCCGGAGAAGAGAGTCGGATAAGACGGTCAACGTCTTGCCGGTTTGCTTTTGTTCGTAGCGGTTGGCCGTCACCTGAACTTCCTGAAGGGTAAAGGTTTCCTGTGCCAAAGCGGAAAAACTAAGGCAAAACCAAGCCGCAAAGGCTCTTGTAAATGTCTTGAACATTTTAATGATTAAAAAAGATGATAAAAAGGCGAACGCTCACCCGGTACAATCCGCCGTCATACCGCAGCAAGAATAATTCCCGGGCAGGTTTCCTGGCTCACTTCCATTTTCCGTACCTTCCCATTCCGTACCCGGAACAGTGGTTTTGCAGAAAGAAAATTTGACGGAAGCTTACAGTTGCGGGGACAGCCCGTGATTCACACACGATTCCCTATTATCTCCTTTCCAGCCAATTCCGGACCGAAGCACCCTGAAACTGGTACAAAGATACTACGCGTTTTCCGTATATCGATCAATATTTATGCGGTAACTCCACATTCACTTTCTCGTGCCAGGGCAGACCGTGTTTTTGGAGTAAATCCATGAACGGATCAGGGTTCAGTTCTTCCACGTTATACACGCCCGGTTTCAGCCATTCTTCATGAGTGAGCATCAGCATGGCGCCAATCATGGCCGGTACCCCGGTGGTATACGAAACCGCCTGAGAACGTACTTCCTTGTAGGCTTCGGCGTGGCTACAGTTGTTCCATACGTAATACGTTTTCTCCTTTCCGTCTTTGATTCCTTTGATCTGGCAGCCTATAGAAGTTTCTCCCGTATAATTTTCGCCCAGTGAATCGGGAGCCGGCAATACCGCTTTCAGAAACTCCAGGGGCACAATGTCTTGTCCCTGGAACTTCACCGGCACAATGCTCGTCATGCCTACGTTTTCCAGTACCTGCAGATGAGTGATGTATTGCTGACCGAAAGTCATCCAGAACCGGGCCCTTTTGAGGGTAGGAAAATTTTTCACCAGGGATTCCAACTCTTCGTGGTACAGCACGTACGATTCCCTTTCGCCGATGCCGGGGTAAGCAATGGGCTTATGAACAGACATGGCCGGGATCTCCACCCATTCTCCGTTTTCCCAGTATCGGCCGGGTTGGGTGATCTCCCGGATATTGATTTCAGGGTTAAAATTGGTAGCGAAAGCCTTACCGTGATCGCCCGCGTTACAGTCTACAATGTCGAGATAATGCATTTCATCGAAATGGTGTTTGGCCGCGTATGCCGTAAACACCTGCGTTACGCCGGGGTCAAAACCACAGCCCAGCAAAGCCATCAGGCCGGCTTCTTTGAACCTGTCCTGGTAGGCCCATTGCCAGCTGTACTCAAATTTGGCCACGTCTTTCGGCTCGTAATTGGCGGTGTCGAGGTAATGCACACCGGTTTCCAGGCAGGCGTCCATAATGGTGAGGTCCTGGTAAGGCAAGGCCACGTTGATCACCATTTTCGGTTTGAATTCTTTGATCAGGGCCACCAGTTCCGGAACACGGTCGGCATCCACCCGGGCGGTCGCAATCTCCACACCGTGCATTTCCTTGATATCGGCGGCAATCTTATCGCATTTGGCTTGGGTTCTGGAGGCCAGCATGATTCCGGTGAAGACATCCGCGTTAATCGCACATTTGTGCGCTACCACCGTGCCTACACCACCGGCACCTATAATCAATACTCTTGACATTTGTTTCAGTTTACGTTTGAATTGCAAAAATAGCTATTTCCTGATATTTAATAAAATTCAGGCCGCCGCCTCGGGTTTCCGGCCGGCAAAGATATACCGGTTTGTAAGAAAAGCGGTATATCTGCATGAAAATTACCGTGCGGGTGTTTACCTTTGTGCACTTTTTTCAAAAGGAAATGATCAAAAGACTACTGTGGTGCATTTTTATTCCCGGCGCGTTATGGGCGCAGGAAAATAATACGGTCCGGTTGAATGTGGCCGGAACGGCTCTGAAGATTTACTCCGTACAGTACGAGAGGAAGCTAAGTACAAACCTGGCTTTTAACAATACCTTCTTTTTTCGGCCCAAATCCATCATCCCCTTTGGTAAATTTTTAGACAATATGGCCAAAGAGCACGGGGTGGGCCTCACCGGCGTCAAGTTTGATCACATTTTCATGAACGAAGCCCAGATCGGAGTCAAGGGCTATTCGCCGGAACTGCGGTATTATTTTGGGGAAAAGCGCCACCGTACGTTTGTAGGAGTTTTCAGTATGTATGAGCACTTTGACATGAAGGTTCCCGCCGAGATCGGGGTGATGAAAGAGAACCGCTACTTTGAGGTGAAACTTCCGATTAATTTTACATTCCGTACCCTTTCCGGCGGTATTCTGGTCGGGAAGCAGTTTACCTGGAACCGGGTGGGCCTTGATCTCGTATTTATCGGGCCGCATATCGGGTCGGCGCATAAGTTTTACGCTTTCGGACAAAACAGCCACCTCCTCGGGTTAACAGAAGACGAGAAGCAGTTTGTCAAAGACAAGATCCGGGAGCGTTTCGGACTGAAGGATAAATATTTCAGTATGGAACTCAATGAAAATATGGCGGAAATAAAATCCATCCGGTCCGCACCCTATCTCGGTATCCGGGGCATTGGGGCGAACCTTTCCTATCGTTTCTAAATGGTTCTTTTCAGGCGGAACTGGATGGGAAGAAGGTTATGGTCGCGTAAAACTACCATTTCAAGCAGATACCCCTCTTTTTTGGAAAGGATTTCGTATACCTCGCTAATGGTTATGGCGCTGGCTAGTTTCTTGTCGAAAAGAATAATCTGGTCGCCGGGCAGTACACCTGCCAGGTCGGCCACCGACTGATCAATCACGCTGGTCACCTCAAAGGTTCGCAAGTCCTCGCCGGTAGCCCGCACGTCCATGCCGCTCATATCCGATTCGAAGGGTTTGTTCAGGGCCTTTCTCACCGGTTTTAAGACCATCAGGTTCTGGTGATAGTTCAGGGTAACCACAAATCTTTTTAGTATTTCTCCGCCAATACTTCCGTTTCTCAGGAGGTATTCGGGTGTGATTTTACTGTCAAAATACAGGCTGTCTGGAAAGGTGGCGATTACATTCTTGAAATTATGGTTGCCGAAACGCAACAGGCCGATACGCCCCAGCTTTCCTTCAATATTGCCGTTCAGTCCCCTGCCCAGGTGGCCGTCAATCAGCTTTTCAGGAATAAGCGCAGGCGGCAAAGACTCCCGGTTTAAAAGCAGGGAATGGGCCCCGCCCGTGTCGATCACCAACTTCAGATTTTCTACCGATTTACCGTTTGATTCCAGGTGATTCACCATAATATAGGGCTTGGTCCTTTCCAGGTGGAGCGGAACGGCCACCCCTTTTCGTTTCTTATAACGGTATTTCGTAGGGTCACTGAAAGTCAGTATATTGCCGGGGTAATTAATTACTACATTAAACCGCTTGAAAATATCGCTGCCCAGGATACCGTGAATAGGAATGCCCAGGTATTCCGACAGGTTCAGGTAGTTTTCTTTCAGGAAGACGATATTCTGTTTGTACCCCACGATTCCACCGAATCTCACCGTATGCCCCAGGGAAACAAAAGCTGTGAAGGGGGGCGATTCCCCTATACCGCTGATAAAAATTTCCCGGCCTATATTGGGCTTGATCCTGGTTTGGAGGGTGGTATCGAGGATAATGATGCTCTGCACTCCGGAGTCCAGGATGAAGTTGAGGGTATCCGACTTATCGATCTGGGTTTTGACGACAATGAGGTTGGCTTTCAGATCAAACGGGCAAAAACTGTAACTTTCTTTTTTCCGGATAGGGTTAAACCCAAAAGGCCTGTCCTTTTGAGCGAGACACTCAAACAATCCCGTTGTTCCCAGGAAAACCAGGAGCAGGAAAAAGTACCGGTATTTTGCCAGGTTGACCATACAAGGGTGTAAAATATTAAAAATATGTAAATTACAAAAGATAATATTGAAAAAATGCAATAAAATAATCCTGTATCTCTTTAATAATGAATTTTGTAGTGAAAATGCAGGTTTTTATTAAGAATTTTGTGGGAGTTTAGAATGGGCAATATGAAAAAGGATTTGCGTAAGTTAACTCCGGAACAGCTGGGGGAGTGGTTAAAGTCAGCGGGGGAACCGGCTTTCCGGGCGAAGCAGATCCGGGAGTGGCTCTGGATGAAAGGCGTGACCTCCATAGAGGGGATGACAAACCTTTCGAAGTCGCTTCGCGACAAGCTCGCTGAAGAATACGAGATCCGCGACGTGAAGGTACACACGTCCCAGGTGTCGGCAGACGGCACTATAAAATCCGGTTTCAGACTGTATGACGGGCATCTCGTGGAGGGCGTGCTGATTCCCACCGAAACCCGGATGACGGCCTGTATTTCCTCCCAGGTAGGATGTTCTCTGACCTGCAAGTTTTGTGCCACGGGGTATATGAACCGCGAGCGCAATCTGGATGCCGCCGAGATTTACGACCAGGTCATGCTGATTAAAGACCAGGCCGACCGGAATTTTGGCGCGCCCCTGACCAATATTGTATACATGGGCATGGGAGAACCCCTCCTGAATTATGCGGCGGTGTTGGAGTCGGTTGAGAGGATTACCTCGCCGGATGGCCTGAACTGGTCGCCCAAGCGAATCACGGTTTCTACGGCCGGTATCGCCAAAATGATCAAAAAACTGGGAGACGATGAAGTCAAATTTAACCTTGCGCTTTCCCTGCATGCGGCCAATGATGAGAAACGAAATACCATCATGCCGATCAATGAATCCAATTCGCTTCGCAACCTCTCAGAGGCGTTGAATTACTTTTACAGGAAGACCGGCAATAAAATTACGTTTGAATATATTGTTTTTAACGGATTTAATGATAAAATTGCTGACGCAAAAGAGTTGTTGTCCTTTGCCAGGAAGGTGCCGTCAAAGGTGAATATTATTGAGTACAATCCGATATCGGAAGCCAATTTTACCAACGCGGATCCGCTGGCCATTGACAAGTTCGCGGCTTTTTTGGAGGACAACCGGGTCACCGTGAACATCAGGAGAAGTCGTGGGAAAGACATCGACGCGGCGTGCGGACAGTTAGCGATAAAGGAAAGTTAACAATTTCATAACATAATAATTGCCAGGATTCTTTTTGAATAAAGGGAATTTTGCACCCTTAAAACCGGAATACTAACTCAGTTTCTTATGTTCGGATTAGAAAGCGACATTTTCATCCTGCTGGCCCTCTGTATTTTTGCGGCATGTGTATTTGAATTTATTAATGGTTTTCACGATACGGCGAACGCAGTAGCCACGGTGATCTATACCAATTCGCTCAAACCCGCTCAGGCCGTGATCTGGTCCGGGTTTATGAACTTCCTGGGGGTCATTACCGGTGGAGTAGGGGTAGGGATGTCTATCGTAAACCTTCTGCCGGTTGATCTCCTGATTGACCAGAACGTATACCACTCCATCGCCATGGTATTGGCTATGCTTTGTAGCGCCATTATCTGGAACTTCGGAACCTGGTATTTCGGTTTGCCTTCCTCCAGTTCGCACACGCTGATCGGCGCCATCATGGGGGTGGGTTTAGGCTACGCCCTCCTTCCGGAAAATGCTTCCGGAGCCGCCGCCATTAACTGGGATAAGGTGAAACAGATCTTCACGGGACTGTTTATTGCCCCCCTGATCGGTTTTACTCTGGCCGTAATCCTCATGTTCCTCCTGAGAATATCGGTGAGTAAAGACGTGAGAAACCAGATTTTTTCCGAACCTAAAAAGAATCAGCCCCCTCCGGGCTGGATCCGGACCACCCTCATTTCTACTTGTACCCTGGTGAGTTTTTTCCACGGGAAAAACGACGGGCAAAAAGGGATCGGGCTGGTGATGCTGATCCTCATCGGTATTCTGCCGTCTTATTATGCCATTACCAACGTGGATGGACTGAAGAAGATCGGGCCGGACCTCGAACGAATCGAAACCATCGTTTCCAAAATAGACACTACCTTTCTCGGGATAGACGAGAAGAACCATATCCTCGGTATACAGGAGAATGTCGCTATTCTGATGCCCGTATCCCAGGGCGTCTCTAATGATACTACCGAAAGGCTGCATCTGAGGGCTGCCATTCTCCAGATCTCTACCAATTCAAGAAAATTGCTGGACGATGAAAGCGTAGTGATGAGTACCAAAGACCGGGAAGACCTGGCTGCCCTGGCTACAAAAGAAGAAAAAGGGATTCGTTCCGCCATTGATTTCGCCCCTTTCTGGGTGATCCTCATGATTTCCCTTTCCCTGGGTCTGGGTACCATGATTGGCTGGAAACGTATTGTGGTGACCGTAGGAGAGAAGATCGGGAAGTCTCACCTGACCTATGCCCAGGGGGCTTCGGCCGAACTGGTGGCGGCTATTACCATCGGGCTGGCCTCCGGGTTTAAACTCCCGGTAAGTACCACGCATACCCTGTCATCGGGTATTGCCGGTTCTATGGTAGCTTCGAAAGGAATTAAAAACCTGCAATCTAAAACCATCAAAAACATTGGCCTGGCCTGGATACTGACCCTTCCCGTATCTATTTTGTTATCAGCGGGGCTGTTCCTTATATTCAGGGCTATGTTTTAACAGCCCGGTCTCAGAAGAGTCCCAGCTGCTCACCTTCACCGCCGGGTTTCGTATGATCGAAATCCGGCGCTTCGTTTTCTTCCGTTTCGGTCTCTTCGGCCATATCCGGTTCTGCATCTTCTTCCACTTCCTCCTCCGGTTCTTCTTCCGGCTCTTCTTCCGGTTCCATCACCTGTAGACTAACAATTTTATCGAAGGGAAGTTTATTGCCCAGGGCTTTCCATCCTTTCACATCAATTATCTCATCCACTTTGTACAGGTCGGTAGTGACTTCGGTCTTACGGTCTTTCCGGTGTTTAACTTCCACCCGGGGCTTCTTGTCGCAGGAAACGAATACCAGTTCGGATTTCGGATGTTCCGAAATGAACATGAACTTTTTGTCCAGGGTAGAAGTCTCGATCAGGAAGCGTTTGATATGGTAATTGCGGTGTTCCCCATCCAGGTAGATGCAGGATACGGGCCGTTTTTCATCAAATTTGGTGATGGCCATCACCTGGCGCGGCTCATAATGGTTGGTAAGTTCGAAATTGGTGAGTTCGTATTCCCCTGATTTATAGAGCACCAGGATCTTATCGTTCGCGCCGAAATTCCCCAGGAAGTCGCCGTGCTCGTCTTTGTTCAGGCGGCCAAGGGTAGGGGTGTACCAGATATCTACCCCGCCCAGGGTAGATTTTCCTGCGGTTTTAAAACTGACTTTGCGTACCGCGTATTTCGACACCAGGTTACCCATGGCCGACCGGTTTTTGATCAGAAGGTCAGCGAAGTTAAAGTCGAAAATTCTCTTTTTCGCGTTAGAGCTCGATGTCAGGTTGACCGTTACCACCTCGGCTTCCCCGTTTTCATTGGCGGAGAAGTAGGTGACTTTCGAACGCGGACTGCCCTTGGTGACGTCGTATTCCTTGTCGCGCGTGACCCCCGTCACCGCAAAACGTTTGGCAAACGTACGGCCGCTTTTCCCGTCGAGGTACATCACGTTGTAGATCTTCCGCTCATCGTTCTTCCGGAAAACGGCACAATACATAATATTTTTGCCTACAAATACCTTGTCCTGTATTTTGACTACGGAAAACTTCCCGTCGGCCCGAAATACGATAATGTCGTCAATATCGGAGCAGTCCATCACGAACTCGTCTTTCTTCAGGCCGTACCCTATAAAGCCGTTCTCCCGGTCTACGTACAATTTCTGGTTGTTGGCGGCCACCACAGCGGCCTGTACTTCACCAAACTGGAGAATTTCCGTTCTCCTTTCCCTTCCTTTTCCGTATTTTTTAAGCAGATCCTGGAAGAAATTCACGGTGTAGCGTACCAGGTTTTCGAGGTGATCATTGACTTCCACGAGTTCTTCCTGCAGCTTTTTCATCAGCTCATCGGCTTTAAAGCTGTCGTATTTGGAAATTCGCTTGATCCGGATTTCGGTGAGGCGGAGGATGTCTTCCCGCACAATTTCCCGGTAGAACTCTTTTTTGTAAGGCTCCAGGCCACGGTCAATGGTCTCAATCACCGCTTCAAAGGTCTCACACTCTTCAATGTCGCGGTAAATTCGGTTTTCTATAAAGATTTTTTCGAGGGAGCTGTAGAGAATTTTTTCCATCAGTTCCGCCCGCCGGATCTCCAGTTCCCGCTTCAGCAGGTGCATGGTTTGGTCGGTAGAATTCTTCAGGATATCGCTCACACCCAGGAAGCGGGGCTTCTGATCCACAATCACCACCGCATTGGGGGAAACCGAAACTTCGCAGTTGGTGAAAGCGTAAAGGGCGTCAATGGTAATATCGGTGGAGGTATTCGGGGCGAGGTGAATCAGTATTTCCACGTCACGCGCCGTATTGTCTTCCACCTTTTTGATTTTGATTTTTCCGCTGTCGTTTGCTTTAATAATCGACTCAATCAGGCTGCCTGTGGTGGTGGAAAAGGGGATTTCTGAAATCTTCAGGGTCTTTTTATCCACTTCCGATATCCGCGCCCGCATCTTCACCTTTCCACCCCGCGCGCCGTCGTTATAGTGGCTGACATCAATCAGTCCGCCGGTCAGAAAGTCGGGGTAAAGAACAAAAGGCTGTTTTTTCAGGTATTTGATGGATGCCTCGCACAGTTCGATAAAATTGTGGGGCAGTATTTTGGTCGAAAGTCCTACGGCAATTCCTTCCGCACCCATTTCCAGCACCAACGGAAACTTCGCGGGCAGGGTGACGGGTTCTCTTTTGCGTCCGTCATACGACATCTGCCATTCGGTGGTGTCTTCGTTAAAGAGTACATCCTGTCCGAATTTGGAAAGCCTTACCTCGATATACCGGGGAGCGGCGGAAGAGTCACCCGTGCGGATATCGCCCCAGTTTCCCTGTATATCAAGGAGGAGTTCTTTCTGTCCGATATTCACGATGGCATCCCCGATCGAAGCGTCTCCGTGAGGGTGGAACTGCATGGTGGAGCCGATCACATTGGCTACTTTATTGAAACGGCCGTCGTCCATTTCTTTCAGGGCATGCAACAGCCGTCTCTGTACGGGTTTAAGCCCGTCGTCTATGGCCGGAACGGCCCTTTCCAGGATCACATACGAGGCATACTCCAGGAAATACTTCTCAAACATGTCGTCCAGTATCTCCTTCTGTTGGGCAGGGTCGTAGGTTTCGTCGCTCATTTATATGGGTTTCTCTCGTTTACGCAAATATAGGAAATAGCCATGAGCTTTCAGCAATCCGTTTTTCAGAAGTTGATCAATTGCCATTCGGGGTATATAAACAAAAAATGCCTCCCCGGTGGGGAGGCATGAACGCGGAACGGAATGTCTTAGTATCTTTCTCTTCTCTGTGGTCTTTCGCCTTTTGGTTCGGCAACTTTTACCACGATGGTACGACCATCCAGTTCGGTCTCGTTCAGACTGTTGATAGCCGCCTGGGCCTCAGAGTCGTCGGGCATCTCCACAAATCCGAATCCTTTGGAACGACCCGTGAATTTGTCGAAAATAACCTTAGCTGAATCTACTGTGCCGAATTCCTGGAACGCGCCAAGAAGGGTGTCATCTGTGGTGTCGTAATTCAACTTTGCTACAAAAATGTTCATTTGAAAAAAAATAAAAAATTTAAAAATAGAGCTCAAACACCGTAGCAAAACCGATATGAATATTGACCTGCAAACGAAGTGGTAACTCGAAAACGTAGTAAAGGTATCGGTTTTAAATCACATTACAAGTTTCCCCCGATTTTATTCCTCTGGAGAAATCGCCCCCTATAGGCTTCATTTTTCACTTAAAATAGCCTTTAAGGCTGTTTTTTATTGTTTATTAGGGGTTTAAGAGGTTATTGCGCAAATATTAAATTTTCCTTAAAATTTATTTAACGGTACCATTTTCAGGAGGATATTGCTTTTTATTTGCAAAAACAGGGTGCTGACAACATTAAAAATGACGCATCGTTATATATTTGCTAACCAATCGGATCGGAATGAGGTCACTGCTTACGTTATTACTTTTGTTTTTTTGTTTAGGCCCCGGAACCATGGCTCAGTTAAAGAGCTATAAGCGGGGGGTATCCAGTTTTGAGAACGGGCATTACAATGTGGCCATACAGGAGTTCCTGAAGGTAAAAGAGATTGATCCCGGGTACGAGGGCGAGCTGAGCCGCAAGCTGGGTGATGCCTACCGCCTGAGCAACCAATGGGCGGAAAGTATTCCTTATTATGAAAAAGCGCTGGAAAGTGGCGTGAAAGATCCTCACCTCCTATTTTACCTGGGCTATGCCCTCAAATCAAAAGGGGAATATACCCGGGCAAAAGAATATTTCACCCGTTTTAACGCTTCTTCCCCCTCCGATAAGGTACTGGCCGAAAGAGGACTCCGGGAATTGAATTCCCTTCTGCTGACCGAATCTATTTTTCAGAAAGATTCCGAGAAAGAGTTCCGGAACCTGGAAGCGGTCAATACCGCGGGAACCGAATTTATGGGAGCGGTGCATAGCGGGCACCTCATTTTTGCTGCTTCCCGCAAAGAAAAGATATATGCCAATAACCTCCCTTACCTGGGGTTGTACAAAGCCAAAGTGAATGACGACCTGAGTGCGGTAGGGAAACCCGAAGTTTTCAGCGCGTCTATATTCGCCGACGACCGCAATGAAGGGTCGCCCGCCTTCACTCCCGACGGCAAAATTATGGTATTTGCCCGGGGAAATTCCGGGAAACGAAAAGACCACTCGCCGGACGTAGACTTGTACATGAGCCGGTATGTGCAGGGAGAAGGCTGGACCGCACCCACCCTGGTGCCGGCATCCGACTCCCTGTCATTTGACGGGTCACCCGCTTTTTCGGGCGATGGGAAAACACTTTATTTCAGTTCTAACCGCGCCGGAGGAAACGGGGGGCTTGATATCTACCGGGTCAATATGGACGCGTCCGGCCGGTTTGGAAACCCGGTGAACATGGGCAAGGCCATCAATACGGCAGGCGATGAGATTTTCCCGTTTGTGTCGGCCGACGGTAAACTGTATTTCGCTTCTGACGGGCATCCCGGCCTTGGCAAGCTCGACCTTTTTGTGGCCGTGCGTACCGGGGGAAAAATCACCGTAGAAAACATGGGGCTGCCCTACAACAGTTCTATGGACGACTTCGGTTATATGGAAGACGAATACGGCAATGAGTTTTTTACCTCTAACCGTTCGGGCGGCAAGGGCGACGACGATATTTATTACTACCTGGCGCCGGAATCACCGATAGAAGTGGCCGAAACCCCTGTGGCTGATCCGGAGAAAGACCGGAAGATCGTGAATTATTACCTCACCGGCGAAATACTTTCAGAAGGGAAGTTGCTCGACTCGGCCATCGTGAATATTTACAAGATAGACGGAGGAATGGAAACTCTTTTCGCAGAAAACCTGGTGAGTATAGCTGGGAAGTTCGGGCCGGTGAAGATGGAAGAAGACGAGGATTACGTACTACTGGCGGAAAAGCGAGATTACCTCACCAAAAGGGAAGGATTCACCATGTACGGCCGCTCTATTCCGGCGGTGTTGCTGACTCAAGCGGTAACCGATACCACGTTTCATGTACGTATACCCCTTGATCAGATATTTGTAGGCAAAACCTTCCGGCTTGAAAATATCTATTATGACCTGGATAAGGCCGATATCCGCCCGGATGCTGCCATAGAGTTGGATAAGCTCGTGCAGATTCTGAAAGACAATCCCGGTATCCGGATCGAGCTGGGCTCTCATACCGACGCCCGCGCATCCGATATCTATAACCTTCGCCTGTCTCAGCGCCGGGCCGACGCGGCCATCAACTACCTGGTGAACAAGGGAATCTCTGCCGAACGCCTCGAAGCCCGCGGTTACGGAGAATCAGAGCTGATCATAGAGAATGCCAGAACCGAAGCCGAACACCAGGAAAACCGCCGTACGGAATTTAAAGTGACCGGCATGGGAAAGGCGGAGGAATAGCCGTTGTCTATTTAGGGTCTGGCTTTGCATGTTACTTTACTTCATAACTCACAAACGCCACTTTCCTGCTGTCGGCACTCCAGGAGGGTACATTGATGCTGCCCTGCCCGCCAAAAAATACAGGTGTAAGATCTTTTATTTTCCGGGTTTCAAGGTTCATTAAGCGGAGAACTACCTCCTTTCCGAAAGGATGATTTTGTTTCTGCTCCGTGGTGTAGGCAATGTACACCAGCCATTTGCCATCGGGAGAGGGGTGGGGGAACCAGTTGGAATAGGCGTCAGTAGTCATCTGTTCCGGGTTGCTTCCGTCGGGTTGCATCCGCCAGATTTGCATGTGACCGGTTCTGTAGGAATTAAAATAAATGTATTTTCCGTCAGGGGAGTACTCCGGACCGTCGTCCAGTCCTTCGGTGTCGGTTAAGCGCTTTTCTTTTCCTCCGTTCAGATCAATACTGTAGACATCGTAATTGCCTTGCCGCTCAGCACAATAAACCAGGGTCTTGCCGTCGGGATTCCACCCGTGCCAGAAGGAGGGTACTTCCGGGGTGATCCGGCGGGGAGTGCCACCTTTGACGGGTACTACGTAAACGACAGATTTGTAGGATTTGGAAGAAGTATCCCGGGTGTCATTGTGACTGATGGCCAGCCATTTTCCGTCGGGCGAAATGCCGTGGTCGTTGTTGTTTTTGTCTGCAAAACCGGTGTTCAGTCGGCCCATTACCAGGGTAGAAAGATCCAGAGTATGCAATTTTCCTTTGCTGTTGAGGATAAGGTAACCTTCCTGATGCCAGTTGGGCGCTTCAAAATGGGTATTTATCTTGAAAACGGTGTCGAGCTTTCCGGAATAAACATCCACGGTATGAATAAAACTGGTGGTGTCTTTTTTGACCTGGGAAAAGCCGGGGAAGTGGAGGCTTATGGCGAATAAAAGGAGATGAAACTTCATGGGTAAGGTTGGTTGAGAATTCGAAATTAAGGATTTTCAGGAAGAAAACCAGCCTCTTTTCCCGCATATATCCACCGACCTGCTTTTACAACCTATAGATTCTCACTGCATTTTGGCCAAAAATGGCGGACTTCTCGCTTTCAGACAATTCCGAAAAATAACTTTCCACAATCTCCAGTTGGTCGTGATAGCCGCCGGCGGCCAGGCACACGGGCCAGTCGGAGCCGTAAAGGAGTCGGTCGGTACCAAAGGCATTCAGCACCATATCGAGGTAGATGTAAAAATCTTCTTTTTTCCAGTGGCGATGGTCTGCCTCGGTGACCATTCCGGATACCTTGCAAACCACGTTTTGATGGCCCGCCAGTTCTTTGATGTAATTCGCCCACTGATTCACCTTTCCTTCGCGGATCTGCGGTTTGGCCATGTGATCGAGAACCAGCTGGGTATCCGGACAAGACCGGGCAACAAAGATGGCATCCTTCAACTGGTGGGGGTAAATGAGTACATCGTACGAAAAATTATAGCGGGGTAGTTTTTTTAAGGCGGCCATGAAAGCGGGCTGCTGCATGAAGCCCACGGGTTCGCCCTGTACAATGTGGCGGAAACCTTTGACTTTGGACAGTGCCGTATAGGCCTCCAGACGGGAATCCAGTTGGTCAGAGAAGAGGTCGGTCCAGCCCACTACCCCCTTTATAAATTCATTTTCAAGTGCTAACTGATGGAAATGGGCGGTTTCTTCTTCGGTTTGGTTGACCTGCACCAATACGCAGCCGTCAAAGTCATGGTAGTCCAGAATGGGTTTGAGATCCGCGGGCTGAAAGCTACGGCGTTGGGCATCATCGGTGAGCCAGGCGAAATTCGTCGGATCATAGGTCCAGAAATGTTGATGGGCATCGATTTTCATGGTATTTTGGTTATGAGCTGTGAGCTATCAGCTATGAGCTGTGAGCCATGAGCTATGAGCCATCAGCTATCAGCTATCAGCCGGGTGGCGCACCACTATCAGAAAACCGGCACAAACTAACCAGCTAAGATCTAATGTCTAAAAGCTAATGTCTAATGTCTAAAAGCTAATGTCTAATATCTGAAAGCTCACAGCTCATTGCTCACAGCTCTTAGCTCATTGCTCACAGCTCGAAGCTCACAGCTATTTCGTAATCTTTTCCTTTAAAAACCTAGCGGTATGGTTGTCTTCCAGCAGCACCATTTCTTCCGGTGTGCCTTCAAAACAGAGATAGCCGCCCTTTTCTCCGCCTTCCGGACCGAGGTCAATGATCCAGTCGGCCGACTTAATCACCTCCATATTGTGCTCAATCACAATCACCGTATCTCCCTGATCCACCAGGGCATTCATGGCTTTCAGTAATTTACGGATATCGTTAAAATGGAGTCCGGTAGTAGGCTCATCAAAGATAAACAATGTTTTGCCTTTTTCCGAGTTTCCTTTGCCCAGGAAATAGGCCAGTTTCACCCGTTGGGCTTCCCCTCCCGACAGCGTATTGGAGGCCTGGCCGAGGCCGATATAACCCAGTCCCACCTCCTGTAGGGGCAGGATTTTTTCGGCCAGTTTGGGCTGATTGTCTCGGAAGAAATCCATGGCCTCGTCTACCGTCATGCCCAGGATATCTGCGATGTTCTTTTCCCGGTAAGTGACTTCCAATACTTCCTGCTTGAAGCGTTTTCCACCACAGCTTTCACAGGTCAGTTTCACATCGGCCATGAATTGCATCTCAATGGTCTGGTAGCCTTCTCCCTGGCAGGCTTCGCAACGTCCGCCGTCTACGTTAAAGGAGAAGTGTGCGGGCTTGTAATCCCTTTGTTTCGACAGGGGCTGTTCGGCCATCAACGCGCGGATGGTATCGTACGCTTTGATATAGGTCACGGGGTTAGAACGACTGGATTTTCCGATGGGATCCTGGTCTACCATTTCTACCTGGCTGATCCGACTCAGGCTACCCGTGAGTTCGTCGTATTTACCGGGATCTTCGCCTGAACGGGGTTCGCCCACCAGACGGTCCAGCACCGGATACAGTATTTTCCGGATCAGGGTGGATTTTCCGGAGCCGCTTACGCCGGTCACTACGGTAAATATGCCCAGCGGAATCTTCACATCTAGGTTCTTCAGGTTATTTTCCCGGGCACCGCTCAGCAGGAGAAAATCCAGGAACCTACGCCGGCTTTTGGGCAGGGCAATGGTCTCATGACCGTTCAGAAAATCCAGGGTGTGCGACTTGCCCACGGTTTTTTCATGCCATTTTCCCTGGAATACGAGTTCGCCGCCATAAACGCCCGCTTCCGGACCAATATCGATGATATCGTCGGAAGACTTCATTACTTCTTCTTCGTGCTCCACTACAATAACCGTGTTGCCGAGGTCACGGAGCGACTTCAATACCGATACCAGTTGCTCGGTGTCGCGGGGGTGCAGCCCGATACTGGGTTCGTCCAGGATATACATGGAACCCACCAGGGCGCTGCCCAGGGAAGTCGCCAGGCGGATCCTCTGGCTTTC
This sequence comes from uncultured Lacihabitans sp., assembly GCA_964423865.1. Classification (GTDB taxonomy): domain Bacteria; phylum Bacteroidota; class Bacteroidia; order Cytophagales; family Spirosomataceae; genus Leadbetterella. Next base: position 29,210 of record CAYRGN010000001.1, read on the forward strand.
TCCGCCCGAAAGGGAGCGGGAGAGGCGGTTCAGGGTGAGGTAGCCCAGTCCCACCCTTTGCATAAAATCAAGGCGGTTCCGGATCTCAATCAGAATTCGTTTGGCCACCTTGGTTTTGTATTCATCGAGCTCCAGATCCTGGAAAAAACCGGCTACCTGTTCAATAGGCAATAAAACCAGGTCTACGATAGATTTTCCACCCACTTTTACATAGCTGGCATCTTTCCGCAGGCGGGTGCCCCGGCAATCCGGGCATACCGTTCGGCCCCGGTACCGGGAGAGCATCACCCGGTATTGTATTTTATAGGATTGCTCTTCGAGATGTTTAAAAAAATCAGTAAGTCCGGTAAAATATTCGTTCCCGTCCCAAAGCAATTGGTAATGTTCCGGATCGAGATCTTTAATGGCCCGGTGAATAGGGAAATCAAAGCGTATGCCGTTGCGTACCAGGGGCGTCAGAAACTCACTCATTTTTTCGCTTCGCCAGGGTGCAATAGCTCCTTCAAAAACCGAGAGTTTTTTATCCGGGAACACCAGGTCAGGGTCCAGGCCCAGTACATTGCCGAAACCCTCACAGCGCCGGCACGCCCCGTAGGGGTTATTGAAGGTAAAAAGATTAATGCTGGGTTCTTCAAACAGTATGCCGTCCCGCTCAAACTTGTCCGAGAACAGCTGTACGGTATCGCCCTCTCCGGTTTTAATGAGGACTTCGCAGATGCCGTTTCCTTCGAAAAAGGCGGTCTGTACCGAGTCCGACAGCCGGAATCCCGTATCTTCATCGGGCTGTCCCTGAGCGTCATACTGGATCACCGCGCGGTCTACCAGGATCTTCACGTCGGTGACGGGAGCCTCAAAACTCAGTACATCCTCAATCAGTACGGTTTCGTCTTTTACCTGTATGCGGTTGAATCCTTTTTTCAGGAGCAGGTCCAGCTCCTGGCTCATGGTGCGGTCTTCCTTGGGTTGAAGCGGGCTCAGGATCATGACGCGGGTACCTTCCGAAAAAGTAAAGAGGTAGTTGACCACATCCGTCACCGTATCCTTGCTCACCTTTTCTCCGCTCACCGGCGAGTAGGTGTCGCCCACCCGCGCGAAAAGCAGTTTCATATAGTCGTAGATCTCCGTAGACGTACCTACGGTAGACCGGCTGTTGCGGGTACTGACTTTCTGATCAATGGCGATGGCGGGGGAAATTCCCCTGATATAATCTACTTCCGGCTTTTCCATACGGCCCAGGAACTGCCGGGCGTAAGAACTCAGGCTTTCCACGTACATCCTTTGTCCTTCGGCGTATAGGGTGTCAAACGCCAGAGACGACTTCCCGCTGCCAGACAGGCCCGTCACTACCGTGAGGGTATTTCGTTTGATGGCGACGTCAATATTTTTGAGATTATTTACCCTGGCGCCCTTGATGATGATGTATTCTTTGGGGTCCAGGTGGTCAATGTCACTTTTCATTGTACAAATTTACGATGTTTTTGAGAAAATCAGCGGGTTTATTTCTACCGGGGCCAGGGCTTTTTGAATACCTCATATTTTTTAAGGAGGAATGGGAACAAAGGCGTATTTTTGCCGCATGAAACATGCAGTAATATTTGATATGGACGGGGTGATCGCCCACACCAATCCCTACCATTCCCTGGCTTTTCGTGAATTCTTCAGGAAAAGAGATTTGTACCCTACCGATGCCGAATTTGCCGAACACATGTTTGGGAAGAGCAATAGCTACATTTTAAAACATTTTCTGGGCCGGCCTGTGGAAGGCGAAGAGTTTCGGGCCATGGAGGAGGAGAAGGAAGGACTTTTTCGGGAGATTTATGCCGAGCACGTGCAGGATATTGAAGGTTTTCTCGGTTTCCTGGATGCTTTGAAAAAAGCCGGGTTCAAAACGGGGGTAGCCACTTCCGCACCCCGGGCCAACCTTGACCTCATCATGGGAAAGCTGGGCTTCGAACCCCGGATGGAGTCGATTATGGCCAGTGAGAACGTGACCCGTCATAAACCCGATCCGGAGGTGTATCTGAAATCGGCGGAAAACTTGGGTTTAGCGCCCTCTTCCTGCGTGGTATTTGAAGATTCTTTTTCCGGAATTACGGCGGCCCGAAACGCGGGCATGAAAGTAGTGGGTGTGCTGAGTTCCCATACGCCGGAAGAATTGCCTCCCTGCGATCTGTATATTCACAATTATACGGCGATCGGAGCGGAGGATGTACGGGGGATAATAGTTCCGAGTTCCGAGTAGTGAGTTCCGAGTAGTGAGTGCTGAGTTGGTAGTGTTTCGGTCGCCCTGAGCTTGCCGGAGGGCGCATAAATGACCTGCATATTATATTTAACGATCTTAAATAATGCAATTAAGTATGAACTTGGACAAGGTTTCGACAACTCGGGGCTTCGATCCTTCGGCAAGCTCAGGACAGGCTAAGCTCAGCCTGACAGTAGGGACGGAGAATCCGGCACTCCCTACTCACTACTCGGAACTCGGCACTAAACACTCGGCACTACTCAAAACCAATTGAAACCATGACCCTTTATCTCTTGCCCATGCTGTTGGCGGAAAACAGCCACCCCCAGGCCCTGACGCCTTACAGCGTGGAGAAAATGAAAACGCTGAAGGTTTTCTTTGTGGAAAACGTCAAAACTACCCGGCGTTTCATTTCCTCCTTAAAGCAGGGCATTGTGATTGACGATCTCCGTTTCATTGAAGTCAACAAAGATACTCCCTTTGAGCGGATTTTTGATCTCTTATCCGGTTTGAAAGAAGATGCCGGAATTATTTCGGAAGCGGGTTGTGCGGGCGTAGCCGACCCCGGCGCCCTGGTGGTGGAGGCCGGCCATCAGCTCGGTTTCACCATACGGCCTTTGGTGGGTCCCAATTCTATCCTCCTGGCACTGATGGGGTCGGGCATGAACGGACAGTCCTTCGCTTTTCACGGCTACCTGCCCATCCGGGAAGAGGAAAGGGCCGCGAAGCTCCGCGCGCTGGAGAAAGAAGCGGTACGCCAGAACCAGACCCAGATTTTCATGGAAACGCCTTACCGGAACAATGCCATGCTCCAGACCCTGTTGAAGACGTTGAACCCCAATACCCGTTTGTGTATAGGGGCCGATCTTACCTCGGAAACCGAATTCATGCTGACCTTGAGCGTGGCGGCCTGGAAAAAGCGTCCCCTGCCCGATCTGCACAAAAGACCCGCTATTTTTCTCATTAATTAAAATTCTCTTCCAACTTTTTTCGTTAAAAGAGAGTCTTTCTTCTAAATCAGATTCAACTCTCTCCTTTATGAAAAAAATAGTAGGACTTCTTTTTGTGGTGTTGCTTTCCGCTTGCAGCGACGGTTTCGAACACAAAAGCGAATACGACAAGAGTTTCCAGAAATGGAACAGTTTTCAAACCTCCAGTAACAATACCTACCGGTATATCATGACCGGAAGTACCTGGACAGGCGTTTCCTGGGAAACCGAACTGGTGGTGGAAAGGGGAGAAGTCACCGAAAGATTTTTTCGCTATACCCGCTTTAATGGGGTGCAGAGGCCGGCTACCGGGTGGGACGAGCAGAGTGCTGAAGCTGCGCTGGAGGCCCTGGGGACAAACAGTGAAGAATTTAAGGAGCGAATGGGCATGGATTTCCTGGCGTACAGCCAATGGGAAGAAAGAGGAGTGGAGCTCGGCGCTCATACGGGAACGGCGGCAGCCGGGATTACCACGCTCGATGCCGTGTATCAGAAAGCCCGAACCGAATGGCTGCAAAAACGGGAAAACGTAACCACTTATTTTGAGGCGAAAAACGAAGGACTGATTTCTACAGCCGGATATGTAGAGAATAACTGTGCCGACGATTGCTTCGTGGGGGTCTCCATTCGCCTGATAGAAAAATTGTGATAACGTTGCCGACAGGCCGTTGCCTGTGAAAACGGCTTTTTTTGAACTTTTTGAGTGAAACGTTGGATATGCCCTATAAAAAATCGCGCTCAAAAAGGCCGTAGCTGAAAATAGATTTCTGTTTTGGATAAATCTGGTTATTTTTGCTGCGGAAAAATTAAGACATAGCATGAAGAAAATAGCGGTTTACACTTCAGGTGGAGACGCTCCGGGTATGAACGCCTGTATTAGAGCCGTAGTAAGAGGTGCCATTTACCACGGTTTGAAGGTGTACGGAATCAGGCGGGGATACAACGGAATGATATCAGGAGATATCTTTGAAATGACCTCAAGTTCGGTAAGCAATATTATACAGAGAGGAGGAACGATACTGAAATCGGCCAGAAGCAAGGAATTTATGACGCCGGAAGGGCGAAAGATGGCCTATGAAAACCTGAAAAAAGTAGGCATTGACGGACTGGTAGCCATTGGGGGTAACGGTACATTCACCGGTGCCGAGGTTTTCTTCAATGAATACCAACTGCCCACCGTGGGATGCCCCGGTACCATTGACAATGACCTGTACGGAACCGATTATACCATAGGGTTCGACTCCGCAGTGAATACCTCCCTCGATGCCATTGATAAGATACGGGATACGGCCGACTCGCACGACCGTGTATTTTTTGTGGAAGTAATGGGCCGTGATTCGGGTTATATCGCCGTGCAATCCGGTATTGGCGGAGGCGCGGAAATTGTGATGGTGCCGGAAACCCATACCCCTCTTAAAAAGGTGGTTTCTTCTTTGAAAGACGGGTGGAGGCGCTCCAAATCTTCGTCTATCGTAGTGGTGGCCGAAGGCGACGAAGAAGGCCATGCCACTGAAATTGCGGAGAAAATCAAAACCCAGGTAGGCGATAAGCTGGATATCCGGGTGACTACCCTGGGCCACGTGCAGCGGGGCGGAGCCCCCTCGGCTTATGACCGTATCCTGGCTTCACGTATGGGGCTGGCGGCCGTAGAAGGGCTGATGAACGGGCACAAGAACGTGATGGCGGGTGTGGTGAATAACGAAGTAGTGTATACTCCTTTTATCGATACGATCAAGAAGGTGAAGCCCATTCACGACGACCTCCTGCGTATGGTGCATATACTCAGTATTTAATGGCGGGCAGCTTTTAGCTTTTAGCCGTCAGCTATCAGCCGTCAGCTTAGGACTCCCGGTACGCCCCGGTTCTAAATAGCTCACAGCTCACAGCTCAAAGCTCGTCGCTCAAACACATACCCTCTATGAAGAAAATCTTTTTCCTGGCGTTCCTTTTAACCGGTTTTTTTTCAGCACCGGCGCAACAGAAACTCACGGTAAAAATGCCGGTGGCCGATACGGATCACTACATTCAGCTGGCGCACTATTTCGGGTATAAGCAGTTTCAGAAAGTAGATTCGGCGAAGGTGGATGCAGACGGTCTCCTGAGGTTTTCAAGCGGTGCGGAGGCATGGAAAGGAGGCGTTTACCTGGTGGTGGTTTCTCCTTCTAAATTCTATGATCTTGTGATTTCGGGGAAAGAGGAGGATATGTATATGGAATTCGATACGGCCGATTATGTGGGTACCGTCAAGTTCCGGAATTCCGAAGAAAATGAGTTGCTGTTTGGTTATCGGAAGTTCCTGAATCAAAAGATGAAGGAAGGAGAGAGATTGCAGGCTCAACTGAAAACCGAGCACGATGCGGGCCGTGCAGCCGCCCTCAGGAAAGAACTGGAAACCCTTCAGAAAGAGGTAAACGGAGAGCTGAAAAAGCGCGCGGAATCCCGTCCCGATCTGTTCGCTTCCCGGGTGCTTACGGCGAATCTGGAACCCGAGTTGCCGGAAAAAGCGCCCCTGCTGGCCAACGGTAAACCGGATTCTACTTTCTTTTACCGCGAATACAAGAGAAAATATTTTGATCATCTTGATTTTTCAGACGAAAGAATGATCCGTACTCCTTTTCTGGAAAGTAAGGTGGAAAGGTATTTTAATACCCTGGTGTATCAGCGGCCCGATACCCTGAAAAAGGAGACCTCGTACGTACTGGAACTGGCCCGGAAAAACAAGGACGTGTACCGCTATGTACTGTGGTACCTGACCAATAAATACGACAATACCGACGTGGTAGGTCTGGACGGCGTGGTGGTGCATTTGTATGAAAATCATTACCTGAAAGATGCCGACTGGCTCGACAGTACCAGCCTCGCGAAATTTGCAGACCGTCTGAGTGTGATGAAACCCCTGGAAACCGGGAAGGTGATGCCCGCACTTACCCTCAAAGATACGGAGGGAAAAACCCACAACCTGTACGATGTAAAGGCAAAATACACCATTGTGTACTTTTACAGCCCCACCTGCGGGCATTGCAAGGACCATGCACCTGAACTGGTGAAATACCAGGACGAAAACCGGAGCAGGGGCATTGTGGTGTGGAATGTGTCAGCGGATGTAGAGCGGAACGAGGAGGAAATGAAGAAGTTTCTTACTACTTACGATATGGGGCGTCTCATCAACTTACATGACCCGGAGCGGAAATACGACTTTTTCTATCGGTACGATGTATATTCTACGCCTACTTCCTATATCCTGGATGAGCAGAAACGCATTATCGCACGCCGTATCCCCATTGAAGAGCTGAACGGTTTTATCAGCCATTACGAGAAGAACGTGGCGGGGAAATAAGCTATTAGCTATTAGAAATTAGCTATTAGAAGTTAGACATTAGAGGTTGCTGGTACCTTTTTTCTAATATCTAACATCTAACTTCTTTCCTCCAAAAACCAGGCCACCGCCAGTTTGTACCCTGACAGTCCCAGTCCGAAGAGGACTCCTTTGGCTTTCGGACTGATATAGGAGTGTTTACGGAACTCTTCGCGGGCGTGGATGTTGGAGATATGCACCTCCACCGCCGGGGTTTTAATCCCGCCCAAAGCGTCGGCCAGGGCCAGAGAAGTATGGGTGAATGCGCCGGCATTCAGCACAATGCCGTCGTAGGAAAATCCCACTTCATGAATCTTATCAATGAGGGCGCCTTCGTGGTTCGACTGGAAGTATTCAAGGATAACTCCGGGAAAAGCCGCTTGCAAGGTTTTGAAATAATCTTCAAAAGACCGATGACCATAGATTTCAGGCTCCCGTTTGCCAAGGAGGTTCAGATTGGGGCCGTTGATGATGATTATTTTCACAGATTCGTTGGTTTTTGCCCTCAAATGTACGGAATAAAATTCCAAAATCTTCTTGTTTTGAGATACTCCGGGTTGTGGTCATTCGTATAGGCCTCGCGCTCAAAACCGATGGCATGGTAGGCTTGGTTTGCGTCTTTGCAGCGTATCCATTTCCAGGTCCACTCCATAATATACCAGATATAGAAAGGAATAACCAGCATTTCAAGTTGTTGGCGCAGGTGGATACGTTCGTGAATCAGCAGCTTAGACGAGGGGTTTTTACTCCTCACCAGCACAAAAGGCCACAAAGCAATGCCTTCAATTTTCCTGAAATTAATGCCGCGGATGATGATCATGGTAGTTCCGAGTTTCGAGTTCCGAGTTCTGAGTAGTGAGTATTGAGTAGTTTCGAGTGCTTAGTTCCGAGTAGCGCCCTTCGAGAGCTTCGCTCGCAAACTTCGCACTCTCGTGCTTGTTTGTGCTCGGGGTGCCCCTCGACTACGCTCGGGGTGACAAAGGCGATTGCTACCTGTCAGTTCGAGCGTAGTCGAGAACCGAGTCGAGAGCCAGATTGTCCGTAATTCGTAATTTTTAATTCGTAATTTTTAATTCGTAATTGATTCTCGTAATTGTCAGTCGCCTTCGTCCTTATAAATCCCGATAAAGACTTTCCCTTCCGTATCAATAGACGCCCGGTACATGCCTTCCGAATTGAAGGGCAGGGCGATATTTCCGTTTTTATCTACCGCTATCACGCCGCCTTCGCCGCCCTGCTGCACCAGTTTGTGCATGACCACCTCGTCGGCAGCCTGTTTCAGGGTAAGGTTTTTGTATTCCATGAGGGCGGAGATATCGTAGGCTACTACGGACCGGATGAAGTACTCGCCGTGGCCGGTGGCTGACACGGCGCAGGTGGTGTTGTTGGCGTACGTGCCGGCGCCGATGATGGGCGCATCGCCTACGCGGTTCCAGCGTTTGTTGGTCATTCCGCCGGTGGAGGTGGCCGCGGCCAGGTTACCTTGGCGGTCGAGGGCCACGGCCCCAACCGTGCCGAATTTTTTTCCTTCATCGAAGATCAGGTAGCCGGTTTTGGGCGCCGTTTTCCGAAGGGTATCGGCGTGGTCGAGCTCGGTTTTGTCTTCTTTCAGGGCGCGTTGCAGTCCTTGCCAGCGTTTTTCTGTATAGAAGTAAAAGGGGTCTACAATGGCTTCGCCCTGTTCTGCGGCGAATTCTTCCGCCCCTTTGCCGGTCAGCATCACGTGCACGGAATTTTCCATGACTTTCCGGGCGGTACGTATGGGATTCCGGATGGTGCTGACCCCGGCGATGGCCCCGGCCGACAGCGTGGCGCCGTTCATAATGGCCGCATCCATTTCATTTTTGCCTTCGTGTGTAAAAACAGCCCCTTTGCCCGCATTAAATAGAGGGTTATCCTCCATGGCCATAACGGCCGCTTCTACTGCGTCGAGGCTGCTTCCCCCGCTTTGCAGCACTGCGTAGCCCTTTTGGAGGGCTTGGGTAAGGCCTTCGCGGTAGGCTTTTTCCATCTCAGCGCTCATGTTATTACGGGTAATGGTACCCGCACCTCCGTGGATAGCAATGGCGGTTTTTCCCTGTCCCCAGGCGCTGAGGGAGAGGGTCAAGAGGAGAGAGATCAGTAGTCTGTTCATGGGTATAGGTTAGTTCTGAGTTCTTGTTCAGGCCGTTTTACTTCAGGCCGTCTCGTATGGCGGCTTCAAGGACATCGATAGGGATATCATCTAATTTCCTGAACTTGATGCAATACCCCGTGACGGTTGCTTTGCCCAGGATTTTCGAATAGGTATCGGGCAAATACGTTTTGTCTTCCAGCCCCATGATGTACACCGAAATGCCGGTAGAGTTGGCGCTGATACCAATTTGATACAACTCTTTGGTTTTTCCATCCGCGTATTTCCGGGTTTGGGTTCCGTACCCGATCTGGGGATTCGACACTACTTTTCCGGTTTCGTCTTTTCCGTCCAGGAACCATAACCTGTCGCCCGGCATCATTTGGAGGATACGCGCATGCAAAGCCTCCATGTCGGCGCGCCGGGCATCGGGCAGACTGCTAAGATACGATTGGATCAGTATATTCATAACGGCCTGATGAGGGTTACACTGACAGGTATGCGGACCACACCCCGGTATTTCCCCCATTCTTTACAAGCAAATTCAGGCGGTTATGGTTCATTTTAGGGGTATTTTTTTGATAGCTCACAGCTATTTCTTTGAAAATTTATTTTCAAGTTTTAGTAGCCAGTTTTCTCTTCTTTCCCGGCTGACTGATTTTACGGAAGCAAAGCTTATCCATTGAAGGTTTTTGTAACCCATGGTTTTGAAGACGCTTCTCAGCATTGCTTTCCTGATCAAATTCCCCACGAGTAGGGAATACATGATTTGGGGTTTATTCATGGTAGTGATAAGGGTGACACTTTTCAGATTGTTAAAAAGTGGTACCAATCCAAAGCCTCTGGGGTGGTGTTCATAGGCTACCCCCGGACCTAAAACTCTATCTACAAAACCTTTGGTTGTGGCGGGCATCAAATCCCACCAGATTGGGAAAATAAAAATTAAATGATCTGCTTTTTCGAGACGGCTGTGGTAGTCTGTTACTTGCGGATCAACAGGTTTGTGTTTTACGAAAGCCTCTAAATCGACCTTTGACATAACAGGATTGAATCTGTCATGGTCAAGGTGCATGAGGTCAATTTCATGACGGGCCTTTTGAAGTCCTTTTACGACTGCACTCAGGATGGCATTGCAGTAACTTCCTTCGTAAGGATGATTAAATACGATTACGGTTCTCATTTTTTACTGTTTAAATTTCAGTGCAAAATTGAGAAGTAAGAGAAGTGCGAAGCGATAACAATTGTAAAGAAATGGATTTTATTTCCTGTTTCGAATCCTGCTTAGCGAAACAGAAGTAATACCTAAATACGAAGCAATGTAATGTTGGGGAACCCGCTGAATAATATGAGGATATTGTTCAATTAATTCCTGGTAGCGTCTTTGGGGGCTATTTTTAAGGAATGAATACAAAAGTTGCTGAGACTGGAAAAGTCGCCTGAATAAATGTTCTTCCAGTTCCGCTTTTAATTCAGGTGTAGTTTCGATCATATTTTGAAAGTCTTTTTGTGAAATTGTCTGCAAGATACAGGGTTCTAAACTTTCGATACTGTATAAGCTGGGTTGATTTGTCCGGAAGCTTTCAATAGAAGAGACACTTTCGCCTTCAAAGAAAAATTGCGTTGTGATGTCTTTACCGTCATTCTCTACCCAGGTTCTCACACATCCTTTTTCTATAAAGAACATTATTTTTGATACTTTTCCCTCTTGTAAAAGGATTGTTTTTCCTGGAACTTCCCGTTGTTTAAAATAAAGGCTGAATTTCTCCCAGGGGTTCGATTTTACCGTGATCTGTTTGTCCATAGCCCTGTTTTGACTCCCAAATGTACGAATAAAAAAACCACCCTGCCGCGGGGCCGGGTGGTTTTTATTGTCTTTGAAAAACTTTAAAGAATACGGAGCCCCAGTGTCACCTGCCAGCCGTCCATTTTCTGGTTGAATTTTTCATCCTGGAAATGCTTGCTGGAAATGCTGCCGAGGCTGCCTTCCTTCCGCACGTCTACGTCCAGTTTACCGAAAGACAGGCCCGCACCCAGCTGGTAGCCGAAGGTGGCGTTTTTGAATGCTTCGTCTTCGGTCACTGTGGTGGCGACATTCTTCAGGAAAGTATGCTCCTCTTTTAGCTTGAGGGTGGCCACGGGACCCGCGTTAATTCTCAGGAAATCGGCGAGTTTAAACCCGATCAGTACAGGGACATCGATATTTTTTATTTTGATATCGTATGAAGTTCCCCCTAAGTCATCCATGATAGAGCCGTTTCTCTCGGTATAAAGTAGTTCAGGCTGGAGGTAAACTCCCCCGCCGATCCGGGCAAACAGCCCGGCAGAAAAACCGGTCTTGCTGGCCAGGCTTTCCTTGTAGTTACTGCTGAGGTTTCCTTCATCCGTATGAATCTTGTTCAGGTTGATTCCTCCCTTGATTCCGAACCCGAACTGGGCGGAAGCGGCATGGGCAAAGAGTACAGTGGCCACTACTAAAAATAGTTTTTTCATGATTCTATTGTTTGGTTGTTTACATTATGAAGTCCCGTTTAGAACGTATATTGCGGTTTAATATTTTATTTATGGCAAAAGTTAAGACTTCGTATTTCTGTCAGAAATGCGGTTATAATTCCCCGAAATGGCTGGGCCGTTGTCCCTCCTGCGGAGAGTGGAATACCCTGGTAGAAGAAGTGATTTCTTCGGGAGAACCGGAGAAAGGGAGATGGAGGAGCGCGGAGTCTTCCGGCGCCAAACCCCGCCTGCTTTCCCAGATCAGCAAGGCAGAAAAGTACCGGATTATTACCGACGACGAAGAATTTAACCGGGTGCTGGGTGGCGGACTGGTGCCGGGTTCGCTCACCTTGATTGGAGGAGAACCGGGCATCGGTAAATCTACCCTGATGCTGCAACTGGCGCTGAGCCTGAAAGACTATAATGTACTCTATATTTCGGGGGAAGAAAGCGAGCAGCAGATCAAGATGCGGGCCGAACGACTGCCGGTGCACAGTGAACGCTGCTATGTGCTTACCGAGACCTCTACCGATCTGATATTTAAGCATATTGAAATGATTGAACCGGATGTGGTGGTGATCGACTCCATACAGACTCTGGTTTCGCCCCTGATTGAAAGCGGTGCGGGCAGTGTGTCTCAGGTAAAGGAATGTACGGGCGAGATCATGCGTTTCGCAAAGGAGTCGGATGTACCGGTGATCCTGATCGGGCATATCACCAAAGAGGGTTCCCTGGCGGGCCCCAAGGTGCTGGAACACATGGTCGATACGGTTTTGCAGTTTGAGGGCGACCGCTTCATGACCTACCGCATCCTGCGTACCATCAAAAACCGTTTTGGCAATGCCTCCGAGCTCGGCATCTACGAGATGCTGTCGAACGGTCTCCGCCAGGTGAGCAATCCTTCTGAAATTCTGATCTCTGAGAAAACAGACCATCTCAGCGGGGTGGCCATTGCCGCCATGATCGAAGGCAACCGCCCCTTGCAGATTGAGATCCAGTCGCTGGTGAGTACGGCCAATTACGGCACGCCCCAGCGCAGTAGCAACGGCTTTGATCTGCGCCGGCTTCAGATGTTGCTGGCCGTGCTGGAGAAAAGAGGGGGCTTCCGCCTGGGTACGCAAGATGTTTTCCTGAATGTGGCCGGCGGACTGAAGGTAGACGACCCGGCCATTGACCTGGCGGTGTGTTGCAGCATTGTATCTTCGTACGAAGACCTGGCCATTCCCCATTCGGTCTGTTTTAGCGCGGAAGTGGGCCTGGGAGGAGAAGTTCGCCCGGTAAGCCGTATAGAAGCCCGTATTTCCGAAGCCGCCAAGCTGGGTTTTGAGAAAATTTTTGTTTTCCGAAACAGCCTGAAGGGCGTCAATCCCGATAACTTCGGTATCGCTATCCGTGGGGTAGGGAAGCTGGAGGAGGTGTTTTCGGAGTTATTCGGATAAGTAAAGTTTAATAAAATATTGTATTTTTTATAAAATTTGGGATAATATTCATAAAAAAGAATAAATTTGCTTCTGCATCTCCTTGTAGGATAGGCATTTCGCAGTATATTATTTGTTCATCTTTAACCCTAACTATTATGAATGTTAACAAAATTCTTACTTCTGGTGTAGTGGCGGGAGTATTTTCGTTTTTCTTAGGCTGGCTGTTTTTTGGGATTTTATTAAGTGATGTTATGCCTCAGGGCCCCACCGGTCTCATGCGTTCTGAATCTGACTTTATCTGGTGGGCGATGGTAGTTTCTAACATTGCATCCGGTCTTTTGCTGGCTTATATTTTTGTACAATGGGCCAGTATTTCTACCTGGAAGACAGGAATACAGGCGGGTGCTATTATTGGCGGACTGGTATGCCTGTCGATGGCTACATCCATGTATGCTTTATCCAACATATATGCCAATGTAACTGAAGTGGTAACGGATGTGGTGGCTAATACAGTTTATTACGGAATAGTCGGGGCTTTTCTCGGCTGGTGGCTGGGCTGGAGAAAATAAGCCATCGGATTTCATGTACCACTTTGCCGTATTGCAAAAGTGGGTGAGATAGGCGAATACCGTTTCAATCGACGCATGGATTGAAACGGTATCCTCTTTGCCTATACTTCTTTGCAAGTATCCATAACGATTCATTTGGATGAAATAACCGGAGTCGTACATTTGTGTTCGGAAGCGGCGCCGGTGCCATGGATCTCCCATGCTGCGCTGATCTGAGGCTTAATCGTTAGTTTTACAAATTGTTTCCGGAAAGATGAAGAAAAACATCCTCGTGATTTACTACACGCAGTCGGGCCAGCTGAAAGAGATCGCTGATCGCCTGGTGGAACCTTTGGAAGGCTGTAACGTGGTTTTTCATGAAATACGGATGAAGGATGATTTTCTTTCGCCCTCTTAACCGTGGTGAGTACATGATCAACGTTGCCGAGTTATTGCCCCAGAAGTATCCTTTCGTAATGATGGATACCCTTATTGATTACACGCCCTCGGGCCTTCGGTCGGGGTATACGATTCAGGCCGGAGATATTTTTGTCGACGAAGGGGTTTTCATGGAAGGTGGAATTGTAGAACACATGGCCCAGTCTGTGGCCCTGCATACGGGTTATGCGTATTACCTGAGAAATGAGCCCGCGCCTATGGGTTATCTCGGTTCCATCAGTCATGTTTCGCTGTACCGTTTACCCGCGGTGGGCGAAACCCTCACTACCCGGGTAGAAATTCTCCAGGAATTTATGGGGATTACCCTGGTAGAGGTAGAAACTTTTGTAGAAGACCTGCCGGTGGCGTCCGGGAAGATGAAAACCATACTGGCGCCCGTACCCAAAACACCGTTAAAACTTAAAGCCGAAGTTAGTGCTTAACTGCACGGTTCCTCACCAAATTCAGTACCGCTGCTGGGAATGTACCACTCTCCGATATTCAGTTCTTTCTGACCGTGCAGGGCCGCACCAGGTAGAAGTCAGGATAACCGCTCCAGGATCTTGTACATGCCGTAGGTCTTTGCTCCGGGACGCTGTACGGTGAACAGGCTGTCCCGATTTGCTAATTTAAGAACTTTTCAGGAAACCGGGTGTGACAATTGAGCCCGGGTTGCCTTATTTCTGCTAAATTTGCGTACTTCAAACGGCGCACATGAGTTTTATAGTGGATTACAATTGCTTTACTCCTTTGGGGGGCGACCTGCGCACTACGGTCGACCGCCTGGAGCAGGGTATCAGCGGCATCCGGCGGTTTGAAGCAGGGGAGTGGCTTCCCGAGCCGTATTACGCATCAAGATTTCGGGAACCGTGGGAACCGGAACCCGGATTTACCCGCCTGGAATCGATGTTGATCCGTGCTTTGGCTCCTGTGGTAGAGCGACATCCTCCGGGAGGCCGCGCGCTTCTCCTGGTGTCTACCACCAAAGGGAATATCGGGGCGATCAGGGGCGGAGGAACTCCACCCAAGGCCTTTGCGGGACAAATGGCGGGCAAGGTAGCCCGGTATTTCGGCTTTTCGGAAACTCCCTGGGTGCTTTCCAACGCCTGCGTATCGGGTATCCTGGCCGTAGCGGTAGCGAAACGCATGACCCTCGCCGGAGTTTTTGACCAGGTGTATGTGGTGGCGGGCGACGAAGTAACGGAATTTGTATTGAGCGGTTTTAACGCCTTTCAGGCCCTTGGTTCAGGACCGTGTAAACCTTACGATAAGGACCGGGACGGGGTGACTCTGGGGGAGGCTTCGGCCGCCGTGCTGGTGTCGGCCCGTGAGGGGATATTCCGGGTGGCCGGAGACGGAGCCATCAATGATGCCAACCATATTTCGGGTCCTTCGCGCACCGGTGAGGGGCTGTATCGGAGCATCCGCCTGGCCCTGGATGAAGCGGGCCTGGAAGGCCCCGAACTCGATTTCATTTCCGCCCACGGCACCGCCACGGAATACAACGATGAAATGGAGGCTATCGCGCTGGACCGGCTGGGACTGAACCAGGTGCCGGTGAACAGCCTGAAAGGGTATTTCGGGCACACTCTGGGCGCGTCCGGACTACTGGAAACCGTGATCTCCCTGGAATCTGCCCGGAGGGGGATATTGTACCCCTGTCTGGGCTACGAAAGTAGCGGGGTGTCTAAGCCCGTGGCGGTGATCCGTCAAAAGGAAGAACGGGAAATCCGGTATTTTATGAAAACGGCTTCCGGTTTCGGAGGAGCGAATACAGCGGTTATTTTTGAAAAACTGATTTGAAAGAAACATTGTATATAGGAGACCGGTGCGAGATCCGGAACGGAGAAATCCGGGTGAGCGGGGAAACGGTTTTTTCCACCGAGGGGGAGCTTTTTACAGACTTTGCCAAAAAGGCTTACCGGTATTTTGAGATGGACTATCCGAAGTTCTTCAAAATGGATAAGCTCAGTAAACTGGCTTTTTTGGCCGCTTCCCGTTTGCTGAGCGAAGGCAGCAATACGGCCCTGGTCTTTGCCAACCGCGCCGCCTCCCTGGATACCGACCTGGTGTACGAGGCTTCCATCGCCGATAAAGAAGCCTATTATCCCAGTCCCGCCGTTTTTGTCTACACCCTGCCCAACATTTGCCTGGGAGAAATCAGCATAAAGTATAAACTTTACTCAGAAAATAGTTTCTTTGTATTTGAAAAGTTCCCCTCAGACTTTTTTCCCGCTTACGCTAACACGCTTATTCGTACAGGCAAAGCAGAGGATGTACTGTGCGGATGGGTAGAAATGTTGCACGAAGAATATCACGCTCTGATGTACCGGGTAAGCCGGAAGGGAACGTGGGAGCATACGGAAGAGAATCTTAAAAAAATGATATAAATGGACCAATTAACGCTGGAGATTAAAGAAAAAATTATAGCGGCACTTAACCTGGAAGATGTTTCGGCTGCGGAGATGGACGAGGAGGCCGCGCTTTTCGGCGACGGTCTGGGGCTGGACTCCATTGACGCCCTTGAACTCATCGTGATGCTCGACAAAGATTACGGTATCCGGCTTTCGGACCCTAAGGAGGGCAGAAACATCTTCCGGTCGGTCAAAACCATAGCGGCGTATATCGCCGAACACAGAACAAAGTAAATGGTAGGTATCACAGGAATGGGGATCATTTCGGCCATTGGCAAAACAGTGGAAGAAAATTTTCGTTCGCTGAAGGAGTTGAGGCCGGGCATCTCCCGTATTGAAAATATCGATACGGTACACGAAGGAGACATTCGCGTAGGAGAAATAAAGAAAACCAATAGAGAGTTAGCTAAATATCTAAATTTAGACCCGGGAAATAATTTTAGTCGGACTGCCATGCTGGGGGTGATAGCAGCGCAGCAGGCGGTGGCCCACGCGGGAATTACTGATATGCGGGAATGGAGAACCGGGCTGGTGTCGGCTACCAGCGTAGGAGGCATGGATACTACCGAGCGGTATTTCAGGGAATATCCTGAGAATGAAGAAATCAGGAGGTATATTCTCAGCCATGATCCGGGCGACAGTACCCATAAGATTGCGGATGCCCTGGGTATCCGGGGTTTTATTACCACCATCAGTACGGCCTGTTCTTCGGCCGCCAATGCCATTATGCTGGGCGCAAAACTCATCCAAAGCGGTGAACTTGACCGGGTGATTGTGGGCGGTACAGATGCCCTTTCCAAATTTACCATCAACGGTTTTAAAGCCCTCATGATTTTGTCGGATGAGGCGAATACGCCTTTTGACCGGGACCGGAAAGGGCTGAACCTGGGGGAGGCTGCCGCGTACCTGGTGTTGGAATCCGAAGCCGCCATCCAGGCGGGAAATAAGAAAGTTCTGGCGCGTTTGTCGGGTTTCGGGAACTCCAACGATGCCTATCACCAGACGGCTTCCTCGGAAAACGGGGAAGGGGCCACGCTGGCCATGCAGAAAGCCCTGCAGGTGGCAAGGCTTTCCCCCGGGGATATTTCCTATATTAATGTACACGGTACTGCCACGGGTAACAATGATTTGTCGGAGGGGCGGGCGCTGATCCGGGTGTTTGGTGACCGTATGCCGCCCTTTAGCTCTACCAAACCCTATACGGGGCATACCCTGGCCGCAGCGGGGGCCATTGAGGCCGTGTATAGCCTGCTTTCCCTGCAACACGGATTGATCTGGCCTAACCTGAACTTCCGGAACCCCATGGCGGAATTTGATCTCTTGCCTGAAACGACCTTGCAAAAGAGGGGAATCAAGCATGTTTTATCCAATTCTTTTGGTTTTGGGGGCAATTGTTCCACTTTAATCTTTTCCGATGATCTATATTAACGGAAGCGGATGTGTATCTGCCCAAAGGACTTTTGACGGCAGTTTCCTAGAAGAAGTGATTCCGGGGGAGGGAACGGTATTGCCGGTGGTGGCGCCTCCGTACAAAGATTTTATTTCCCCCGGCATGATCCGGCGTATGGGTTCCGGGGTGAAAAACGGGGTGGTGGCTTCGGCCCTGGCCCTGCGTGAGGCAGGTTCGCCCGAGCCTGACGCTATTCTGACCGGCACAGGGGTGGGTTGTATCCGCGATTCGGAGAATTTTCTCCAGTCTATTTTAGACAACGGGGAAATGTACCTGACGCCCACTGCGTTTATTCAGTCGACCCACAATACTGTGGGGGCGCAGATTGCACTTGGATTAGGCTGCAAGGCCTATAATTTTTCGTATGTCAACGGGGCGGTTTCGTTTGAATCGGCTTTGGTTGATGCACGCCTCCAGCTTCTGAGCGGGGAGGCGGGTACCGTGCTGGTGGGCGGAGTAGACGAAAAAGCCGACTATATCTACGGGCTGTTCGCCCTGGCCGGACTGATCTGTTCCGGGGAAGGTTCCCCGGGCGCTACCTACAGCGAGGGGGCCGCTTTTTTTGTATTGGGTACCGAGAAGAAGGAAGAAAGTTACGCGGTTTTGCGGGATGTCAGTATACATAACTGCCTGGATCCCGAAGAGGTAGGAAGCGCGTTAAGGCAGTTCCTGGAACGAAGCGGTACGGCTCCTGCCGGCATTGATGCGGTGGTAATCGGGAAAAACGACGATTTTCTGTTTCAGGAATATTATCCCCCTTTATTGAGCGAATTTTCTCCGGAAATACCGGTAATTCAGTATAAGCATTTGTGCGGAGAGTACAATACGGCTTCCGCTTTCGGGTTCTGGCTGGCGGCCGGTATTCTGAGAAAGCAGGAGGTGCCGGAGGCGGTATTGCGGTCTGGGAGAAAGCCTGGGGCTACCCCGCTGAAGCACATTCTTCTCTATAACCAATATCGGGGTCTCGATCACAGCTTTGTTTTGTTAAGCGCATGCTGACGCACCGGTCCAATATCGTTTTGCTGGTTTCCGGCGTTTTGTTATGGAGCGGGCTTCGTTGGTTTTACCCTGTAAGTGTCATTATTCCGATTGCTCTAGGCATAGGGGCGCTGGCGGTGGCTGTAGTCGGGTCGTTTCGTATCCGGTGCAATTATCACCTGGATGCCCTGCACGAGAATCGGTCTTCGGAAGAAATCGCGCTTACGTTTGACGATGGTCCGACCGAATACACGGAAGAAGTGCTGGCGCTTCTTGCCCAATACGGCCAAAAGGCTACGTTTTTCCTGATTGGACGGCAGGTGGAGAAGTACCCTGCTCTGGCGAGGAGAATATTGGAGGAAGGCCATACCGTAGGCAACCATACTTACTCCCATTCTCCCCGTACGGGTTTTCTGGGGGCAAGGGAGATGGAAAGGGAGATCCGGGAAGCCGACCGCATTCTCCGGGAGGTGACGGGTCGGAAAGTGAAATTTTACCGTCCGCCTTACGGCGTTACGAATCCTTCCGTTAAAAAAGCAGTCCAGGGAACAGGACATACCGTAATGGGCTGGCGTATTCGTTCCCTGGATACGGTAATCGGGCAGGAGAAAAGGATTTTGAACCGCGTGGTGCGTCGTTTGTGGCCGGGTCGGGTCATTCTTCTTCACGATACCTCTTCCCGGAGTGTCCAGGTGCTGAGGTTATTGTTACCGGAGCTGGAGAGAAGGGGGCTTCGGTCGGTGCCTTTGGATCGGTTATTTAATTTGGAAGCGTATGAAAAAGTATAGTGGATTTCTCTTGTGGTTTCTTTTTGCGGCTGCGGCTCCTTCCGAAACGCCCATGAGCGAAGCCGAGATTGGGACTTTCCGGGAAGGGGTGCGGAAAGAAGCGGCGCGTACAGAAACGCTGACGGCCGGGTTTACCCAGGCCCGCCACTCCCGTTATCTGGCCCGGGCGGCGGAAAGCACCGGCACGCTCAGTTTTCAAAAGCCCGACCGTGTGCTTTGGAAATATACGGCGCCCTCCGCGTACAGCGTCTTGTTCCGGGATAATACAATGTATATTAATGATGCGGGAAAGAAGAAGGATGTGAACGCGGGTAAGCGACTGGAAAAACTCAATCGCCTGATTTCGGGTAGTGTGACGGGCGATATGTTTGATGCGCCCGAATTTTCGTTCTCTTTTGCGCGGTCGGGAGGAAAAACCCTGGTGCGCCTGCAAACCCGCGATGCTAGCCTTAAACGATATATCCGGGAAATCGAACTTACTTTTGAGGGATTTACGGTGAGTGAGGTAAAAATGACGGAGCCGTCGGACGACTATACGCGTATTGTGTTGAAAAACAAAGTAATCAATGGTCGACTGGATGCTGGTATTTTTAATTATTAGATAAATACATAATTATATAAGTGTATAAATATATATTAGTATATAATTTTACAAATTTTTAATTATATATAACGATTAATGTAATTTTAGAATTGATTTTGGCCTGGAAATAAGGGTTAAATGTGGGCTTTTTGATATTTTTGACCAGTCAATCTAAAAGTACGGGCGATTATACTGGGAATTTACAGTTATGCACACCTGATCATGCAGGCCGGAGTTTATTATTTTAAATAGGCGATATGTTGGTAGAAAAGGGTTTTTATTCGGTGAGTCAGGTTATTCCTCTGGGCGAAGAAAAATATGAGGTACATTTGTTGCTGAATAAGGAACACGCCATATTCAAGGGGCATTTTCCGGGGAATCCGGTTACGCCGGGGGCCTGCATGCTGCAGGTGGTGAAAGAGCTGACCCAGGATATTGTGGGTGCAAAACTGATGATGACCGCGGCTTCTAATGTGAAATTCATGGCCCTGATTAACCCGGAACTGAATCCCGAGCTCCGGTTGGAGTTGGAGATTGATACCGGGGAGGAAGCAGAGGTGAAAGTGAAAAACACCACGCTTTTTGAAGACACGGTCGCACTCAAAATGAGCAATACGTACAAAAGAATTTGAGGGAGATGTCAGTTTTGAGCTATGAGCTATGAGCTTTGAGTCCGGTGGGGCCGCTCCGCGGCGAAGCGCTTGGGGCGATCGTTATAAGAGGTGCGCCTCTCTCCGCTGATGAAGAAACGCATAGCGGTTCGTCATCCAGCTCACAGCTCATAGCTCAAGGCTCAAGGCTCATAGCTCACAGCTAAACCATATACACATGAAACACCTGGTACTATTCATCTTATACGGGTGGGCCTTGAATACGCAGGCCCAGGATATCGCACGTCTGCGCCAGGAGTTTGTGGTGGCGCCCGAGTCTGCGGCTGGAGCAGAGAAACTTTTTCGTACCACCGGCACTATTTCAGTGTCTTCCAGGCCCCTTCTCCGGGCCTATCGGGGTGCCGCCCTGTTGATCTGGGGAAAATATGCGAAAGGAGTGGAGGAGAAAAAGAAACTGGCTTTGGAAGGGATACGCCTGCTGGAATCTGCGGTGGCGCAGTCGCCCGACCACCTGGAGATCCGTACCTTGCGCCTGAGCATCCAGGAAAACTCCCCGAAAGTGTTGAAATACAAAGGTCGTATCGAAGAAGACCGAACTTTTGTGACCCTGGGCTATGAGGAACTGCCGGAAGGGGAACTGAAGAAGTTTATAGGGGGCTATCTTTTGAAGAGTGAGAAGAAATAGCTGTCAGCTTTTAGCCGTCAGCTATCAGCTTTCAGCCGTCAGCTTTCGGCCTGTCACTCGCGATGAAACGTTTTAGGCGGTTGGCGATCGGCACTATCACCATTCAACAATCAACCGATATGTAATCCCTACGGGGTATTTTGGGAAACCACATCGCATCAACCGATATGTAATTCCTACTGGGTTCTTGTTCGTCGAATATCCCATGTCCCGTAGGGACAACCTATTGGTAGAATATCGCACATCACGCCCACACCCATATCCCGTAGGGATTTAATATTCAAATCGTCATATTGTAAAAATAACCTCCGCACCGTGCTACCGATATATAATCCCTATGGGATATTTTGATATGGTCTTATTTCAACAATCAACCGATATGTAATCCCTATGGGATATTTTGGAAAACCACATCGCATCAACCGATATATAATCCCTACGGGATATTTTGGAAAACCATATTACATGTTCTACCGATATGTAATCCCTACGGGATATTTTGGAAAATCACATCGCATCAACCGATATATAATCCCTACGGGATATTTTGGTATGGTCTTATTTCAACCCATCTATAAATATGTTACCCCTTCGGGGTTTGATGTCGTACTATTTCAACAATCTATAAATATGTAACCCCTACGGGGTATTTTGGTCCATCCACGCACTACTCCGATCTCGGCACGCAGAACTCACTACTCACTACTCCCCACTCCCTACTCCCTACTCACTACTCCCTACTCCCTACTCCCTACTCCCTACTCCCTACTCCCACCTATTTCCCCTTCCGTCGCTTTTCGTTTTTAATTTCCTGCTATCTTTGCACGCAAAAGACAACAAATTTGGGGGTTCCGTCGAAATACAAATGGTGTGTCATCATTCCTACCTATAACAATCACCGAACGCTGGCGGAAGTGGTCAGCGGTGTACTGAAGTATACGGAGGAGGTGATCGTGGTAAACGACGGCTCTACCGACCACACGGCGGAGATTCTGCAGCAATTCCCCACCCTTACCGTGCTCACCCACCCGGAAAACCGGGGAAAAGGCTCCGCCCTGAGAAACGGCTTCCGGAAAGCCCTTGAAATGGGGTATGCGTTTGCCATTACCATTGACTCCGACGGGCAGCATTTCCCGGACGACATCCCGGTTTTTATCGAAAGGCTGAACGCTTCCAACGGCAATATCCTGTTGATTGGTGAGCGGAACATGGCCCAGGAGGGCGTTCCCCGGAAAAGCAGTTTCGGCAATACATTTTCGAATTTCTGGTTCCGGTTTGAAACGGGCATTGCGTTGGGCGACACGCAGTCGGGTTTTCGCCTGTACCCCCTGTTGCAAATGCCGAAGCGCTATTTTACCCCTAAATTCGAATTTGAGATCGAGTCTATCGTACGGGCGGCGTGGAAAGGGGTACACGTGGAGAACGTGCCGGTGCGCGTGCACTATGCGCAGGAAGGCCGGGTTTCGCATTTTCGTCCGTTTCGCGACTTCACCCGCATCAGTATCCTGAACACGGTGCTGGTGCTGATTACCCTCTGTTATATCAAGCCCCGGGATTTTTTTCGTAACCTAAAAAAAAAAGAGTTTAAGCAGTTTCTGAAAGAGGAATTGCTGGAAAGCGGGGATAGTCGCACCAGGAAGGCGCTTTCCATGGCGTTGGGGGTATTTTGGGGCATTGTGCCGCTCTGGGGTTTTCAGACCCTGGGGGTGTTGGGTTCGGCGTATGTGCTGAGACTGAACAAGCTGATTGCTTTCGCGTTTTCCAACGTCAGCCTGCCGCCTTTTATTCCCCTGATTATTTTGGCTTCCCTGAAAGTGGGCTCCTGGTTGACCGGATTTCCCACCGTTCCGGATGGGCCTCTGAACCGGGAGGTGGTGCAGCTTCATCTGGTGCAATACGTGGTGGGGAGTACGGTACTGGCCCTGGCGCTGGCGGTGGCCACCGGTCTGGTCGGGTATGCGTTGCTTGCTTGTTTTTCGAGAACTAAAACTGCTCTGAATGCATAAGATTTTTATCCGTATTCATCGTTTCGTGGAGAAAAACAAAGCCCTGGCTTTGCTCCTGGCCGTGATCTACCTGGCGCTCACGGGCTTTTTGCTTTTCCAACTGAAATTTGAAGAAGATATTACCCGCCTGATACCCCGGAGCGAGTCGTCTGACCGGGCTTCCCGTGTGTTGAACAGCCTGGAATTTGCCGATAAAATCACCGTTCTGATCCGGAAAGAAGAGGGGGGAAGCACCGACGACCTTACTGCCATGGCCGATAGTTTCCTCGACAGCCTGTCGGTTTGCGAACCCTACGTGCGCTCGGTGCAGGGCAGGCTTTCGGAAGATACGTTTGAGGAGGCCTTCGCGTTTGTGAACGAGCGCCTGCCCCTCTTCCTGGATTCGGCGGATTACGCGACCATAGAAAAGAGTTTGCACCCCGACAGCCTGAGGGCCACGGTAAGAGCCAATTTTCAATCTCTTACTTCTGCTTTTCTTAGCGGAAGAATGGTGATGCAAGACCCCCTGGGCATGACTTTTCTGGGCCTCCGGAAATTGCAGGATCTGAATGCCGGAGAAGACCTGGTGATGGAAAACGGGTATATACTTACGGCCGACAGACGGAATCTCCTGCTCTTTATCAACCCGGTGTTAGCCGGGAACGAAACCGAAAAAAATACGCTTTTCGCAGAACAGCTGTACCGTATCCGGGATAGTCTGAACCGGGAGTTTCAAGGCAAAAGTACGGTGGAATATCATGGGGCGGCCCTGATTGCGGTGGCCAATGCTCATCAGATCAAGCGCGATATCGTGGCCACCATGGCCGTGGCGTTGACGGTGCTGATGCTGATCCTGATGCTGTACTACCGCCGGGTGTATATCCCTTTACTCCTGTTTATTCCTACGGTCTTCGGCGTTTTACTGGCCACCACGGCACTCTACTTTCTCCGGGATACCATTTCGGCCATTTCATTGAGTATCGGGGCCATTTTGCTGGGCGTGACCATTGACTATGCCCTGCATATTCTCACCCATTACAAGCACAACAGCGATACGGAAACCCTGTACCGCGACATCACCCGTCCCCTGATCATGAGCAGTACCACCACGGCCGTGGCTTTTCTCTGCCTGCTCTTTGTGCATTCGGAAGCCCTGAGAGACCTGGGGATTTTCGCAGCGGTGGCGGTGGTGGCTTCGGCCCTGTTCTCCCTGGTGATTATTCCCCATTTATACCGGCCTGGGAAGTTGGCCTCAGATGCTTCAGCAGGCTCGAAGCCCGGACACATTCTCGACCGGCTTGCTTCCTACCCTTTTGAACGCAGTCGCGCCCTGATCGGCCTCTGTGTGGCGGCCATAGCGGTGAGCCTCTTCACCTGGCAGAAAGTAGGCTTTAATGAGGATATTTCCCAACTGAATTTCGTTCCTGATACTATACGCCAAACCGAAAAGAGGCTGGAGGAGTCGACCAACCTCACTGCCAAATCCCTGTACCTTGTGCATTATGCCTCTACCCTTGATTCGGCCCTGGATGCGAGTCGTAAGACGGGCAGGGAGCTTCGGCGGACGAAGAATACCGGTCTTATTCTCGACTACAGTTCTCCGGCCGGTCTTCTGCTTTCTTCGGGCGCCCAAAGGGAAAAAACAGAGGCGTGGAAACGTTTCTGGACACCGGAAAGAAAAGCCGCAGTAGAGGGTATCCTGGTTTCGGAAGGAAAGAAAACGGGATTTGCCGACGATGCTTACCGGGAATTTTTTGACCTACTTGACCGGGATTTTGAACTGGCCCCCTACGGCGACTTCCTGGACTTTGAAGCCTTGTCTCTCCGTGATTTTATCGGCGAAAAGGAGGGCCTGTATACGGTAACCACCCTGGTGAAAATTTCGGAGGACCGAAGAGATGAAGTGGCTGCGCATTTTAAAAACGAGGCCTCCATGCTGGTGGTAGACCGACAGCAGCTGAACGAAACCTTCCTGGGTAACCTTAAAAACGATTTCAACCGCCTGGTGAATCTTTCTTTCGTGGCGGTGTTGCTGATCCTCTTCGTATTTTTCAGAAGGCCGGAGCTGGTGCTGATCAGCGCTATTCCTATTGGCCTTACCGGACTGGTAACGGCGGGTATAATGGGCCTGCTGGGCATTGATCTCAATATTTTCAGCACCATTGTGTGTACCCTGGTTTTTGGACATGGGGTAGATTTCAGCATTTTTATGACCTCCGCCCTTCAAAAGGAATATACGACAGGAAAAGATGAGATGCCCCTTTACCGCACCTCGGTGTTGTTGGCTGTGCTGACCACCATTCTGGCCATTGGCGCCCTCATTTTCGCCGAGCATCCTGCGTTGCGCTCCATTTCCGCGGTTTCCCTGGTAGGGGTTTTTACCGCCGTACTGATTACTTTTGTTTTTTATCCCCTGCTTTTTCGTATACTGGTGGCGGCAAGGCCCAATAGAGGGAAACCGCCGGTGAGGATCTTTCTTTTTATCGGCTCTGTTTTATCGTTTACCTACTACGGTCTGGGCGGGTTTTTCTTCTCTTTTCTCAGTACCCTGGCCTCTTTTTGGCCCGGTAAGCAGGAGAAGTTGAAATATACCATCAGGCGGTGGATGGCCGGCTTCATGAGGTCGGTTACTGCGAGCAGCCTCAACCTGAAGAGAATCCGTATCCTCAATGAAGTGGGAGAGGACTTTAGTCGCCCGGCGGTGATCATTGCCAATCATAGTTCTTTTCTGGATATTCTGATTATGGGGAGTTTATATCCTAAAACGGTATTCCTGGTGAGCGACTGGGTGTATAACAGCCCGATTTTTGGGAAAGGTGTGCGTTTTTTAGGGTTTTACCCGGTTTCCCGGGGGCTGGAGAAAGGGGTGGAAGAGTTGAGGGAGAAGATCGAAGCCGGGTATTCCATCATGGTATTTCCGGAAGGAACCCGTTCGAAAGACAATATAGTGAAACGCTTTCACAAGGGTGCGTTTTACCTGGCGGAATATTTCGGGATGGATATTTTGCCGGTGCTGCTGCACGGGGGTGCGGATGTTTTCTCTAAAGGCGATTTCCTGATCCGGCATTACGCAATCACGGTGAAATACCTGGAGAGAATCCGGCCCGAAGATCTGGCGTTTGGGGAGGGGTACAGAGAAAGGACGAAAGCCATCAGCCGGTATTTTAAGGAGGAATACCGGTCTCTCCGTAAGGAGTTGGAGGGCCCCGGGTATTACCGGGAAATTGTGATGGAAAACTTTATTTACAAGGAACCCGGGATAGTGGAGGCGGTAAAAAGTGGATGGGAGGAGAAGGAAAAACAGTTTTACGTGCTGGAGGAGGAACTTTCTCCGTCCGCTAAAATTTTGCATATTGCCGATGATTACGGAGAAGGTGACCTGCTGCTGGTGCTTCGGCAGCCGGAAAGGAAAGTCGACTCCTGGATAAAGGATGCGGGGAAGCGGGAAGTGGCACGGAACAACTACACGGTTAAAAACCGGCACCTGAATTACCCGGACGCCCTGCCTTCTGCCGATGGATACGAAGTGCTCCTGGTTTCCTGCGCTCATGACCTGCCCGATGAATGGATGAACGCTTTTCCGCGAGTGCTGAAAATCAATACCGTACCGAAATGACGTATGACGCGATAGTGATCGGCAGCGGCCTGGGCGGACTGGCCTCGGCGCTCATCCTGGCCAAAGAGGGAATGAGCGTGTTGGTGCTGGAGAAAAACAACCAGTTTGGGGGTAATCTTCAGACGTTTTCGCGGCATAAGGCTATCCTGGATACCGGTGTGCATTACCTGGGTGGCCTCGACAAGGGCCAGAATCTCTATGCCTATTTCCGTTACCTGGGCATTTATGAGCAGCTGGAGCTGACCCGTATGGAGAAAGACGGCTTTGATGTGATTTCTTTTGAGGGGGATTCGCACGCCTACCCCCACGCCCAGGGGTACGATAATTTTATCGCCCGCCTGCTTCCGTTTTTTCCGGAAGAAGAAGAAGCGTTGAGGAAATACTGCGCCAAAATCCGGGAGGTTTGCGATCTCTTTCCCCTTTATAACCTGGAGGCGGAAGGAAGCTATGATACCGGTGTACTGGGTGAAAATGCTCGGGATTTCCTGGACACGCTGACCTCCAATGAAAAATTAAAGGCGGTATTGGCGGGGTCTTCCTATCTTTATGCCGGTATTGCGGAAAAAACACCCCTGTATGTACACGCGTTGTCGGTGAATTCTTATATAGAAAGCGCCTGGCGGGTAGGAAGAGGGGGGAGCCAGATCACCCGGGCGCTGATCAGGGAACTGAAGAAATACAATGTGGCGGTAATGCGGCGTCAGGAGGTGACGGAATTTATTTTCAAAGAGGAAGAGCTGGCCGGCGTCAGAACCCGTTCGGGAGAAGAATTTAAGGGAAAATATGTGATTTCCAATATTGATCTCAAAACCACAGTCGCCCTGGCCTGTCGCTTCCGGAAAGCCTTTGTGAACCGGGTGAGCTTGTTGGAGCCGGGTGTGGCCGCTTTCAGCCTGTATATCGTGTTCCGGCCCGGAAGCTTCCGGTACGAGAACCGGAATTTTTACCATTGGCGTAACGAAGCGGCGGTGTGGCAGGCCCAGGAGTATACCGAAGCCACCTGGCCGGAGGGGTATATGGCTTCTATGACGGTGAAAAACCAGGGAGACGTCTATGCCGAAAGCATGACGTTGATGACCTACATGCGTTTTGAGGAAGTGGAAGCCTGGAAAGATACGTTCAATACCGTGGCCAGTAAAGGGAAAAGAGGAGAGGGGTATGAGGCTTTCAAGGAAGACCGGACCCGCCGTTTCCTGGAGGTAATTGAAGAGAAGTTTCCCGGCCTGAACGACTGCATAGAGGCCGTTTATGCCTCTACGCCCCTGTCGTACCGCGATTATATAGGCGGAGAAAAGGGAAATATGTACGGGTATGTGAAAGACAGTGGCCAACCTTTACTTAACTTTATAGCTCCGCGGTCTTCTGTGCCGAACCTGTTTTTTACGGGACAAACGGTCAATATGCACGGCATTTTGGGGGTAACTATCGGCGCGGTGGCTACCTGCGCGGAGATTCTGGGGAAAAAATACCTGCTGGATAAGATTCATGCGGAGACTTCATTGGTTATATAGCGGACTATTTGTAGGACTAACCGCCTGCGGTACAGCAAAGCTGAACCGTTATGCGCCGACCTATACGGCTCCGGAGGTTACACATATTTCGGCTTCTGAGCGGGTAAGCGGCCGCAGTCACCTGGAGAAAAACGCCTACGGTCTCTGGGAATTGTATGTGGAGGGGAGTCCTATGGAGTTGGGCCTCCGGAACGGGGCGCTGACCGACAGCCTGTACCGGCATCAGGAGAAGGTGTTTTTTGAAAAGGTGGAGGAGATTGTCCCTTCCCGGGGCAGGCAGTGGCTGTTGCGCAAATTCCTGGCCTGGTATAACCGAAAGCTTCCCCGGAGTATTATTCCCCAGTATCGGGAAGAGATTTACGGATTGTCGCGTTACGCTTCCGACAGTCTGAATTTCATTGCTCCCCCGTATGCGCGGTGTCTTTATCTGCACGGCGCCCACGATATCGGGCATGCCCTGCAAGACCTGGCCATGGTGGGGTGTACCTCCTTTGCCGTCTGGGGAGAAAATACAGAGGACGGCCAGCTGATGATCGGCCGGAATTTTGATTTTTATGCGGGAGACGCATTCGCTGAAAACAAAGTGGTGGCTTTTGTCAGGCCGGACTCGGGATACGGTTTTTTGTCGGTCACCTGGCCGGGCATGATCGGGGTGGTGTCGGGCATGAATACGGAAGGCCTCACCGTGACCATCAATGCAGGGAAATCATCGGTACCTCTGAAGGCCCGCACGCCGGTGTCGTTGGTGGTGAGGGAGATTCTGCAATATGCGCGAAACATAGACGAGGCTATCGCCGTGGCTTCACGGAGGCGGGTGTTTGTTTCCGAAAGCATTATGGTGGGCAGCGCGGCCGACAACCGGGCCGTGCTGATAGAGATTTCTCCCCGGAAAAGGGATGTGTTTGAAGTGGAGAATTCGGCCCGTCTGGTGTGTGCCAATCATTTCCGGAGTAAAACGTACGCCCACGACCGGAAAAACCGGAAGCAGATTGAAGAGAGCCATTCCCTGTACCGGTTTGAGCGGATGAACGAGTTGCTGGACAGCACGGAAAAAATAGATGTAGAAAAGGCGGTGGCGATTCTTCGTAACCGGGAGGGTCTGCATGGGCAGCCGATAGGTTGGGGCAACGAAAAAGCACTGAATCAGTTGCTGGCCCACCATGGGGTGGTTTTTCAGCCCTTGGAGCGCAAGGCTTGGGTTTCGGCACACCCCTACCAGCTGGGCGCTTTCGTAGCATACGATCTGAACGAAATTTTTTCGTCGGATACCCTGAACTACACTATTTCGGAAGCCGTGCCGGAAGACCCCTTTCTTCACAGCTCAGCCTATGCGGATTATGAGCGTTACCGGATACTGGACCGGCAGCTTGATACGGCCCTGAAAAAGGGGAGTGTGCTTCCCGGTTCATTTTTTGAGGAGTATATTTCTTTGAATCCTGAACTTTGGTCCGTATATTACAAATCCGGAAAGTATTTTAAGAAGAATAAACAGGAAGACAAAGCCCGGAGGTATTTTGAAACGGCCCTGACTAAGGAGATTACCACATTGCCGGCCCGAAGGGAAATTGAAAAGAATTTATGATGGAGCTTACGATAGACACCTGGAGCAGAGAGAAAATTGAGGCATTTCAGGAAATAAAACTAAAGGAAGCCTTGGCGTATGTAGAACGTAACTCCCCTTTTTATGAACGGTATTTCCGGGAAGAAGGGGTGAAGACGGGGGAAATAGTGGGTTTGGCCGACCTCCAGAAGTTGCCTTTTACCACCAAGGAGCATCTTCAAAAGTTTAATGATGATTTTTTATGTGTGCCGCCCCAGCGGGTGGTAGATTATGTAACTACTTCGGGTACTTCAGGCAGTCCGGTAACGTTCGCGCTGACGGATGCCGACCTGGAGCGTCTGGCTTACAACGAGGCGGTGTCTTTTGCCTGTTCAGGGGTGGAAAAGGGGGATGTGGTGCAGCTGATGACCACGATGGACCGGCAGTTTATGGCCGGACTGGCGTATTTTCTGGGTTTGAGGAAACTGGGCGCTACCGTGGTACGTGTGGGCGCGGGAATTCCGGAACTGCAATGGGATGCCATCCGGCGGTATCGTCCGGCTTACCTGATCACGGTTCCTTCCTTTCTGATCAAAATGATAGAATACGCGGAGGCCAACGGAATAGATTACCTCAATAGCGGTGTAAAGGGGGTGATTTGTATAGGGGAACCCCTAAGAAACCAGGATTTTTCACCCAACAACATAAGCAGTAAGATTAGGGAAAAGTGGGATGTGGACTTGTTTTCTACGTATGCCTCTACGGAGATGAGTACGGCTTTTGCCGAGTGTGAATTTCAGCGGGGCGGGCATCATCACCCGGATCTGATTATTATAGAAGTGGTAGACGAAGAGGGACGGCAGGTAGGAGAGGGAGAAGCCGGTGAACTGGTAGTGACTACCCTGGGCGTAGAGGCCATGCCCCTGGTGCGGTTTAAAACCGGTGATATTGTGCAGGTACATACGGAACCCTGCGAGTGCGGGCGAAACTCCCTGCGCATCGGGCCGGTGATCGGGCGGAAACAGCAGATGATCAAATATAAGGGGACTACCCTTTACCCTCCGGCGATGAACAACCTCCTGAACGGGTTTGATGAGATCAAAAATCACCTGATCGAGATATCGGTCAATGAACTGGGTACCGATGAAATCATGATCTACCTGGCTGTAGATGCTCCCTCTGACGATTTCCTGACCCAGATCCGCGACCATTTCCGCGCCCGGCTGCGGGTTACTCCCAAAATTGAATTTGTGCCTCTCGACGAACTGAATAAAAGGGTTTATCTGCCGAAGAGTCGTAAGCCGGTGCAGTTTGTGGATAGGAGGTGATGGGGGGCTTTTACTAATTGTTATTTAGTATCCAACAGCCACTTTTCCACATTCAAAAGTTCTATTCCCTCGTTGTTAAATTCTATTTCATCGGTAGTTAACAGCACTTTTCGGTAATTGTCATTAAGTTTTTTAAATGGGCTTACTTCCTGTTGCAAAGTGCTTTCTTCTTTGGCCGTATAGGCCACCTGATAATACTCGGTAACGCCTTGTTCGTTTTGAGCCACAAAATCAATTTCATTGTCGTTGTATTTTCCTGTCCATACTTTGTAACCTCTTCTCAATAATTCAAGATAAACAATATTTTCGAGCAAATGCCCTATATCAGTGGTTTTGGGTTTACCTATAAGCATTCTCCTAAAACCTAAATCCACCAAATAGAACTTGCTGATAGTGCGTAGTTGTTCTTTTCCTTTTATGTCGAAACGCTTTGATTCGTACAAAACAAAAGCGTCTTTCAGGGCTTCAATTAATTTAAAAACCAAACGGCTATCTACATTTTTGTTTTCATTTTTCAGAAATTTTGAAATGCTGTTGGGCGACAGCGGACTTCCTGTGGTGTCAAATGCAAAGCGTGTAACGGCAGACAATTCCTGCGGATTAGTGATATTACTGCGTGTAATCACATCTTGCAACATTACCGAACTGTAGATATCGTTCAGATATTTTAATGCATAATTTTCGCCAAGTGAAAGCATATCCATCGCACCTGGCATTCCGCCTGTGTGCAGGTAGTCGTTCAATGTGGCATGGGGCAAACATCCTTTATATTCTGCGAATGAAAACGGAAACACGTTTATCTCAAAATACCTCCCCGAAAGCAAAGTAGCCAAACCTGATGAAAGCAAAAACGCATTAGACCCCGTGATATACAGGTCTGTATTTTTCTTTACAAAAAGTGAATCTACCAAGCGTTCAAACCCGTTAATCATCTGCACTTCGTCCAAAAAAATATAGTTCATTTCGTTGGATTTGCATTGTTTTACAATGACTTTGTGCAATGTCTGCCAATCGTTCAACTGTATATTTTCGGCATCTTCAAAATTGTAATAAATGGTGTTTGTACCTTGTTTTTGTAATTCATCACGTTGCATTTCGAGCAAGGTCGATTTACCGCAACGCCGTATTCCTGTAATAACTTTTATCACGTTTTTATCACGCAGAGCGTTTAAAACCGTCGTATATTGTTTTCTTTTTATGGATTTCATATTATAAAACTTTTTGCAAAATTATTCAAAAAATTTATTATTGTTAATAGTTTTTGAATATTTATGCAAAAATTTTTATATGTAGAGTATTTCCGGGCACTACAAACTCCCAATGGGCATTATTCCGGTCACTGAATGGAGAGCGGTGTTGGTTTTTATAACCTACTTATAACCTCCATTAAACATAAGCCTAATAGATTCCGCCCTCGCCAATATTCAGGATTAAGGGCTTTAGGGTCATCTTCAGTAAGCCCAATACCCCAAACACAATCCACAGGGATTAGCTTCAGCTAAAATCTTATTGCCTGTCTGTTTTAACTTGGCTAAATGTTCCGGATTTTGCTGATATTTTAGTAAATTCCCTTGTAACATGATATGATAACGTACCTCAAACCATGTGTCATTAAAAGGTTTAATAATTGCCCTAAATCACGAGCCTGTTGTGCTGTGGTGGCAGCAAGAATTTTTTGCATACTATCATCATCTGCAAAAAACCTGGCTTTTTGATACATAAAGTATTGTTCAACCTGTAAAAACTGTAAGCCCTCTGTTTGAAAGGGTGAGACAGAAAAATTTGACTGCCAACCACGTAAAAATAAAATTAAACTCTCTGTTTCACGCATGAGGCGACTCCTTTATCATGTTTTAATGCTGTATTGACCACTTGAGGTTTAAAACTTATTCTTAAAATTAACAACAATCCGCAGAATATCAAAATACGATTCTTTTTTCTAAAGAAACGGTCTTTTAAAACTAGAAAAGCTACAGTAATTATTATATAGTCCGGGAAACCCGGGTTTCCCTTCGTTTTAAAAACTACCTCTCTGTTGCATATTTCGGAGGCGCTGGCCTCTCATTTCGGTTTACGTTGACCCCTCTGAGCGCTTATTGTTGCTAGGATTTATACTGCCAAAGTTTGAAGATTTGGAGATGTAGGGGGGGGAGCTTTACCTTTTCTTAGCTAAGAACTTCATAATACATGCCATTGCATTCATAGATATCTCATCCGTGGGCATTCCAATCCCCGTGAATAATTGTACCAACTCTGATTTCCCTTTATTCTTATTTAGATATAAATCTTCTGTAACTACATCAAGAAACTCGTCAAGGACAACAGGATTCAAATATTCATAAAGGTTTATGTTGTTCTGATTATAAATAGTTAAAATTTTAATGGCAGAGTCAATGCTTGTTATATCAGGAATCTGTTTTTTTGATTGTAAAAGCTGAATATTGTCTAACCCTTTTTGGTTTCTTGATTTATCCGCCAAGTCTTCTGTATTTTTTGTATAAGAGTTTACATATTGAATAGACTCGTTAATCGTTCTTTTTATCTTAGAAATATCATAATTTACCTCCTGCACAGACTGCTCTTTTGAGGTTGCCTTTCGGGATATAGAGGAGTTAAAGTTGCTATAATCCATACCATTTAAGTCACCTTTATAATCCATGGTTGTTTTATACACAGCGATACTAAGTGTGGAGTTGGGATTTTTAAAATCAACATGGATATCACCCTTTTTATAAGTAACAATATGACCGTCAGGTATATGCCTGTCTAATATTTTCGAAAAACCTATACTTACCGCCTGTTTAATGTACTCACTTCCAGTTGTTGCATTTCCAGAATAATGATTAGGAGTATAAATTACAACATATTTTGTAAAATACAAGGTAGTTGAGTTAATCCTATAAGTGTACATTTCACCCATTGGGGTTGGCATATTTCCATTATCCTTAAATTGATACTTTTCGGCAAATGCTTTTTTGTTTGTGATTTCATTAGAACAAATGTTTACCAATTCAGCCAAAGGAATTTTAGAATTGTCAGATAGAGAATTGGGAATAGGTATAGTAGGGGGTTGAGGCGGATTGGGCTGAGGAGTTGAGTTTCCCCCAAAAGCCTTAAAAATCCCAAAAATTAATGCAATAGCAACTATTATAGTAATGATTTGTGTTGTCATAATTGGTTGGTTATTCTGTTGAAGTACTTGTTTTTAAATGTCATCCATTATTCCAAAACTACCGCCTTTTCCAAAACTGCCACCATAATGTTTTTTTACTTCGACTCTCTGAGTAATTCTTTGAATAATCATAATTCTTTGAATAATCAATAAGTGCTTGTAAAACTATTGGACTCCATTCAAAGTATTTATTCATTTCTTCAATTGATTCACAACCACGTTTCACAAATGCGTTACAAGATTCAACCTGAAACTTATTGAATCCTTTTTCTATATAATCTGACGGATTTTTACCCATAATATTTTGAAATACACTTAAAGCCCCCCGTTCAAAAAAATCTGAAACATAGAAGTCTGCAAATGCTTTTTTTAACACGTAAGGTGAAAACTGTTGTCCCAACATGGCTAATATTGGGTCATTATCAAGTGGGCTTGGCTGTATGGGTAGTTTTCTTTTTGAGACTTCTTTTTTTACAAGCTCTCTTATCTCTTGATTGTTTCCAAAAATTCCAATATCTCCTGCCAACATGATGATTCCTAATATGTCAATATTGCTGAGGTTTATTGGTTGCGGTAGTATTACCCCGTGTACCTTTTGATTTTCTTCAAATGTCATTTTTTCTTGTTTTTTAGTAATAGAATGCTCTTTTTTATAGTATTATAGAATTAATACTACTGAGCAGGGACCTAATCATTTTAAAAAATATATCTCTCGCAGAGCTATCCACATTCCATTTTTTTTATTCTCTGTTTACCTTTACATTTTATCAAGTCAAACTATATAAATTATCACTTCTCATGAAAGTAGGAGATAAAATCAGAGATTTATGTATATTGAAAGGGTGTTGCAGAAAAATATACAAAATTAGCGTTCTAAGTTGGTACGCTCATGCTTGAAAATATTCCCCAAGTTTTTTTAATTCATCAGATTCAGGAAAAACAGATATTCCAAGTTGCCACATTTCTATGGCTTCAATTGTATTTTTTTCTACATTATCTTCCTCTTTTATTAATGATAATAGTGAGCGAATACATAATATAAAAGCTTCTTCACTAGCAAAATTTTCGTCAGTCAAGACACAGCGTGCGGCCATTAATGAATGCTGAAACTCATCCTGAATATAGGCTAACCGTCCATCCTGAAATATTATAAAAGATTTTTTTGTTGCATTATGCATGCCCTGCTGATAAATATCCTCACATAATTCATATTTGCCTTGTAAAATGTAAAGTGACATAAGATTTCCATAAGGTTCATCATTTTCCGGAGCTGACTCAATGGCATCTTTATATGCTTTTTCTGCCAGGCCCAATTCATTCATATTCCTAAATGCCGATCCTATTAAATTTAGATGATTAGATGTAAGAATATATTTCTCGGGAAGATTTGTCAAATCTTCTTTTGAAAATTGATTAAAAATGATTTTCAATTGGTATTCTTGAGGAAGAGGTTGTTTCTCAAACCCGGAAGAACCAAAAATGCGCTTAAATATATTTCTCATTTTAAAGTAGTTTTTTCTCCATGCTTTTTTGTAATGAAAGCCGAGACCTCATATCTGTTTTTCATATATCTATATCAAAACCAAAATATATCATCCTCTTCTAATTTGGAGACCCTTTTTCAGTAATTAAATTGCTTAACTTTTGGATTATTCCCTCAATGACTTCCTTTTTTGAGTTTTTATAAATAACGGAACTTATCCAAAGTACAAAAAAATACACGAAAAAGCCTCCTTTAATAATAACAGAATCGCCTGCAAGAATGGTAAATATTATGGATAAGACTATTAATGTACCCAACAATGTAAATATTATCAACCCAATAGGCACTCTTACATCTATCAAATACTCATTCCCTTTGTCAAGAAGTCGGAAAGATACTCCTTGTACTTTAAATTCTACGAACTCTTTGCCGAAAAGAGGTTTTTGCGTTGTGCTTTGTATGCCATTATTTATTAAAAGCTGGCTCAACTCTTTTACGTTAATACTATTTGGGTTGCTAATTTTCATTATTTTTCTTTTTTTAAATTCTCCCTACTCTTACAGCTTTTCGGAATACGCCCCTGTTGTAAATCCTGCAACAGGTCAGGTGTGTTTTTTACTTTAGTTTTTAAGATAGTACCTTTGGCCGGAATAATTCTTGCGACAGACAAGAATATAAATCTAAAAATACTTAGAACACTTTATTGCCTGTCAGTAGAGCGACTGACATTAAGACGAGGAAGGTCGGTTTATTTCTTCACTAAGTCTTGAAACCATTTCTTCTAAAGAATCAATTTTGGCTTTTGTTTCGTCATATTCCAATGCAACAAAATAACCCGCTGCTGTTAATAAAATAGGAAAAGCAATTGCACTAATGATTAAACTACTGACCAAAATTTCTGATATAGAAAACCCATTTTTAGATGCCCAGAAACCTAGTACCAAACATGCTAAGAGATATGCAATAGCCACCACCACTTTTAAGGCGACTTTGAGTATAAAGCCAATCAAAGCCATTATTAATCCGGAAAAGATAAAAATAAGAATGCCGCTACCAATACCTATTAAAATTTCCATATTGTTTAGTTTTGCTATGTTTAGGGAAAATATAATTTACAAGCCTATTTCAGGCATTACACTTTTTTCTGTCAGATTCTAAAGATTGACTTAACTTTCAGGTGTACCACAAACTTTACAGTAGTAGTTTCGCCCTTTTCTAAGAGGTATTGGTAAGCCTGTAAAAAGAAAGAGAGCCACACTTTTTCCACCAGAGATAGCCCGGTCGTCAAACTCCTCATGAATGGTTTTACGTTTGCATGTTTTGCAGTTAGCTGATTTGGTTTTCATTATTTTATTTTTTTAACGTAGAAAAAACTTTATTCATTAGTCTTTTCCTCGCTCTGCCGGGTCTCCCCGACCTATGCAGAGTAAAATCCGGTCTTTGGGGAATACTTCTTTCTGCAGGCAAGAAAATAAATCCAAAAATATTTAAAGCACTTTATTGTAGGTCAATAGACCGACTGACATCCTCCCGGCTACATTGGCAAGCTGCGAACTATCGTTCTTGCAGTGTTTAAGACGAGAGAGTGATTAAGTCAAACTGTGGTAGCTCTGTTACTTCAAAGTATTGACTTGTGATTTTATCAAGAAAACTATCCGTAATAATATCTTCTTCCAGGTATTGTTCAATGTCTGGAAAATGTGCTAAAATCTTATCATTACTCACTTTCAAACGGTATCTGATGTTTTTGAAAAACTTGATTTCGGAATATTTAACTTGTTGGTCTGCGTTGATGGTCTGAATAGCAAAGTCAAGCAAAGTAAGTTCTTCCTGTTCAGTGAGCTCCGTTGTTTTCAATAAGTCAAAATAGTATTGAATAAAAACTTTTCCGTCGGTGTTGATTTTATGCACAAGCTTATTGATTTCGGATTGAAAATCAAAGTTCTCAAACAATGGTGATTTTTTGCATATTGATTGAATAAGAGAAGTTTCTCTTTTGTCAATGCTGCCGTCTGCTGCCATGCAGCAAAATGCTGTTTTCAGCAAGAGTTTGTCGAAAATTATTGTGTCCATATTTTTACGAGTTATTTTTTTTCTGTTTAAAGCCAATTTCTGGCCTTTCAATAATCTTTCCATCCATTTTAGCCTTTATGGCTTCGTATTTTTCCAACTCCTCTAAAGAAACAGACGGTTTTATATTCCTGATTACTTCTTCCAAAATCTTCATTGAAATTCGTGCTTCAGTTTCCGCAGCCAAGTCTGTTGCTTCATTGGCCAAAAGTTCAATATCTGCTGAAACGTAGTGCTCCGTGAGTGTTGAAAGGCGGTCGTAATCTATTCCAAAATCCAATGGGCGATTTTTTAAATACATTTCAAACAAGGCTTTTCTCGCTTCAAAATCAGGTGGAGGTAAATAAAACTTTTTATCCAAACGTCCTGCACGGAGCAGTGCCGGGTCAATCTTGTCGGGATAATTAGTTGCTCCGATGACAAAAATCCCTTTTTCGCCTGTTCTGTCCATTTTTGCAAGTAAAACATTTACAGCTTTTTTATCTTCATTATGAACAGAATCGTTGTCTCTGTTGGGGGCTAATGAGTTTATTTCATCAATGAAAACTACCATTGGTGCGTTGTTTTCCGCTTCTTTAAACACTTGAGCAATTCTTGATCCTGTCTCATTAATGTATTTGCTTTGTAAATCAGAAGAGTCAAGGAGCATAAAATTAAAGCCTATTTCTTCGGCAAAGTGTTTTGCAAAAAATGTTTTTCCGCAGCCAGGCGGGCCATATAATAATATTCCGTTGGGAATGGTAAGGCGATATTTTGTACGTTTTTCGAGATTATGGAAAGTATTAATCACACGTGATTGCAATTGGGCTTTCAGTTCTTTCATTCCTGCAATAGCATCAAAACCTTTACCTTCCTTTTTTTCTTTGGGTTGGAGCGTTATTGGCTTTTCTTCAGGAGCTGAAATCTCCACCTCAATCTCCCTATTCAATGCCCGAATAAATTCATCGGCATTTTGAAAGCGGTTTTCAGAGTCGCTGTTTAATGCCTTTTGCAAAAGTAAACTTACCGTTTCATCGTAACCAATAAAATCACTGGGAATAGCGGGAAACGACAACGGTTTACTTCTTTCCTGCAAAATAAT
This sequence comes from uncultured Lacihabitans sp., assembly GCA_964423865.1. Classification (GTDB taxonomy): domain Bacteria; phylum Bacteroidota; class Bacteroidia; order Cytophagales; family Spirosomataceae; genus Leadbetterella. The sequence goes on from CAYRGN010000001.1 coordinate 68,101, forward strand.
TTCTTCCACATTTGCCCGGTCTGCCTGGAATTTTGAAACCTCTTTGAACCAGGGCGGTAAACCGAAAAGCGTTTGATACATTACTGCACCCACCGAAAAAATATCGCTTTGTGGTGAATACAAACCGTTAAAACATTCCGGAGCAACATAATTCAAATTCAATCCGACTTTGTAGTATGCCCTGGTTGATGAATGAAACGAGCGTGCAAAACCAAAGTCAATGATTTTCGCTTTCGGAACACCTCCCGACAGATCCAACATGATGTTTTGTGGTGTAATCTCATTGTGAATGATTGGGTCGGGTAAATGGTGCAGATAACTCAACCCTTTCAGAACCCCGGAAATAATTTCCTGAACATCATAGTAGTTGGTAAACGCTTCACGGCTTATTCTTTCTGCCAATGTTTCGCCTGTAATAAAATCTAAAATTAAATAACCGAATTTCTTATTCTCAAAAATCAGCTCACCACTTTCTTTGTATGAAACAATGTTTTCGTGCCTGATATTTTTCAAAAATTCGATTTCCAACAAATTGTTTTCACTGTCAAATGCTGAACGGGGGAGCTTACTGTAATTAAACAATTTCAGAAAATACAGTTTCCCGTCCAAACCTTTTACACGATAGGTTTCAGCACTGTTTCCTGTTTTTATGAAAAGCAAAACGCTGTATTGCCCCTCAAAAGAAAATCCTTTGGGTAATATGCCTTTGTAGCTGCTCATTCACTTTTATTTCCGCTTCCCCATTTTGGCCCATTATTTCTGCCCGCACCCGGATAAACAACATATCCGAAAGAGGATGCAATTTCCCTTGCTCCGGTTTCAATTTCAGAATTACCACAATTCAAATAATCGACACACATACTTTCAGAAAAATTAGTTCTCAATGCATTAAGTAAAAGGGCTTCTGTTCCCGACAGGCCCATACGAATATAAAATGGATAATTTCTGGCGATAGCACCAATGTTGGAATTGTCAAAAGCACTCATTAAGTCACTGACAGCACCAGGATTATACTGCTTCATCTTAACTAAAGCATCGGCGGCAGAAAATTTAACATCTTGTTCAGAGCTCTTCATTTTAGACATCAATGCACTAACGGCGGGTTGCCCGATTTTGGCTAATAAGTCTTCTGCATCTGTACTTTTGCCCAATTGTTGTATTAAATAGCGAATCGCTTCACCATTATAAGAAGCAATTGCACCTAAAATACCCTCATTTTTATCCACATACCATTCGTCTATTAAATGGACCATTGCATCACTATCCGATGATTTTAGCTCTTCAATTAGCCAACGCTGTCTTACTTTTTCGTTTTCCGATATTCGCAGGCCGGCCAAAAGTGCCTGTAACTTTAAGGTTGTTGGTAGTTTTTTAACAATATTGAAAACATATTCTCCCTGTAAAGAAGTAACCGTTTGTTCGCCTAAATAAGTTGCTGCATCTGAAGTGGGGATAGAACCTATGCATTCAAATGCCCTGGTATTTTCGATCTTTTCTTTATAATGAGTCAGCATATCATCTAATGCCTGATTGGCATATGGATTCTCTCCATGAAGTCCTGAGATTAAATCCACTGCCCTGGGATTTAGAGAATCGGCTAAAACAAAGGCAATTTTAGTACGCTTCTGGGCATTTTCTGTTTTCATTAACTTTTCTACCTGCTGCTCTAACGTTGGAGATTGGCAAGAGGAAAAAAATATTAATCCGGTCAGTAAAGCAATAGTTATTTGCTTAAAATATATCATTAAATTTTTCATTTTTTTTGAATTTTATACTAATGTTCTTCTTTCAACCTCAGGCATCAAATCAAACACCTGAATAAGAATATTACGAATGCCCGATGTATTTCCGTTGGTTGCCATTTGCAAACCTTGATTGAGCAACTGTCTCGCTCTGTTGGCATCTTTCCAATGAAAAGACCCAAAATCATCATTTATTTTATGTAAAAGCTGAACGTCCATTAGATTTCCTGTTACAGTGTTAATCAATTCACGGCCTAACACTTGCATTTCATTCGTGAGCTCTTTTGCTTCTTTGGTATTTTTATCCTGAATAGCAAGCTCCACTCTCCTTCTATATTCTTCCAGGCGGGCTTCCACTTGTTGCATGTTTAGGTTGGAATCTTCACTATTAAGCCTGATTGCTTTAACCAGATCTTCTAATCTGAAAAACGCTTGTTTCAGTTCCTCTTCTATTTTTGGCCACTCGGCTGATTTTTCTGCACGGTCTAACTTCAGCAATTCTTTACGCAACCCGTCCAGAATTTTCATTTTGCCGTCAGCACTTCCTCCTTCGTTTTCCAATTGCCCTTCAAGCGCTTGGATGTTTCCGGCAATATCATCAGCATTTACATTTTGGGCGGTACGTTTTGCTTTTGAAATTTCCTGAGCCAAAAATTCTACTGTTGGCGGTTCAATTTCTTTGATTTGAATTTTTAATTCTTCGGTGTGTTCTATGGTTGGAAACTCTGCTGTGAACTGCATGATTTGCGATCTGTCTACCTTGATTGTAATATTTACATCGCTTCCCGCCGGTAGCAATTTGGGTAAACTCTCTCCGCTGATGATAACTTCGTTAATGAAATTATTCAGGACAGGATTTGTTCCCTCTGCGTTGTGGTCTCCCTGATAAATGGGAATGCGAATAAAATCGCTTGCCATTCCGGGGCGAATTGCTGTTCTTGTTTTCAAACCGTTTGCCACACCTGTTGCGGGAACTTTTTTATTCTTTTCTAATCCCTTTACAGCAAAAAATAAATCTTTTTCTTCAGTGTGGAAATACTTTGCAATACCAATGTGATATGGTAAGGTTGGCATTGGAGGTACAGTACCTTGTATGATAGTAAATTGGTTCGGTTGACATTCTAATTTATTTCCTGCTTCATCATAAACATTTACATCAAAAGCGTTGGATTGTCCTTCGTTTAAAACCACTTCAACGATGGACGATTTTTCGCCAATTTGTTTTTTGCCGCTACTCCAGGCACCGTCTGAACGAACGACATCAACAAATATTTGTTCAGGAAAAGTGCCTTCCGTTTTTTCTTTCAGCACTTTGATATTTACCATTTCGTCCAACTCAACCGTTGTGGCTTCGTATTTAATATCCAACTGCAATTTTGTTTTATCTCTCGTTTCTTCTTTCACTTCATCAGAAACGGTAATGGTAGAAGCGAACAACGCTGCACCTTTTGCCACCACGGTCATTGGGTCAACGGAAGTATCCACGTTTTCGGTAATTTGTTCTTTCAACATTCTTCGTAAGATGGGCGAATAAGTAGGGCCACCTACCAAAATCAAAGCACCCAAATCAGCACCTTTCAGGTTATTACGTTTCAATAATTCTTTGGTAATGTCAATCGCTTTTTGGAAAATTGGTGCTAACACATTTTCCATATCTTTTTGCGTAACTGTTACATCGATTTCGGGTTCTTCTCCATGATCATCTTCAAAAGGTAAATCGCCTAAATTGGAAAGAATGTTGTGCGTATCTTTAAATGACAACTGAATTTTTGCTTCTTCTGCAAAAGGTTTTACAGCATTTCGCAAAATTTCTTTTTTGGTCGTGTCTTCCAAAATGCTGTCAATGGCGTAGGTTTGCTGCAAATACGGAATGATAAGTTGGTCAACGATTGCTTCATCTAAATTTTTTCCGCCCAACCAATTATCTCCGTCCGTATCTTTTACCGATAAAATTCCTTCTTCCGATTTTACCAAAGCCGCATCAAACGTTCCACCGCCAAAATCAAACACCAACCAAAAACTGTCTTTGTTTTTTGCTGTTAAACCGTAAGCCGTTGCTGCCGCAACAGGTTCTTGCAGCAATTGGACGTGTTTAAAACCCGCTAACTTTGCGGCTTTCATTGTGGCTTCGTTTTGCGGATTTAAAAACTTTGCAGGAACGGTAATGACGATTGAATAAATATTTTCGTCCTGAATAAACGATTTCAGTTTTTTCAAAATTTCGGCTGACAATTCTTCTGACGACAATTCTTTATTCAAGTTGGAACTTTCGTAAGTATGCGTTGTTCCCATTGTTCGCTTGAACTCAATAAACGTATTGGTTTTTCCTGCTTCAAACGATTTCAACGCTCTTGTGTTGTCGTTTTTCATCACGTTAAAAGCTGGGTCTCCAACAAAAATGTCTTTCTTTCTTGTGAAGTGAACGCAAGACGGAATTGTGTCTTTTAATACATCAGACTTTTTAATGGTCGGTTGTCCGTTTTCCATTCTTGCAATGGCGGAATTGGTTGTTCCTAAGTCAATACCGTAGTCAATTTTATTTCTCATATCTTTTTATGTTGTTGTTATTGAAAATCACATTCCTACAGAAATTTCTATCTGTGCGGTTTGTATCATTTTATCGTTATAGTTTACCTGCGGTATCAAAACTTTGGTAATGATTTCCGAACCGTGTTCCAAATTCTCATCGGGAATTGAACTGGTAACAATTACTTTCATTCCTTGATGAAATTGCTTACCTAACAGCACCGGCATTTCATAATCGTTTGCAGCAAGATTGTCTTTCAGTTTTCCTACGGAGCGTTCTAATTGTTTCAAACCTTTTGTGCCTTTGTCCATCAGGCTGATGTTGCGTTCAATTAGGTTGATTTCGCTTGCCACTTTCAACGCTAAAGAATGGTCGGCTTTCGCATTTGCACTTTCTGTTTTTTGTTGTGTCAGCAACAGCAACTGACTTTCAATTAAATCGGTTTGTTTGCTAAACTCTTTTACCAAACTTTCTTCAATAGAAGATTTTGTTTTCTGCAACTGTTCAAGTACTTCGCTTTTATCCGTTTTTTGGCGTTTGCTCAACAGCCAATACAGTAAGCCCGAAAGCAAGATTGCAGAAAGTACTCCGATAATTCCGTAAAGTGATTTTTTGCTTAACGACTGATCCACTTCCGCAATTTTTTGGTTGGCGTTTGTTTCCGTTGCTGAAATCTTTAAGCCTAACTCATTTGCAGTTTGCGAAATAGTGTTGCTGTTATTTTGTGTTTGAATTTGCAAACTGTCAATACTTTTGTTGGCGTTTAAAAGCTCAGTTCTCAAATTGTTGACTTCCGTTTTTAGTTTGCTGTTTTCATTCTGCAACGATTGAATACTGGATTTCAAAGGCAATAATGTACTATCCAAATGCTGTTTGGTTATCGTGTCGTTTTGAGCAAAAGTGGTTACGCTTGCCAAAAGAAGTAAAGATAAAATTGCTTTTCCCATATCATAAATTAGTTCTTAACCAACCAACTAAAAACATTAAACCTAAAAAGGCTGCAATTCCAAATACAAAGTCTAACCCTTCTTTGCCCCATATTAGACCTACAATTAACAAAAATATAGCTATGCCCAAACACCATTTTGCCCATGCAAAATTTGGAACTGGACTTTTTGTTTCCCAATATTGAATATACTTGACCCAGCCTTTGTGTGAACCACTCATTATTCCCATCATGAAATTGACCAGGGTTTTGTATTCATCTACTTTTGTCGGATTATTTGTCTTTTCGATTTTCTCAACATTTTGCAGTGGTATTGCTTCCTGAATTATCTCCACAGCCTTTTCCCACTCGAAAGAGTTATTAATCGTTTCATTTACTTTATCCCAGTTGACAGACTGGCCCGGCAGTAAACGTATTTTCATTATTTCACTGAATAATCTGGCTTTGTGGGTTTCATACGCAGTTTTGATAGTTTGTAAAACTGCTATCGCTTGTGAAAGTTCTCTGTCTTTCATTTCTGCAAGCGTATGGATGCTGTCTTTAATTCTTTCTTTTGCGACATCTCCAATAGCAAGACTTTCGGCATCTTTTGCCAATTTCATTGCTATTTCGGTATAATCAGAACTGCTTTCTTTTTCCTGGCTGTCGTTAAAATAGTCAATACTGCATTGCAAAATTTCGTTTGCAACTTTATCGGCATTGGATGCGTACTTTAAGTCGTTTAAACCAACTATACTTTTAAGCTGTGACAGGTCACTTTTGGTGGCTGTAAACAACTCTTGTCCTGCTTCAGCAGCATGGGCTTTACCTGCTCTTCGTTTGTTTTTTGCCGTTTCCGTTTTCTGTTCAATTTGTTCAATATACTTCTGTGCAAAACCTCTCAGAAAATCTTCTTTGGCTAAAAAGTCAATGCCGGAGACGGCTTCAAGAAATTGGGATGTTTCAAAGGTTTCTTCGTCTGACAGGTTATTCAGAAACAATAATTGCAGTTCCTTTTTGGTAATCTTAAAGGTTTCATCTGCTACTTTTGCTGTAAAATCATTAACAAAATCACTTTCCAAAAACATCAGTTTTAACCGAAGTGATACGAAGTCAATTATATTGTCTGAAAGGTATAAAGTGGAGAGATTGTGAAAAGCGGAAGCATTTTGCCCGGTAACTTCATTATAGCTGTCTTCTGAAGTGTAAACCAATTTTCTCCATTCTTCTGAGGCTGTTTCTACATGTCCGCTTTTCAATGCATCAAAAGCGACTTCATCTGTACTCGGGTCTCCGTTCCAAAACCAAAATAAAGCGGCATTTATCTTGTCACTGTCAAGATTCAGTTTTGATGTGGCTTCTTCTACCCTGTCAAGCGTTCTGTGCAGCTCTCCAAGTACAGGGAAACTGAAATCGTCTTGCGGGGCTTGCTCGGCTTGAATGTATTGTTTCAGCCGTCCTATTTGTCGGCTTTGCTCTTTTGTTGTGGCTCCAGCAAGTAAACCTACGGTTCTATATGGGTTATTTTTAATTGCTTGCATAATTTCTACGGCATTAAAAACGTGAGTTTATTTTTGTTCTAAAAACTATTCCGGATAATACAAACAACAAGGAAAGAATGAGTAATCCTGTTAGCATATAAATAGGGTGTTATCTAAAAATGTTTTTCATGTAAAGCTACCCATATTCCATTTTTCTTATTTTCTGTTTACCTTTACATTTTATCAAGTCAAACTATACAAATTATCACTTCTTATGAAAGCAGGAGATAAAATCAGAACTTTACGTACACTGAAAGGGCTCTCGCAAGAGAATATGGCTCATGCTTTGGTACAGTCTCTTGCTGCTTTCGAAGACAAATAGTCCGGTCATCAAATTCTTCATGAATGATTTTGCATTTACACGTTTTACGGTGTGCTCTTGTGCCATAGGTGTTTTTTTAATATCCGATTTAAATAAAGTTCTCCTGGCCGTATTCTCCATGAAAAAAATAATAATCGGTACTTATTTCGAATAGTTGGTAATTTTGATAGGATATATTGGCTTTTATACCTCGAATGAATTGAACTAAGTTAGGTTTGGGTAAGTTTGACGGACAGGGCTTTGCCAATTTATTTTTAAAGAGGTAATGGTGTGTATGCTTCGACAATTACGGTTTTAAGATTAGTAAAAAAGAATAGTTCTTCCATAAAATATATGTTTAGTGATTGTAAGCATGCTCTAATCAATTCTTATCTTTTCCGCCTCAATAGCATGAATAAGCCACCAATAAAGAGCTACCCACCAACAACTTTTACCGATGAAAACTTCTTGTTGTCAAACTTCTGATATACCTGTAAATCCCCGCAAATTTTGCATTTTTGAGATTTTGCGCTATTTTTCAAACTTTTGCAATTTAGGCTAAGAACTTTTTAGCCACTTTTTATTTGCCTTTACATTTTATCAAGTCAAACTATACAAATTATCACTTCTTATGAAAGAAGGAGATAAAATCAGAGATTTATGTATATTGAAAGGGTGTCGCAAGAGAATATGGCTCATGCTTTGGGACTGTCTCTTACTGCCTACGGAGACATAGAACGTGTAAACCTAGACCGTCTGGAGAAGATAGCTGAAGTAGACAATATTCTATAATACTTATTCCGATCAAAAGCCGGAGCTGGCTTTGCCAGAGTCTGGGCCGGTAAGAAGGATTAAATACATTGGGAAGCAGCTATCATATCGTCTCTGATACACTGCCAAAATTTATGAAGCACGTCTCGAGAATGAATTATTTTCTGGGTAAAAAACAAACATAATTCTGACTTTTCGTTATCTTTACATATAAAAGACAAAACCAATGAATGCTTTAACGAACCTGCAATTAGAGCTTTTACGAGTATATTCTTGGCAAGTTTCTGATGAAGATATAGGGGAAATCCGAAAACTTCTGGCAAATTATTTTGCACAAAAGGCCATGGACAAGGCAGATAGTATGTGGGATAAAAATCAGTGGACGAGTCAGGATACTGTGCAACTGGCATCTGAACATAACCGCCAACCTCGTGGCTGATGCGGGTAGTAATTGATACGAATGTCTTTTGGGTGTCTATATCTCGTCGTTCCGGGTCACATTGGATATTTCAAGCACTTTTGGAGGGAAAAATAACCCTTTGTGTATCCACTGAAATTTTAGAAGAATATGCCGAAATCATAGCAATGAAATTAGGAGAAGAGGTTTCCCAAGCTATTCTTAGTGTTATTGACAACCTTCCAAACGTAGAATACATTACACGATATTACAAATGGCAAGCTATATATGCAGACCCTGATGACGATAAATTTGTAGATTGCGCCGTTTCTGCCAATGCCGCTTGTATTATTTCAGAGGATAAACATTTCAAGGTACTGAAAACCCTTGAATACCCAAAAGTACTTTGTCTCTCTATTAAAGAATTTGAAACTTTCTTCTTTAATATATCTTAATTCTTTTTGACAATACCCCGAAATATCCTTCCAAAGCTTAAAAATCCGACAGAGGGGGCATTCAGAAAGTTGCATATCTTTTTTTCATATATCTATACCAAGATTACGAATACTAATATATTCTTGTGGTTTTGAGTATCCAAATTTTGCCTGAAACCGTAAGTTTTCAGGGTCATTTTCCCAGATACGGTTCAATTTCTGTATAATTTCTAAAACTAAAGAATCATTGCCAGCTTCTTTTGCTTCATAAATTTCCAACATTATATTCTGCATTTCACGATACCCCGGTATTGGCAGCAATCCCTGATTAGACGCGGGCTTAATAACCAAAGTCTTTTCGTTTAGCTTATACGCCAATGTACGTTCTATATCAAAAATACCCTTTGGGATTTTATCACAAACGGAAAACATAGAACAATACTGGTTACATGCCTCAAGTGCTTTTTCTAATTCTCCCAATGCTATTTCGCTAAAAATGATGATTCCTAAATTTTCCGGTGTGGGGGAATCCTGTTTACATCTCAATATATTTTGTTTATACTCAGCATTTAAATACTCATAATTAGCAATCCCGCCAAGAAGCTTAATTGATTCTACCGCATATTCCAATGCCAAACCATAGTTTCCTGCATCGTAGCAATCGTAAGCCGCATCATCCCAGTCGTAATCGGTTTTGTAATCAATACGGGAATAGGGAATTGTATAAATTTCGCCAGATGCTTCTTTATAAGTAATATAAAGTGTCCATCCCTTCTTTTCAGCTTTTATGGCTTTCTCCTGCCAATTTTTGAAATTTTTTATTTCATCTATACTCATATTGCTCGTAATTTTTTATATCATCATCCCCTAATTTGGAGACCCTTTTTCCGTAAGCCCTTTAGTGAAATTTAAACTCCTCTCTCTTAATTTTTTAGAGAATAAACCCCAAAATCCGCAGATTGCTAAAACTATCAATCCCATTGAAAGGAAAAAAGAGTTGATGGGTAGAAAGAAAGCTTTAGGGGAAGCAATTTCATTAATATTGGATAGTATGGCATACAAACCTACACAGGAAATGAGCAAATAAAAAACAGAAAAAATAGCGTTTACCGTATAGTCTGTTAATTGGTAGTTTTTAAGATAGCTCATAATCATAAAGGGAATATAAAAATACGTAGTTGTAGCCACGATTTCAAATAACAAAGCCTTTTCGAGCCAGTCTTTTTCCTTTGATAAAATAGCAAAGCCAAAGACAATAACTATAAACCAACCAAAATCTATAAGGTTTAAGAACGAGTTCTCTGATTTCGAAAGTTTAGTTTTTGCAGGAAAAAAATCTCGCCTCAATTTTTTAACTCTTATTCGTCCTATTATAGGGACTATTATCATAAGTAGCATTCCCAAAAATATTAGGCTATATTCCTCAGTACCTGCTACAAAAAAGCCATCATAGTTCCTTACTTCCCACCATACTATCAAAAAAATTAGTGCTTCATAAAAGAACAGATAATCTAAAAAAGAAAAAAAGTTAGGGTTTTCTTTTCTAAATATTCCCCACGAGGGCGCTGCGACAGCCATAAGCCCTATAAATAGGATTAAGCATGAAACAATAAAAGGGATTGCTACCAAAGTAGAGTTTGGAAAAAAATAATACAAGACGCCTAATGTACTAACCACAAGGATAGAAAATGCAAAGGGTTTCAAGCTATCATTAAGTGATTCATAATATTTGTAGATTCTATAGTTATTTTCGACTCCATTTCGTATATTATTCTCATCTTTTGCTTTAGAATTAATATCTGCATAAGTAATGAGATAAATTGGGAAAAGTATACAGGATAGGGAGATAAATAGAATTAGCTTTACAAAAATATACCCTCCTGTATATAATCTTATACTTGGGCCATTGTTATTGAAATTCTCCAAGAGTACTCTTGCCACCAAAATTATCAAGCATAAAAAAGCAGGATAAATAATAAGTCTATACCAATGGTTTTTAAGGAAGTTCATAGTGAGCTATAATTTTTTTACCTTTTCAAAAATTTTTAAATTTTACGCAAGTTAGGCACTACCAGGGTCCAGATCGGCAGACCGGTTAATGGCTAAAATGCTATTCTTTTTTTCTAAAGAAACGCTCTTTTAAAACTCCCAAGGCTACAGTAATTATTATATAGTCCGGAAAACCTAGTTTTCCCTTCGTTTTAAAAACTACCTCTCTTAAAGTAGCCCAAGCAACGACAGGAAGCAATAGAGCCACCACAAAAAGAGCAATTCCGATAACAGGTGATTTCATACTAAGGTCTCTCAATAGATGAATCTGACTGAATACTTTCAAGCACTTTTGTATTAAGATGTCTTTGGGCCACCCCTATTAGAAGAATCAGGGCAATTACCCCAATAATAAACCATGGGAAGCCCATTTTTCCATCAGCTTTCAGCTCCAGATAATATAAAAGGGTAAAGCCCAAAATAATACCACACACCAGTAGCCAAAGAAGATCAGACATTTCTGATTGGATAAAGAGAAAGTCAAAAACTATAGCTACAATAAATACTATAGCCGCTACAATGGTTGCATCCATCCATGCCTGAGTTCTATTTTTAGGTTTCAGAATATAAATAGTAGCAAGTGCAATCCAATAGAACACAAACAGTTCATTCATAGTTTTATGAGTTCATATATTTACCTAATCACCTATCAATTTTTAGTCTAGCCGAGGTACTACCTGTGCCGTAGACCTTATGGACAATTTCTGCTAATACACTCCCCTTTTTTGTTGAAATAAAATGAAGTACCATTCAATTCTACTCTTGCCACATCTTCATAAAAATCATTTGCTATATCATATCTTAGGGGTATCACTTCTTTCCCTGTTTTATCGATATAACCCCACTTCTCATTGAGTATCACCCTTGCCAAACCTTCTGTAAACCGTACACCACCATCATACGTTAAAGGAATTACTTCTTTTCCAGTTCGGTTTATATACCCATATTTCCCATTTAACTCTACCATTGCCAAACCTTCTGAAAAATATCTATGGTCTGCATCATCACCAAAACCTAAATGATACCTCACAGGAATCACTTCATTTCCGGTTTTGTCTATATATCCATACTCCCTATTTAACCTTACCATTGCTAAACCTTCCGAAAAATTCCCGCAAAAATCATACTTTAGAAGAAGTACTTCTTTTCCCGTTGTGTTTATATATCCATATTTCCCATCTAATTCTACCTGTGCCAAATCTTCTGAAAACTCTCCTGCCCAATCATACTTTATAGGAATTACTTCTTTTCCGGTTTTGTCTATATATCCATATTTCTCATTTAACCTTATTCTTGCCAAACCTTCAGAAAACTCTCTTACATCATTATACTTTATAGGAATTATTTCTTTCCCTGTTTTGTCTATATATCCATATTTTCCAAAGAAGTTTACAGGAGGGCGTGATTCTTCATTTGAGTTTATACGTGATTCTTCTCTTAAGTTTACCCTTGCCAAACCTTCTGTAAACCGTCCACCATCATTATACTTTATAGGAATTACCTCTTTCCCTGTTTTGTCTATATATCCATATTTTCCATCTAATTTTACCTGTGCCAAATCTTCTGAAAACTCTCCTGCCCAATCATACTTTATAGGAATTACTTCTTTTCCGGTTTTGTCTATATATCCCCATCTTCCATTTAATTCTACTCCTGCCAAATTTTCTGAAAATCTTCTTACATCATCATACTTTAGAGGAATTACTTCTTTTCCTGTTTTATCAATATATCCACATTTCTCATTTAGTCTTACCCGTGCCAAACCTTCTGAAAATGTATCTGCAAAGTCATATTTTTTAAATGCTTTCGTCCTAATTGAATCTTCTGTTTCTAAAGAATCAGCAACAAATGTGGGGGAGCTTATGGTTTGTTGTCCAAGAGATGAAGAAGTAAAAGCAAGTATAAATATTGCCCCCAGGAAAATCAGTGATATGAATGCATTTTTCATTCAAATGTAATTTAATTATTTGATTGTCATCTTTTTATATACGATATCAAAATTTTTGTCCTAAGAAATTTAGCCTTTCTTAAACGTTAGATAAAAAGGCTTTTCAATTTGGACAACTCCTTTGTCGTCTTTTACATTAATGGTATAGTTCGTCCTGTAAGTTTCCGTTCCGTTAGGGATTTGAACAGTAATTTTAAAAAAGTACGTTAGTGAAAAATCGTACCTGCTATAGCCATTTGGAATCTCCTTTTCTTTCTCTCTGTATTGTTCAATCCGTAAAACTTCACATTTGAAAGTTTTGCTTTCATCCCAATTGTTTCGATACTCTATATCTAACCTTATTTTCTCATTACTGGATAAGAATTGATCATTTACTTTTTCTTCAATTCTATCTTCAAAGGCTTTGATAGCATCATTGTAACGCTTTTCTTTATCTTCTGCTTCTTTTATTTTGTTTTCCTTTTCTATGTTTTCGTTTCGAGCTATTGAATTATCTTCATAAACCTTAAAAACCGCATACTTTTTCCCCTCCTTATTTTCGCCAAGAGCATTTAATTCAACGTAATAACCTTTATTTTTCAAATCCATAAAACTTTTTCTCTGACCTACACGCCAATAGTGATGCTCCTTTTTATTATCAGGATAATTAATATTACAACTTGCGTTACTACTTGAAATTGAAACCACGCCGATACTGATTCCACTTGAATGTTTGTACGTAGTTTTCTCGTAAACTGCGTCATCAGATAAGTGAGGGTCTGGACTACCAATTATTTCATCTTTTTCCTTTGGGAAAAAATATAGTTTGATAATAATTGCAATGAGTATAGCGATTACAACTTTAGATTTCTTGCCCATTTTTATGTCATTTTAAACAGTTAACAGTACTACAAATGAACTAATAATAACTCTTACTTTTCTGTCTTAATAGCATGGGTAAGCCACCGTACCCAACCAACAACTTGAGAGTGTCTTGTTGTCAAACTCCTGATACACCTGTAACTCCCCCGCAAGTTTTACATTTTTGAAATTTTTGCGCTATTTTTGAAATTTTTGTAATTTAGGCTAAGAACTTTTTAGCCACTTTTTACTTACCCTTACATTTTATCAAGTCAAACTATACAAATTATCACTTCTTATGAAAATAGGAGATAAAATCAGAACTTTACACACACTGAAAGGGCTCTCGCAAGAGAATATGGCTCATACTTTGGTACAGTCTCTTGCTGCTTTCGAAGACAAATAGTCCGGTCATCAAATTCTTCATGAATGATTTTGCATTTACACGTTTTACGGTGTGCTCTTGTGCCATAGGTGTTTTTTTAATATCCGATTTAAATAAAGTTCTCCTGGCCGTATTCTCCATGAAAAAAATAATAATCGGTACTTATTTCGAATAGTTGGTAATTTTGATAGGATATATTGGCTTTTATACCTCGAATGAATTGAACTAAGTTAGGTTTGAGTAAGTTTGACGGACAGGGCTTTGCCAATTTATTTTTAAAGAGGTAATGGTGTATATGCTTCGACAATTACGGTTTTAAGATTAGTAAAAAAGAATAGTTCATCCATAAAATATATGTTTAGTGATTGTAAGCGTGCTCTAATCAACTCTTATCTTATCCGCCTCAATAAGCCACCAATAAAGACCTCCTACCAACACTTTTACCGATAGAAACGTCTTCTTGTCAAACTCCTGATATGCCTGTAACTCCCCCACAAGTTTTACATTTTTGGGATTTTGCGCTATTTTTCAAACTTTAGCAATTTAGGCTAAGAACTTTTTAGCCACTTTTTATTTACCTTTACATTTTATCAAGTCAAACTATATAAATTATCACTTCTTATGAAAGTAGGAGATAAAATCAGAACTTTACGCACACTAAAAGGGCTCTCGCAAGAGAATATGGCTCATGCTTTGGGACTGTCTCTTACCGCCTACGGAGACATAGAACGTGATCAAAAAAGTGTAAACCTTGACCGCCTGGAGAAGATCGCCGAAGTGCTGCAGATATCTGTGACAGACATCCTGACCTTTGGCGAGAAAATCGCTAATTTTTTTGACCAATGCAATGTAACAAATGGTGGAGTAGTCTATAACAATTCAGATAGCCAAGAAATCCAACACGAACTCGAAAAAGCCCGCCTGGAAATAGAAAAGCTAAAAATGGAAATAGCCAAGCTGGAAGCCGAAAAAGCAAAAGCTGAGTTTGAGCTGGCTTTCCGGAAAGAGAAGTGATATGTCTAAAAATACGATGGAAAACGAGGTTTTGATTAGCAGAAATGTGCAATTTGTGCAATTATTGTGCAATTCATTTTAGTGTATAAAAAGCCCCTGCACCTCTTTGTCCGCTTGGTTTTAAAAAATCTTTTTCAACTAACTCTGTCAAGTCGTTACTTGCTGTGTTGCGTGAGCAGTCGTTGATTTTTTGATATTCGTTGTTCATAATTTTTCCTTTGTCTTTTGCAAATAAAACCGCTTTTACTTGTCTGTCGTTAAGTCCAAGTGATTGCAGGTATTCTTTATAATAAATATCCTTTTGGAAAACTGCCCAAATTCCTGATGTCTTGTAATAAAAAGTGGGTTTGGGTAAACCTACTTCTATACATAAATTTGTCATTTTGGTAATGCCTCGTCCCCATGATTCGATGTAACCACTACGATAAAATGCAAGAGCAATGTCGGGATTGTAAGGTTTTGAAGAATGTTTTGCTACCAATGTTTCAATTGTCCAGTCTTCGGGAAGTTGCCCTTCATTCCAAATCATTATTTTGTCTTTGTAAACGCTGATTTGAATAGGAACGCCGCCTGAATAATCTTTGTGGGCAATAGCATTTAATATTGCTTCCCGAATTGCATCTTTGGGGTATTCGTAAGTTTCGACACGATTAAGCCCGTTTTCATAGCTGATGAACGCTTTGATGTATTTTGTAAAAAGTAAATCAATCGTTTTTTCAATTTGCTCAAACAAATTTCCGTGAATTTCATCTTGAAAAATTAAATCGGCATCGTTTTCAAAGAAACCAATTTTGATGAAAGCTCCGGTAACAAATTTTTCGGGTTTTGGGTGGAACAACAACAAAGCGGCTCTTTTTAAATATTTGCCCTCTGTCAATTCCAGATTTTCTAAAAGTTGTTCTTTGGTGTCATTTAAACTATCGTCATCAAGACGTTTGCTCTTTATTCCACGTTTTTTGAAAAAATCGAATGTTTCTTGTTTTAAATCCGTTACCAAAGCATTGGGAATCGGCACACCATCCCAACGTTTCCCTTTTTTCTGTAACAAGAATTTATCTAATGCCGCACCTTTCAATTCTTGTTTGGTGCTTCCGCTTCGGTAATGATATTGCCCTTTGTAGCTTATAGTGTTTGGATAAGGTTCTACAACAATTTCCAAATAATGACCTTCTCTGGCTTCGTGTAAGTTTACATCAACCAAAATTCCCAATACATCGCGTACTTTATTGGGTATTTCTTCCAATAATCTTTGAGCTTCACTAACACCAACAGTTTTCCCTGTGTCGTCTTTTCCAATAAAAATGGTACCACCATTCGCGTTTGCAAAACCGCAAATCCATTTCAGGTATTCGTCTCGCCAACTTTGCTTATATTCTATATTTTGAGATTCTGACATTATGTAAATTTAGATTTATAGGGTTAAAAGTAATGTATTCTTGCAAATTTTGTTTATTCTTATGGGGGCACAATTCTTTTTTGTATATTAATAGTTGTTGCCAGTTACCTTGCAGCTAGTCAGGATATAATTCTCCACCTGCTCAAATTGAAAGCAAAATTCCCTTTTCCAATCCGGAAAAACCGAACGAGTGGGGCGAACGAACTGGATAATCAGCCAAAGCCCTTTTGAAGTTTTAACTCTTCAAACCTATCCTTTGCCCGTGTATTAAACCACCACCTAATGTCATAAAATGGTACTTTTGTTTCATAAAAATGCTTAAAATCAACGTTCCAGCTTTTCAAATCTTCTATGAAAAAATAATAATCACGATACCCATCTTCTAACATTAAGTCTATAAAACCCGGATTAAATGCGTTCTCTTCATTGTACCGTTCAGCTAATTTTTGCTTTTGCTGGTCGTCTAATTGTTCCATTACTGTATTGTAAAGCCATTCTTCCCATTGCAAGTATGTGTTTATTTCCTCTATAAGAGATGTTACATTATTAAGTACTTCTTTGTACCGGGTAATCTCTGTTTCCTGTTCTGAAAGTAATTTCTTTATCCTTGATTCAAATGCACGTATCCTATGATTTATTACCGCTTGAAAGCCATACAAAGATTTAATAAAATGATATAGCTGTTTATAATGGAGTGACTTCTTTTTCCAAATATTAATTAATGAGATTAAAGAACTCCCTAATACAAATCCAGTCAAGATGATTACAATAAATATTATCAAGTAAATAGGTAGGGCTACAATAAAAGCAAAAGCCGAGTTGGAGCTGGCTTTCCGGAAAGAGAAGTGAGATGCCTGAAAACAATTATAATAAAACCCTATTATTTATTTGACAGCATCGATGCCATACAAAGGGATATTGGTCATCCATGTTTCTTCTTTGTAATCCGCCAGCGAAGTCCGTATGGCTGTCTGGGGATTGTTCTTTTGACAAAAAAGCCGGAAACTGTTTGATTTTAAGCTTTCGCCGGTTTTCACTTCTATGGGGATAACCTCATCGTTTTCTGTCTGCACCCAAAAATCAAGCTCGTATTTGCTGTTGTCGAACGTGTGGTAATACACAGATAGTGTTTCGTTTTGAACAAGTTGCTGAAAGACATACTGCTCTGCCAACGCCCCCTTAAATTCAGAAAATATGACATCGCCATCGGCAATGGTTTTGGCATTCAATCGGGACATTGCCCCCAATAAGCCCACATCGTTATGGAAGAGCTTAAATGCCGACAGTTCCTGATAGGCCACCAGGGGCAGAGCGGGTTTGGACGTATTATAGACCTTGTGTAAGAGCCCTGCATCCGTAAGCCATTGGATAGCCAGCTCAAAATCCTTTGCCCTTGCACCCTGTTTGATGACACCGTAAATGAATTTTTTGTTTTCTTTTGACAATTGGGCGGGCATACTGTCCCAGACCATATTGATACGGGGCAGTATTTCTTTTGGGGCGTGTTTTGAAAAATCGCTCCGGTATGAAGTGATGATTTGGTTTTGGATACGGCGTACACTCTTCCAGTCGCGGTTTTCAGCAAAATCGCCGACGGCTTCGGGCATTCCGCCTACAAACAGGTAATAGCGCAAATAATTGATGAGCTTTTGATGAAAGAAAGTTATATTTTCCAAATCGCTCTTTTCCAATAGTTCAGCTACTCCCGTTTCGCCCATAGCCAATAAAAATTCGTAAAAAGACATCGGGCAGAGCTTCATAAAATCCACTTTTCCCACGGGAAAAGACGTGTCGGGGTGAATGTTTACCCCTAAGAGTGATCCTGCTCCGATAATATGGTATTCGGGAGCGTCTTCGTAAAAATATTTCAGTGCCGTAATACCTTTTGGAACCGACTGTATCTCATCGAAAACAATCAATGTATCTTCGGCATTGATTTTAAGGTTGCAGTACGCATTCAGTACGGTCATAATCCTGTCTGCATCAAAATCTACCTCAAACAGGTTTTTCGGTGCATTGGGATGTTCAAAATTGACATAAGCCAACTGCTCGTAGGCTGTTTTGCCAAATTCCTGCAATAGATAGGTCTTGCCTACCTGTCTTGCTCCCGAAAATATAAGGGGTTTTCTTTTTTTAGACAACTTCCACTTTTTCAGACTATTAATCTTATGTCTATACATTTTTCTCCCAATTTGTATATACAAAAATACACTTTTCTCTCAAGTTTAAAGTCAAAATATACACTTTTCTCTAACTTTTATAACCAATAAATACATTTTTCTCCGACTCTACTATCAACAAAAAGCGGTATAGTTACGATTATATCTCCTATTTGTATTGCGATGCCGCTTGCTTCCGGACTTTGTGCCGGTGATGAAAGTGGCTTTAGTTTTTACAAATTTTATTCTGAATTTCCTCCCCAATTTTGTAGATATTGAGTTATCATTTTTGTTCGTCTTTTGATTTATCTAAAAACTCAGCGGTAAAATGAGCCTTGTGTTTTGGCTTTGCGAATTTGTGGTCATTAAACTGTTTTGAATTTCCTTTCGGTATAGAAAGCGAAATCCATTTGTCGGCACACATTTTTCCGATAAAAACAATTTGTCCGATGTGATACGGATAATGTGCCAGCTGTCGATTTATGGCTTCCATTACGCTGTGTCCTTGATTGCGGATATAAATTGTTTTTTCAAGGTCTTCTTCTTTCAGTGATTTCAAAGTGTCTAAAAACACTTTCCAACCTTCGTTCCATGTATTTAATAATTCTTCTTTTGTTGCGATGTCGTTTTCAAATTCATCATCACGGTTTCTCCATTCTTTTTCTCCGTCTGTGGTGAGAAAATCCGTCCAACGGCTCCACATATTTCCCCGCAAGTGTTTTACGATTGTTGCAATACTGTTACTCTCGTCATTGTATTGCCAAAACAATTTTTCGTCCGGTACTTGAGCCATTGTTTTTTCACCAAGCATCTTGTAATACTCAAATTGTTTGCGTACGCTTTCTAAATAATTGGCTTTCATTCTTCTATATTTTTTGTTTTTATTTCCCTCCGCATACATCAATAAAAGTTCCCGTACAATAGGACGATTTTTCGGAAGCAAGCCATAAAATAGCTTCGGCGACTTCCTTTGCCTGTCCGCCTCTTTTTAAGGGAATTGAATTTTTAATTCTTTCTATTCTGTCGGGTTCTCCTCCGTCAGTATGAATATCGGTATAGATAAATGCGGGGCGTACTGCATTTACTCTGATGCCTTCATGGGCAACCTCTTTAGAGAGTCCGATAGTAAATGTATCTATCGCACCTTTAGCTGAAGCATAATCAATGTATTCGTCAGGTCCTCCCGATTTTGAAGCCAAAGAAGATACATTTACAATTACGCCGCCATTACCGCCTTTGCTTAAAGCCATTTGCTTAATGGCTTCCTGTGTACAAAGAAATTGAGCAAAAACATTTGTTTTGAAAATATGGATAAAACGCTCCAGATTCATTGTTTCAAATCTCATTTGAGGTTCAAGTATTCCTGCATTATTTACCAATACATCTAAATTTCCAAACACACGTTTTGTTTCGTCGAACAGGTTTGCCACATCTTGTTCTTTTGTTATGTCTGCCTGTATAGCTAGGGCTGCTCCTCCTTCATTTTTTATTTGCGAAACTACGGTGTCAGCTGCACTTTTGTTTTTATGATAATTCACAACTACGGCATAGCCTTCCTTTGCCGCCAATAAAGCTGTTGCGGCACCTATACCCCGACTTCCTCCTGTGATAAGTATTGTTTTCTGCATTTTGTTAAATGATTTACACTTTTAAAACAAGTTCCATTTTTATATTAGCACGCTCCCAAGGAACCGGTTCCAATGGAACTTCAACAAAACCCAATTTCCGGTATAAGTTTAGAGCCACAATTTGTTTTGAGTTAGAATAAAGTACAAGTTTATTTATACCAATGGCTTTTGCTTTGTTTATTAAAGCCCGACAAAGCATTTCGCCTGCACCCAATCCTCTACTGCTTTTGCTAACAGCTAATTTGCTCAATTCAAAATTGGTTTGATTTTTCTTTAATGCAACAGTACCCATAATCTGATCTCCCAGTTTAGCAAAAAAAATCTCTCCGCCTTTCTTTACTATTGACATTTCAGGGTTTTGAAATTGCTGAATGTCCACTTCTTCAATACGGTAGCTTTCTTCTATCCATTCTCTGTTGAGCATTTCAAAATAGTGGGCATATTTTGGCTGATAGGTCAAGATTTCTATAGATGAATTTATTTTCATTTTGGTTTTATTGTTTACAAAATAAACCGTTTGGTTTATTTTTGAGTAAAAAAAATTAATTTTTCAAATTCAATATTGTTTTTTCTAAGTAATTCATTGCAATTTTTAATTCAGTTGTTTTGCACGTAACCTTTGCCTGCATAAATGCACCCTCAATCATTGAAATCATAATAACTGCAATTTCTGTTGGGTTAGTGTCTGCTTTTATTTCTTTTCGTGCAATACCGCGTTTAATTTGGTTTTCCAATGCTTTTTTCCAAAACACAAGTGCTGCACTCGCTCTCTCTTTTAGCTGTGGGTGAGTGTCGTCTGCTTCGGTTGCTGTGTTTAAAATCGGGCAACCCGATTGCAAAAACGGAATTTTTAAATAGTTGCGGTATGTGTGCGGGTAAACTAACAAACGCTCAATGGAATTTTCCGTTGTCAAAATTTTTGACTTCAAATATTCATTAACCTTGTTGTGATTGAAGTCAAAAGCAGCCAAGGCAATATCGTCTTTGTTTTCAAAGTTGCCATAAATGCAACCTTTTGAAAGACCTGTCGCACCCATTATATCATTCATTGACGTTCCCGCATAGCCTTTTGTATTGAATACCTGTGCACTTTTTTCAACGATGAATTGCTTTGTATTTTCTGCTTTTGACATTATCAAAAATAAAATTTGAGACAAATATAAATGAAAATAAACCAATCGGTCTTTTTTGTTGAATTTTCTTCTGATATTATGTGTATTGGTGGGGTGAAGATTTCGATGAGATGTCCAGAATCATACATTTTTAGGGCTATTTTCCTGGATAGAGTTCAATTTCTGTATACTTTCTACGATAAAGAGATCGTTAAAATTTAAGGACATATATAAAGGGCTTTATGCGGACTTTTGTACTTTTTCTGATTAGTTTTTCCTGCGTGAGCCAGGAGAGGGTAATCCATGCTTTTCCGGAGAACCGGGAGAATGAGGCGGTAGCATATCTGCCTTCCGACAGGGTAAGTGTCATGCGGGATATCGTGTATTGCGACAGCCTCAAAGTGGACGTTTATAGGCCGAAAGGTACGCAAAACGGTATCGCGCTGGTGCTTATTCACGGCGGAGGCTGGACCAGCGGCGATAAGGAGCAAATGGCGCCTTTGGCGAACCGGATGGCAGAGTGGGGATACGTTTGCTTTTTGCCTCAATATCGCCTTTCCGGGCAGGCCCGGTATCCTGCCGCCATACAAGATATACTTGCCGTGATGGAATGGGTGACCCGGAACGCGAAAACGTATGGGGTTGATTCCCGAAAGGTGGTGGTGGGCGGTTTTTCGGCCGGAGGCCATTTGGCGGCTCTGGCGGGTACTACGTATCATAAGTCGATTTACCAAAATGGGCTGTGTGTTTCCAGAACTCGTGCAAGACCGGCTGCAATTATGGATATCGACGGTATTCTGGCATTTATACATCCGGAATCGGGGGAAGGGAATGACGGCAAAAAGCTTTCGGCCGCCACTCAATGGTTTGGGTATCCCAAGTCTTTCAGTACCCTTGGCTGGGAAGAAGCCTCGCCCCTAAACCACGTTTCTGAAAAAACACCGCCGATTCTGTTTCTCAACAGCAGTATAAAACGGATGCACGCCGGGCGGGAAGACTTCAATGCAGTACTACAAAAACACCACATCTATTTTGAAGTACACGAATTTGAAAAAGCGCCTCATGATTTCTGTCTCCGAACGCCCTGGTTTGAGGATACTCTGATGATCATGGATGAATTTATGCGGAGGTTGTGAGAGATGCGAGCCGGAGGATAAAAGGATAAGTGGTCGGCGCATTGGAAGTTGTTCCATGCTTCAAGTAAGTCGGGTTCAAGTTCGGTGCTATTTGGCGTAATGTGATGTGGCGTTTTATTCAACATAGGTTTCCATTATTACGGTTTTTACCGCTTCAATTTCAGACTTTGTCAAGTTTCCCAATTTTTTCACAACTCGTGTCCTGTCTACCGTTCGAATTTGGTCTAAAACGATCCAACCTTTGGTTTTCGGTTGATAGACTTTAACCCTTGTCGGGTAATGTTTTGAGCTGCTTGTAAGTGGTGCAACTACAATAGTCTGAATATATTTGTTCATTTCGTCTGGGGAAATCACCGCACAAGGATGGGTTTTCTTCATCTCACTTCCAATAGTTGGGTCGAGATTTACCAACACCAATTCATATTGCTTTATTTCCATTCTTCAAATGTTTCGTCTTCAAAAATGTCATCAATTAACAATTTGTCATCTCCGTTAGCGCGCATTAATTCGAATGATTTTTCCCAGCCTTTGCGTGGAACTGATTTTGGCTTTAGGATAATTCTTCCTTTTTCCAGAATCATTTCAAGCGTATCACTAATGTTATACTGCTCTAAAATCGATTTTGATAATCTGATGCCTTTTGAGTTTCCGATATTGATTACTTGAATCTCCATAAAAATCTATTTTGTGATTACAAAGTAATTACTTTTTTATGGTAAATGCAATTTTGGCAAAACGATTTCTTTTAATACTCTCTATTTCCTGTTTCTCGTTTTGGCTTGGCTCCAAGCAAAAACTTGTTTGAATTTCAGAAAGGAGTTGGTCCACTATTTCAGAGATCGCTTCGGATTTTGCAGGTAGTCAAAATATAATCTTCTACCCGCTCAAACTGAAAAAGGAACTCCTTCTCCCAGCCGGGGAAGACCGAGGTGGCGGTGCCGGAACCGGCGGAAAGATCAAAAGGGTGTACGTGCAGGTCGGTGAGGAAACTTAGGGGGCGGGAGTGGCTGAGCTTGTAAATGGCTTCTTTGACGGTCCAGATGACGATAAGGGTCTGAAGTTCGGATCTTGCCGGGATTACTTCGTTCCGGATGAAATAGGATGCTGCTTTTTGTATTTTCGGGCTGATCTTCTCTATATCGATGCCATAGGCTTGGATACCGGTATAAAGTGCGGCGAATTTGTGGGAATGGCTTATGGAAATGTGCCGGCCGTCTTCCAGGAAGGGCTGGCCGTGGGCGTCATAAAAAACGTCACGGTCGCTTAGGCCGGCTTTTTCGAGCAGCATTCGGATGGCCAGAAAGCCTTGGCGGTGGTCTTCCCGCTTCATGCCCTCCAGCCGTTTCAGGGAAGATTCGTTTAAAGCCACCGGGAAATAGGTTTCGGTCACCTTCCAGACCCTCAGTTGCCCGCCTTCCAGCGTTATTTCCCTATGCAGCGGCATCAGTCGAGTACTTTAACCAATTCCCTGAAGAGGAGGGTCATGCGGGGTTCGGCTACGGCCGCGTTGGCGAGAATGTGCTGTAGCTCCGCTTTTTGGAGGGTTTCAGGGATGCAGAGATCGGTGATGACGGACACGGCCAGTACAGGGATTTTCAGCTGCACCGCTACAATCACTTCGGGTACGGTACTCATACCCACCGCATCGGCACCCAGCTGGCGCAGGAGGCGGTATTCGGCCCGGGTTTCGAGCTGAGGACCGGGTACCGGCAAATATACGCCCTCTTTTACCTGGTCAATTTTCTTTTCCCGTATAATTTCCCGGGCCTTATTCAGCATTTTCGGGCAATAGGGTTCGCTCATATCGGGAAAACGGTCTCCGGAAATGTTCTTCCCGAATAAGGGATTATCCGGCAGGAACAGGGAGATGTGATCGGTGATCAGCATGATGTCGCTTTCGGAGAAGGAGGGATTGAGCCCGCCGGCCGCGTTAGAGATCAGGAGATGTTTTATACCGAGGGCTTGCATCACCCGTACGGGATAGGTGATTTCTTTCATGCTGTAGTCTTCGTAATAGTGAAAGCGGCCCTGCATACAGATCACCTGTTTTCCGGCGAGGGTACCAAAGATCAGTTTGCCCTTGTGCGACTCTACCGTAGAGTGTACAAAATGAGGAATGTCTTCGTAGGGTATGGCATACCGTACCTCGATGTCATTCACCAGTCCGGCCAATCCGGTACCCAGGATAATGCCCGTCTCCGGCTGGAAAGAGGCGGTACGGGATTGGAGGTAGTTTAGGGTTTCGTGTAACATAATTGTCTATTTCTTCCAGAAATCAA
Organism: uncultured Lacihabitans sp.; assembly: GCA_964423865.1. GTDB lineage: Bacteria > Bacteroidota > Bacteroidia > Cytophagales > Spirosomataceae > Leadbetterella. Next base: position 92,685 of record CAYRGN010000001.1, read on the forward strand.
AATAATTAAACCATTGTAAAGGATACCGTTTCACCATCTCCTCCACGCTTTGGGTATAAGAAGTCAGCAGGGCTTGGGCGTCGCGGTGTTTGACGGGCGTCTCGCGGGCATACAGATGGTAGTGGAGACCGGCCTCTTTCATAACGTAAACGTATACCACGGGAACGCGAAGGCGTGAAGCAATCAGGAAGGGTCCGGCCGGGAATTCAGCTTCTTCGCCCAGTAGGGGGGTGGAGAAGTATTTGCTGCCTTTCACGTACCGGTCGCCGGTAAAGCACACCAGTTCATTTTGGGAAAGGGCTTCGTTGATCCGGAAGATATGCGACATGTCTTCGCGGATCTCGATGAGTTTTACGGAAGGTTTCTTGATGCTTTCCAGGTATTCTTTGATGGCGGAGTGTTCCTGGTCTATAGTCACGAGGTTGATTTGACAATGAAGATCAATTTCGGAGAAGAAGTATTCGGCGATCTCAAAATTTCCCATGTGTGCGCTGATGAGCACCGCGCCTTTTTCTTCTTTAAGCAGGTTTTTAAGCGTTTCTACGCCGTCAAATTCATAGGTGAAGCGGTCGCGGAGTCCCGCAGATATGGCGATTTTATCAATGATGGTTTGTCCGAAAGTATAATAGCTGCGGAATACGGAGAGCCGGGCTTTCAGGGGCGGATAATTCAGCCTTTCCCGGAAGTAATAATACATGGACCGGTTGCTTTCACGCAGGAAAAGGAAGTAATAGGAAGCCACGAAAAAAAGTATACCGTAAGCGGCTCTGACTCCGGCACTACGAATCAGGAAAACAAAAATCCTGTAACCGAGAACGGTACCTTTGGATTTTCCATCCCACTCACTCATGTTATAATTTTCTTTCTATCAGGCGATAGAAGTCGTCAAATGTAGAAATTCCCACAAAATCAGCCTCTCCCAGTTTTATGCCGAAGTTGGCTTCTACTGTCACCACCAGATCCACATAGTCGAGGCTGTCTAGCCCCAGTGTATCTTTAAGAATAGCCTCCGGCCGGATGGTATCGATATCGACCTCAAACTCTTCAGACAGAAAATGGTTGGTTCTGCGTATAATCTCTTCCTTACTCATATTTTTTTAACCACTAATGCGGAGTTCGTTCCTCCGAAACCGAACGAATTTGACAAAAATATGTCAATTTTTTCGTTTATGGTATTTTTAGCGATATTTAATTTAGCCGACTGCTCGTCGGGTGTCTCGAAGTTGATGTTGGGCGCGATGAAGTTATTTTGCATCATCAGGATGGAATAGATGACTTCGCTGGCGCCGGCCATCCAGCATTCGTGGCCGGTCATTGACTTGGTAGAGCTCACGTAGGGGTTTCTTTCTCCGAAGATTTCGTGGATAGCCTGCGCCTCGTTGGCATCGCCGAGGGGGGTGGACGTAGCGTGGGCGTTGATATAATCTACCTCGGTGGCCCGGATACCCGCTTGGGTGATGGCCCGGTGCATGGCCGTGGAGGGGCCTTCTACATTGGGCGTGGAAATATGGCTGCCGTTAGAGGAGAAGCCGTATCCGATGATTTCCGCGAGAATAGGTGCGCCGCGTTTCACTGCGTTTTCATATTCTTCCAGTACGAGGGTGGCTGCTCCTCCGCTGGGTACGAGGCCGTCGCGTTCCCGGTCGAAGGGCCGGGAGGCTTTGGCAGGGTCTTCGTGGTACGTGGAGAACACGCCCAAAGCATCAAAACTGCTCATGGCATATTTGTTGATCTCCTGGGCTCCCCCGCATACTACGGTGTCTTGAAGTCCGTTTTGGATAAGGAAAAAGCCAAGGCCGAGGGAATGGGAGCCGCTGGCGCAGGCGGCGCTTATCGTGAGGTTGATTCCCCGCATCTTGAAGATGGTGGAAAGGTTCATGTTCACAGTAGAATTCATGGATTTGAAAATCGCACCGGAGCCAATGAGGGAAGTGTCGCGTTTTTCCCTCAGGATGTCGGTGGCTTCAATCACGGAGCGGGAAACGCTGTCGTTACCGTACAGGATACCCACTTCGTTGTTTTCCAGGAAGGCGTCATCAATACCTGCCTGTTGTAAGGCCTGGACGGTGGCCAGGTAAGCGTATTCCGATTCCTCCCCGATGCTGATGCGCTGTCTTCGCGTCAGCATGTCTTTTAAATTGGGCCTGGGTACGCTCCCGGTCAGCGCTGATTTGAACCCGTATTCCTGTCTTTCCGGGTCGATCACGATACCGGATCTGCCGTGGTACAAAGAATCTCTGACCTCCTCTAAGGTGACTCCTATACTGGAATAGATTCCCATACCGGTTATAACCACTCTTCTGTGCATCTCTTATGAATAAATTCCTCCGTTGATATTGATGACTTCCCCGGTAATATAAGAAGCTTTTCCGGATAGCAAAAAGTTCACCAGGTCTGCCACTTCTTCCGCTTCACCGAAACGGCCCACCGGGATCAGTTTCTTCAGTTCGGCTTCGTTCAGTTCACCGGTCATGTCTGACCGGATGAAGCCGGGGGCCACGGCGTTAACCGTAATATTTCTTTTGGCTACCTCCTGGGCCAGGGCTTTGGTGGCGGCCACCAGCGCACCCTTGGCAGCGGAATAGTTGACCTGCCCGGCCGTGCCTTTCATGCCCGAAACCGATGCAATATTGACGATTCGCCCGTATTTGTTCCGGAGCATTTGCTGAATAAAAAAACCGGTCACATTATAGAAACCGTTCAGGCTGGTACGGATCACATCCGACCAGTCGTCCGGGCTCATCCACATAAAAAGGCCGTCACGCGTGATTCCCGCATTATTAACGATGACCTCTACTACCGCTTCCGGATGGCCTTTCTGCCAGGCTTCCAGTACTTTTACCGTATCTTCCCGGTCGGAAACATCAAAACGGATGATTTCCCCGGAGCCGCCGGATGCGAGCACTTCCTTTAGAGTTTCTTCGGCCGCGGCCTGGTTAGACTGGTAGTTGATCAGGAGATGATAAGCGGTTTCCACAGCCATTTTCCGGCAAATGGCCCGTCCGATACCTCTTGATCCGCCTGTGATGATCGCACACTTCATTTATACATCGTTTTGAGCTAGGAGCTGTGAGCTATGAGCTATGAGCTGAGAGCTTTGAGCTTTGGGACCATTTTCCCGGAATTACTATTTTTCCTTCCTGCTTATACACTTTCCACTTCTTCGTTGAGCAACATATTCTTCACCGCTTCCACTTCCCTGTACATGGGGCGGTCATCCCGGTAAACGGGAAACACGGCCCTTACTTTATCGTACATATCTTTCGTAGCCGAAGATATAAAATCTTTGCAACTTAAAGCATCAATGGCCTGGCAAATGGTCACCATTTCAATACTCAGTACCTGGAAAGCGTTTTCAATGACCCGGGCCGTCATCAGCGCCGCGTTGGTACCCATGCTCACGATATCCTGGTTGTCGTTGTTATTCGGTATACTGTGAATATACATGGGGTTGGAAAGGGTCTGGCTTTCCGCGGTGGTAGAGGTTGCCGTAAATTGCAGTCCCTGCATGCCGAAATTAAAACCCAGCACCGATAAATTCACAAAGGGCGGCAGGATATTGTTCAGGGAAGGATTGACCAGGTAATTCAGCTGTCGCTCCGCCAGCATGGTCAGCTTGGTGATCACGATTTTTAGCTTGTCCATTTCCAGGGAGACGTAATCGCCGTGGAAATTTCCGCCGTGATATACCTGTTCGTTTTCCACGTCTACAATAGGGTTATCGTTGGCGGAGTTGATTTCTTTCTCCAGTACGCCCGCCACATTCCGTAGGGTATCAAGTACCGGACCGAGGATCTGGGGTACGCAGCGTATGGAATAATATTCCTGTACTTTTTCCTTGAAGACGGATTCCCGGTTTTCGCCGGTGTACAAATGTTCCTTTCTTTTTCGTGTCAGCCGGCTGTCGGCCAGGGAGGCCCGCATGTGCGCAGCGATATCCCTTTGTCCTTCGTGCAGCTTGGTCTCGTTCAGTTCCCGGGAAAGGTGATCGTCGTAGGCCTGCACCAGTTCATTGATGGCGCAGGAGCATTTCACCGACCAGTGCAGCAGTTTTTGCGCCCGGAAGAGGTTAATAATGCCTATGCCTGACATGACGGACGTGCCGTTGATCAGGGCCAGTCCTTCCCGGATTTCCACCTGTATGGGTTGAAGTCCTTCGGCTTCAAATACTTCCGCGGTCTTCCTTATTTCACCTTTGTAAAGCACTTCGCCCTCCCCGATAAGCGTGAGGGCGAGATGGGCCAGCTGTACGAGGTCGCCGCTGGCGCCTACACCCCCGTGCTGAAAGATCAGGGGGAGGATGTCACGATTCAGGAGTTCCCGCATCAGGGTGATGACGGAGGGGTGTACCCCCGAATTACCGAGACAAAGGGTATTCAGGCGGGCCAGTACGGCCGCGCGCACGAATTCCGGCGCCAGGGGTTCTCCCGCCCCAGTGGCATGACTCCGGATCAGGTTGTATTGCAACTGGATGCGGTCGGTGTCCGGAACGCGGTATTGCGCCATGGGACCAAAGCCCGTATTCACCCCGTAAAGCACTTTGTTTTGTGAAAACTTTTCCAGGAATGAAAAACTACGGGCTACCCGCTGTAGCGTATTCTCATCAATTTTAAGAGGTTGTTCTTTGTATATTATTGATTTGAAACTATTTAGGTTTAGATAACGCGTATAGGAACTCATTAAATGTCAAGAATTAAACCGGCCTTTCCCCAGCCGAATTTTTTTTGCTTTAGAATATTATATCCCTAAATTTGAGGCCGTAAAGATAGTATTTTTCTTACGTATTTTTAATCATCTGAACATATAATATGAAATAGCCATGAGCATTCTGCTGTCAGTCGGGTGGCGCACCACTATCCGAAAATCGGCACACCAGCGAAGCATCGCGGGGCGGCCGTCGGTCCCGCTGCTGATAGCTGAAGGCTGAAAGCTAAAAACGGCTCGCCGCCGTCTAAATTTTTATACCTATGAAAAAGGAAGAAGTAGATGTTTTGATCATTGGTGCAGGCCCTTCGGGCTGCGTGGCATCGGCCTACCTCTTTGAACACGGCGTAAAAGTAAAAGTGGTGGAAAAGTCAAGATTCCCCAGATTTGTGATCGGGGAGAGTTTTCTTCCCCGTTCTATGGAACACTACGAAGAAGCAGGTTTGCTTGACGCGCTCAAAGCGAAGAACTTTGAGGTTAAGGCAGGCGCCCGGTTTATTCGGGGGGAAGAAGTGTGTCATTTCGATTTTAGCGAAAAATTCGGCCAGGGCTGGGACTGGACCTGGCAGGCGCCCCGGGCCGATTTCGACAATACCCTGGCGCAGGAAGTGATACGCAAAGGCGTAAACGTGGAATTTGAAACCGAAGTGGTGGATGTGCAGTTCAAAGGCACGGATTCTGTGACTACCGTGAAGGACAAAAACGGGGAAACGTACGAAATCAGGGCGAAGTTTATTATAGATTCCAGTGGGTACGGGCGGGTATTGCCCCGTTTACTTCACCTGGATATGCCTTCGGATGTGACTGAAAATTCGGCCATTTTTACCCATGTAAAAGACGATCACAGGGTAGTAGGAGATGAAGGTACCCTCATTACTTTCGATATTCTGGAAACCCAGGTATGGTTTTGGGTGATTCCGTTTTCTAACGGGAATACCAGTCTGGGCGTGGTGGGCCCTACTAAATATATTCAAAACCTGCCGGAAGACACGGAGGAAGCGTTGCGGGAAGCGATACGTCGCTCAGACTATTACCGCGACCGCTACCAGAACACCGAATTCCTGTTTAAGCCCCGCAAGATCACCGACTATTCCTGTTCGGTAAAACAGAATTATGGCCCGGGTTTTACCCTTACCGGTAACAGTGCAGGATTCCTGGATCCTGTCTTTTCTTCGGGGGTATGCTTTGCTACGGAATCCGGATTGCTTTCGGCCAAATTGTTTCTGAAAGAACAAGCAGGGCAGCCCGTAGACTGGGAAAAGGAGTATTCCGATTATATTAAACGGGGCGTCAATGTATTCTCTACCTACGTGAAAGAATGGTATACCGGTAATCTCCAGACGCTGTTTTTCCACCGGCCTGAAAACCCGGATGTGAAGCGTAAGATCTGTGCGGTGCTGGCCGGTTACGTGTGGAATGAGGAAAACCCGTTTGTACGGAAACACGACCGGGTGATCAAAAACATGGCTTACCTACTGGACAGTGGAAGAGCGATGGACGATATCGTGATAGAGTAAAGGGGCGGTGGTTCAGGGGGACTGCTCCCCGTTGGTCGCCGGGAGCATTTTTGCTTTTGAGCTATAAGCTGTGAGCTGTGAGCCTTGAGCTATGAGGTGAGGGACTATTCACTTTTTCCTTTTCCTAGGCGGATGAGTTTATCCCAGATCCCGGTCTGATGGAAGGTGAATTTTTTGTGGACGATAAAGTTAAAGATAAAACTCATGCCCATGCCCATAAAGTGTCCGAGAGTTCCGGCGGGGCTGAATTCTTTTTGGATGAAAGGGACCGTCATCCTGATGTCTCCGAACAGGTTGATCAGTAGGCCTATGGAAAAATCGGCGCCGTACACGGTGATACACCCGGAAATAAGGATGGTAAAGAGATATTTGACGATTTCCCGGGTGGTTTTCCCGGAGTTTCGGGCATTAAATGCAAGCAATTTGGTGAGGTAAAAACCCACGGGAATAGACAGCAGATAACCTGCCCAGAAAGCGCTGACGTTATCCCACCTCAAGTAGTTGATAAGAAGTGTGGTGCCCGTAAGATACTGAACAATAACCCCTCCGAGAGCCGCTATGAAATAGCCAATGAAGTTCTTATTATTTCGGTAGAAATTTCCTGTCTTGCTCAAAGGCGCTCAAGATTCTTAATTAGGGTCCAAATATACTAGGTTTTTGTGTTTTATCGGTGTTTTTTTTAGATAAAATAAAGGAATATCCGGCAACGGGATTTACGGTGTTATATTTGTATTATTTTTGGTATATCAGACGGCTCATGCTCATTAACACACTCCTTGTTCTTTCCTCTGTTTTCTGTTTTAAAGCGGAGGGCGATACCGCTTTCGTATTCCGTGAACACCCTCGTTTTTTTGAAAAGTATAAAGAGTTGTTAGTCAACATCCGGAATTATTATGTGAGCCCTGCGGAAGCAGAAGAAGAATTTAAGGCGATGATGCTGGAACTTCGAAGGAAGTTTCCGAATACCCTGGTGTCGGGAGAGCATATTCCCCTGACTTTTCCCCTGGAGGGAAGTCCGGTTTCCGCGGTGGGCGGAAGACGGGGCAACGGCTTTTACGTACGTAAGTTTAGCCTTTTTGACCGGTCGGTGAGCGGAAGCCACCCCGCCCACGATATTTTTATTTACGACCGGAACCAGGATGCTATCGACGACCAGAGAGGAGAATATGTAGATGTGGTATCGGTAGGACACGGCATCGTGATTGCGGTGGAACACCACTGGCAGGAAGGCTCCCTTTTCAGAGGGGGGAATTATGTGTGGGTGTATGACCTGGAAAGAGGGGGGCTTTGGTATTATGCCCATAACCGGATAAGCGTAGTGGAGGCCGGACAGCGCGTGAGACCGGGCGATAAACTGGGGGAAGTGGGGAGAACCGGGTATAATGCCATTAAAAGCCGCTCCGATACCCACCTCCACCTGATGTATCTTGAACTGGATGATGACCTTTACCCGCATCCGGTGAACTACTATGAATGGCTGAAGGGGGCGGAAACGGTGTACCGATCTTCCGTGGCGGAACCCTATGTGCCGCCGCGAAAGCTGAAAGCGATTCCCGTGAAAGCATTAGCGCCCAGGCCTGTCTTTTATCCTTCTTTGAGCGCGCACCCGGTCAGGGTTTACGCGCATACTGCACAATCGAATACACGATATAAGCGAAGATAATCAGGGGAACGGCGGCCAGCTTTACTATCGCAAGAAGCAGGGCCGAGCCAAGGAGAAACAGGTAGGTAAACCGGTTATCTTTCCAGGTGTAATTCTTGAATTTCAAAGCGGGAAGCGGGATTTCAGCTACGAGGAGATAGGCAAAAACAAGTACGTATACAGGTAAAAACCAGGTATGGAGCAGGAAATCTGCCAGTACGGGATTATCGCTTACGAGGTAAGGAAAAACCGCGATTACCATGGCATTGGCGGGCGTAGGCAAACCGATGAAACTCATAGACTGGCGGGTGTCGATATTGAATTTAGCCAGGCGAAGCGCCGAAAACAAGGGGAGTAGAAAAGCGATATAGGCCGTGTTGTCAGGCAGATAGCCGGTATCAAGAATAAGGGCCCATACAATAAAGCCGGGAAGAACGCCAAAAGACACTACGTCTGCGAGAGAGTCAAGTTGTTTTCCGAGCTCAGAGGTTTCCCTGAGCAAACGGGCTACGAAGCCGTCGAAAAAATCAAGCACCAGGGCGGCGCCTATAAACAGCCCCGCCTGGCGGAGGTCACCGTGGTGCAGTACGGCCAAAATTCCCAGGCAACCGCAGAGAAGGTTGGCCAGGGTAATGAAATTCGATACGGTAAACAGCCTCACGATTGCAAAAATGGGTTAAGTTTCTTTTCTTCACCAATAGTGGTGGGTTGCATGTGTCCGGCATACACCGTGTAGTCATCAGAGAGTACGAAAAGCCGGGTGCGGATGGAGTGAATGAGGGTGTCGTAATCGCCCATAGGGAGATCCGTACGGCCTATGCTCCGGTAGAAGAGGCAGTCGCCGCTGACCACCCATTTTTTCGCGGCACAGATAAAAGCCACATGCCCGGGCGCGTGGCCGGGAACATGGATAATATCGAGTTTGGTATTTCCAAAAGAAAAACTATCTCCTTCTTCGAAATAGTGTTGTGCCTCCACAGGTTCGCATCCCGGAATATTCCAGAGTTTGCACCGGGTTTCAAAATCGGCCAGCACAGGTTTTTCGAGGGGGTGCATATAGATGCCTACCCCAAAGGTCCGGGCTATGTAAGCGGCGCCGAAAACGTGGTCGAGATGCGCGTGGGTAAGCAGAATGGCCTTTAGGGTCAGTCCTTCCTTCCGGATAAAATCGCGCAACTCCTCCTTTTCCGCCTGGGTATAGCAACCCGGATCCACCACCACGGCTTCACGGGTTTCATCTGACAGTACATAGGTGTTCTCCGCGAAAGGAGAAAATACGAAAGCTCTGACCATAGTGAGGGCAAATATACGAAATACCTGTTTACTTTTGGGGAGATCGAGGTAAAAGGTAGTTCCTTCGACCTCTACGAAATCAAACCGGAGATTTCCGCCCGTATGTTCAATTCCCCTTTCGTTGTCGTGCCGCGCAATGCTGAGAAAGTTCGGTAATGAAATAGCCATAAGCATTCAGCTATCAGAAAACCGGCACACCAACTGGCGGCCTTCCGCCCGGCTGATGGCTGATAGCTGACGGCTGAAGGCTAAATTTTTATACACATGAAAATAAATGTATAACTTGCCACCTGATTCTGAAAATGAACAGTATCGGAGCCGTGCGCTACCGCGAAATGGAACAGGGAATGAAAACAGATTGGACGGGACTTTTGGGGATAATCGCTTTTCTGGCGGGGGCCGGGTTTATAGGGTTTACGGTATGGAAGAGATCACGGGAGAACGCGGGAGTAAAGGCTGCCCGCCAGACCATCAGTTACCCTTTGCAGTTGCAGGCGGCCGAGCGCATGATCCTTTTCCTGGAGAGAATAAAACCTCAGAACCTGCTCACACGGATAGGTACGGCACATGCGGGGCCTACGGAGCTACAGCAGGTGATTTTGCAGGAAATACGGACGGAGTTAGACCATAATGCCGCCCAGCAACTGTATATCGGGAAAGACACCTGGAATAAAATTACTATGGCTGCTACCACCACTTCCGGAGCGCTGGTACACGCGGTGGCGGAAAGGGCCGGGATGCCCGGTGCGAAGGAAATAATAGTCAGTATTTTGCAGGGGGAAGACGTGACCGTCAGCAGGCTGATTGCGGAAGCGCTGGACGCGATAAAAGACGAAGTGCAACAGAATTTTTAAAGTCGTTTTAACGTTATATCAGGGAAATAACCAAACACAATCATGGGAGTTAACAAAAAACATCTGGCCACGTTTATACTGGGTGCCGCCGCGGGCGTGGCAATGAACAAATACCTGAATTCGGAAGACGGAGAGAAAATGGTGGAAAATCTGCGGGAAAAAGGAAAACAACTGAAATCAGAAGCCGAATCTGCGGTAGATAAAGCCCCTCAGTATTTTGAAGAGCTCAGGGCGGGCGCAAGCGAGAAATTTAACGAGATCGTAGGCAATCTCAAAGAAAAATACCCCGATGCCGAAAAGATGCTGAACGAACTCTTTTCCAGCTTTTCCAAGCCTAAGAATGAGGCCGGTACCGGAGCGGAGGAAGTGGAAGAAGGAAAAGCGTAGACGCTTCGCTGAGCGACCCGGACATATATTATAACTTTTTTACCCTTTCGGTGGGAAAATGTATAAATTTGACCCAAAAAGGAGAAAGCGCTGAGAAAGTTTAACCTGAAAGTGAGCTGGATAAGCATTAAGGAGAAGTTTTTCATCCTTAAAGAGAACCTGGAGAGTAAAATCGACAAGGGCGTGTTTGTCGCTTTGCTGGTGGGCTTCCTGCTGGTTTTATACCAGATCAGTTTCCCGAAAGAGGCATTTATCCGAGAGTGGATCAACCATGCCCTGAGGCAAATCCCCCGGCTGGTCATGTTTTTTTACCTGCTGAGGTGGTTCATTGGCGTATTTTTGAGCGACAAAAAAGGCCTTTTTCACCGGGAGCATAACATTGAGTTTGTCCTGTTTCTTCTTTTGCTTGGGTTTAATTTCTTTAAGCGCCATTCTGAAATACTGAGTTCCGATTATTTTTTGTATTTGCTGGTCACCACGCTTTTTTTTCTGCGGTTTATGGAATTTTCCACGCAGATCAAGAACTCGCTCATGAACCCGGCCATACTCTTCGCCATCAGCTTCCTGATTCTGATCTGTTGGGGAACGGCCATGTTGCTTATGCCGCATGCCACCTACGGAAAATTCAGTTTTGTGGATGCCGCTTTTATGGCTACCTCGGGGGTGTGTGTGACGGGACTGGCTACGGTAGATGTCTCCACCAAATTCACCACCCTGGGTACGGAAATCCTTTTTGTGCTGTTCCAGATAGGCGGACTGGGCCTGATGACCTTTACCAATTTCTTTGCAGTTTTGTTCCGCGGCGGCATGTCGCTGAGAAACCAGCTTATGCTGAGCAATATCGTGGAATTAAGTGAGCCGGGGTCGCTTTTTTCCATCTTGAAGCGGATCTTGTTCTACGCTTTTTTTGTGGAGATAGCCGGGGCTGTACTGATCTTCCTGGCCATTGACGGTAATTTTGAGATCAATTCGGCCAAAAGCTGGTTTTTTTCGGTATTCCATTCGGTCGCGGCGTTTTGCGGCGCCGGTTTTTCTATTGTGCATGACGGCCTCCATAATCCGCTTTACCGCTTCAATTATCCCTTCCTGACCATTATCGCGGTATTGGTTATTTTCGGTGGAATAGGCTTTCCTGTGGTCAATGATCTCTATAATGCGGGGCGGCATTTTGTGAAAGGGCTGCTTCGGTATTTGTTTTTCAGGGAAAGGTACACCTACCAGGCGCGTATACTTACGGCACATAGCATGCTGGTGCTTACCGCCACCGCGATATTGCTGGTGGTAGGTACCCTTGCTTTTTATTTCCTGGAATATAACCATACCCTGGCCGAACACGTGACGCCAGGAGGGAAGTGGGTACTCTCTTTCTTCGGGTCTGTAGTGCCACGGTCAGCGGGGTTCAACGCGGTGAATATGGTGGCCATCACCCAGGGAACTATCCTGGTATATCTCCTGCTGATGTGGATAGGAGGGGCGCCCAACTCTACCGCGGGCGGAATCAAAGTGACTACTTTTTCCCTGGCCCTTCTGAATGTGGTGGCCCTGGCGAAGGGGAAGGAAAGGGTAGAGATTTTCAACCGGGAAATCACCGGCAGTTCGGTGCAGCGCTCCTATGTGGTGATTTTCCTGTCTTTTCTCATTATGGGGATGGGGGTGTTCATGGTGAGTATTTTTGACCCCGAGATTCCCTTGCAGATGGTGGCGTTCGAGTGCTTTTCAGCATACGGTACCGTGGGTTTGTCGCTCAATCTCACCCCTCAGCTTTCCGATGCCAGCAAATGGGTGATTATTGTGCTGATGTACCTGGGCAGGGTGGGGCTGTTTACCATTCTTTTCGGACTTTTCTCTAAAGACAGGAGTGTAGATTATAAATACCCTAAAGAAAGTGTGCAGGTGTTGTAAAGCCGGGCTGATAGCTGAAGGCTGAAAGCTAAAATTTTTATACAGAATGAAATACATTGTAGTGGGTTTAGGAAACTTTGGTTCTACTCTGGCGGTAAGGCTGACAGAGATGGGGCACGAGGTATTCGGGGTAGACTCCCGTTTCGAGATTGTGGAGCAGCTGAAAAACCAGATTTCCCATGTCATTGCGCTGGATACCTCCAAGGCCTCGGCGTACGGCAGCTTGCCTATCAAGGATACCGATGCCGTGGTGGTGGCCATCGGAGAAGACGTGGGCGCGTCTATCATTACCACGGCCCTGATGAAACAGCACGATGCGCGACAGATCATCAGCCGTTCGATAAATTCCGTGCATCTCGCCGTGTTGGAATCTATGGGCATCGATATTATTTTTAACCCGGAGCAGATCGCGGCCAACATGTTCGCCAAACAGCTGGAAATGAAAGGCGTGGAAGAGTCTTTTGAGCTGGCCGACAATTGCAGTATCCTGGAAATTCGTGTGCCTGACCGCTATCTGGGAAAAAAGGTGGGGGATATTGACTTCGAAAATATCTTTAACCTGAGACTGCTCGCCATAAAATACTTCGAACAGAAGAAGAACTTCCTGGGCATGCGTACCCAGAAATCTACCGTGAACATGCACGTAATGGCGGATCATATTTTTACCAAACGCGACATCCTGGTCATGATGGGCGAACTCCGGAATTTTGAAAATATGATCGGGAAAGAGATCCGGGATTAGACGTATCTATTCTTTGGACTTCCGGTTCTTCCATACCAGGATTGCCAGGAACAAAACAGCGTAAGTGATGATTTTACCCGTAGATGTCATATCCGTCAGACTTTCGGGCCAGGTCATTCCGGCCCGGTAGTTCATATAAAATCCGAGCAGCACAGACAAGGCGATAATGATCAGGGGAAAACGAAAATTAAGGTTCTTCATAGGTTTTTTAGTAATCTGCGATCCGCTATAAGGGTGTCCGGAAAGTCAGTAACCCGGATACTTCCGGACAAATTCTTCCTACAAAAATACAGGTAATTTCGGATATTTCCCTACTGTCTTCTTACGGTGATCACCAGGGTATCGGCGTTGATTCCCGTAAAAATACCGAGTCCGTTGGTAATGGTACTCACCGGTGTAGAAATGTTTTGAGAGGTGCTGCTTTGATTTTGATACAGGCTGGCATAATCGGGGTTTAGTTTGTAAAGGATTATCGCGTGTCGGCCGAAATATTCAAAAGACCGGGAACTCACCACGGCCGACTCTCCCTGAACAGGCTCGTTGTTGAACCGTCGGTTAGGTGGGCCCAGCATAAATCCGTTACTGCCGGTGCCGGTGACAATCTGGGATGCATTTTCATCCAGCACACTTACCGCCACAAAGTGGTAAATGTTTTCCGGGTTTTGCCAGCTGAGGTTAATGTCTGTCATTTCTTCCGGCTCAAAGTCGCCCTGTCCGGGAAGAAAACCGCCTACCAGGTTTCGGGATGTGCGGTATACCACTTCGGTATCGGTTTGAAAACCCGTGGGTTTTTCCGGAAGTGTGGTTTCTGCTGAAACGGTCCGCCCATTGTGCTGAAAACTCATGCTGTAGGTAGTGCCGTCTTCTCCCAGGTTTTCGGGGGAAGTGTATACGCCGTCTTCCCCTTCTGTCAATACCCATTGCTGCCCGTTACTGCCTTTGAGGGTGATGGAGAGGCCGGTGAGGGGTTCTGAATAGGTGGAATCTTCTTCGGAATAAGGAATTTCGGTAAAGACTTTCATACTCGCGGGTTGTCCAGCGGCCAGGTAGGCTTCAATCACGGGTTTGTCGCCCGGGGTAATCACGTCGCGTACTTCCAGGCAGGAGGTCAGAGTGAGAAGGAAGAGAATTTTGCGCATAGGTAAAATTTTTAATTTCGGTTGGGGCCTATTTACTTCAGTTTCAGGCTCAGTATAATGTTCGGGGTAATCCCCAGGTACGTGACGTTGGTGGTCTGCAATACGGAGACGTCGTTTTCCCGTACTACTTCAAAGCGTTTGTACCAGATATTTTGTCGGTTATAGAGATTAAAGACAGAAAAACCAATGGTTCCGTTTTTGAAATTGTAATTCGCGGAGACATCGAGGCGGTGATACGCCGGGAAACGGTTGGCGTTTTTGTCGGTAGGATTGGTAAACGATTTTACGGTACCGTCAAGCAGGGTGATATCGTAAGCCCCGATGATGGAGGTGTAGGGCCTGCCTGTCGAAAATATCCAGGTTCCGGAGAGGTCCCAACGGTTTAGGGTATAGGTAGCCACGGCTTTGAACTGGTGGCGTACGTCCTGGTCTGAATAGTAGGGGAGGTCAGAAAACGCGCTTACTTCCCGTACGGCCTGGGCCAGGGTATATCCCAGCCACCCGGTTACACTCCCGAACTTTTTTTGTGCGAGGATATCTACCCCCTGTATGGTTTCGTTGCCATTGAAAAAAGTCTCTTCCGTGTCCAGTCCGCCGTTACCGGGCATGCCGGGCCCTCCGTTGGAAAATGAAGGGACGAACCTCAGGGTATATTCTGTGATACCGTAATTTTTCTTCCTGTAAAATTCAATGTCCAGCAGGTAGTTTTTCCGTTCGTAGGCTGCGCCCAGGATAAGGTGGCGGGCTTCGGTTACGGGCAGGTTGCTGTCGTTCGCCAGTATCCAGAAATTGCGGTTTCCTTCGGAAATATCTTCCCGGTTAATCTGTTTGATAAACTGGTAGTACACGCCCGCGCCGCCTTTTATCTTGATTTGCGGATTGTACTGGTAATTGAAGGTGAAGCGGGGCTCGGTATAGATTTTCTCTGTAAGGTTAAAATAGTTGAACCTCAAGCCGGGAATCATTTCCAGCTTGTCGCCGAACAGTCGGAAGCGGTCCTGGAGATAGAAGGCGGCCAGGATGCCCGAGTCGTCACGGTTTAAAATGGTAGTGGTATCGTTTTGTACATAATTGAAGCGAATCTGGTTTTGGGAGATCATGATGCCGGTTTCCAGCTGATGGCGGGGCATGAACTTCCATTCCCAGTCGCTTTTCAGGGAGAAGTCGAGGAGGTCGTTGGTTTCGTATCGTCCGAAGCGGCTGGCAAAAGTGGAGTCGTTCCGGGAAATATTGATATTGCGGGAATTGTCTCTTTCGCTGTAGTAATTGGAGAAGCTGACGAGGCTGTTGCTGTACAGTTTGCTGTTGTACTGGTGCGACCACTTGAAACTGGCGCCAGTATTCCCCCATTCCGAAACGTCGGTAGTGGTGTTTCCGAGGCTACCGGAACCTCCAAAGGAGCCGAATCCGCTGAAGCCTGCGCTGTTGCTGTTGTCCATGTTGTCGGTGCCGTTAAAGAAAGACAGGGAGAATATGTCGCGTTTATTGGGCTTGAAAGTCAGCTTGGCATTGATGTCGTAGAAGTAGGAGGTAGCTTTTTGCTCTGCCTGGAGGTTGTTGAATCCGCCCCGGCCCGAGAAACCGCCTACAGGGGTATTGGAAGACTCCTCTGACTCGGTAAATTTATTGAAGATCTTGTTGTACAGGGGGCCTTTGTAAGAGCGCCGGCCGGCCAGCAGAAAGGTGGTTTTTTTACCGAGGGGAGTTTCCAGGTAGGCATTGGTGCTGAGCAGGCTCATGTCTATGCCGCCGTTGAAATTCCGGGTATTCCCTTCTTTTCCGGTGATTTCGGCTACGGCGGAAATTCTTCCTCCGAAGCGCGCGTCGAAACCTCCTTTGTATAACTGGATATCTTTGACGGCATTGTAGTTAAACGCCGAGAAAAAGCCGAACAGGTGGTCTACATTGTACACGGTAAAACCGTCGTAAAGCACGAGGGTCTGGTCGGGGGTGCCGCCCCTTACGTATAACCCGGAAGACGACTCGTTAGAAGCGCTTACCCCGGGCATCAGCTGGAATGCACGGAAGGGGTCTTTTTCCCCTACATTGGGTAATTTCGCGATATTTCGTGGGGTCATTTTTACCATGCCCACCACCTGGTTGGCCTGTACCATTTCCGTTTTTTCGGTTTGTATCACCAGGGCTTTTAGCTGATTGGGTTCTGCCTGGAGTTCCACCACGTAGTTTGTAGCGGGGGTAGAAGGAGTGAGCCGGGCCGTATGGGTTACGAAACCGAGGTAAGTGACTTTAATGATGACGGTATCGCTGGGAATATTTTGCAGGGAAAAGTATCCGTCTACGTTGGATTGGGCGTAGATATCCGGTCGGGATGTCACCAGGATGGTGGCAAAGGGCAGGGTTTCTCCCGACTCTTTCTCCACAATTTTACCGGTTAGTGTGAAGTTAGTGCGGGAAGGCTGAAACTCGGATGTTTCCGGCATTTTGAAACTTTCGGCCAAGGCCGATTTCTTATACAAAACCGCCGAATTGGGGTTGTCCATGGTAAAAGTCAGGTCCAGCTGATGGGTGCTTATGATTTTTTCCAGGAATTCCCTGAGGGTTTGTTTCGAGGCGGTCACGGAAATGGGAGTTTGGGGGAGGTCGTCTTCCCGGTATTCCACCCTTACGCCGTATTCCCACTGTACCTGCTCCAGGATGGATTTCAGGGAAGCGTTAGACCGGTTTACGGTACCTATACGAAGGGTTTTTTGTTGGGAAAACGCCTGGAAGCACAGTACAGAAAAGCAAAACAGGAGGGAGATTTTTTTGAGCATAGACCGGGTTAATTCTATAGGAGGTATACGAAGCAGGTTTCGGGCGCGTTGCTTGGAGGAAATTATTTTTTTGGGTTATGGCCGTGAAGGATGAATTGCCGGGAAGCAATTCATTTCTTATCCAGAGTGAATTTTTATGTCCCGCCAGCACGCTAAATTGCATTCGAGTTCGGTAGTTCCCGGGAGAGAAAAATGCAGGGGCGTTTCACGTATTCACACAAGAGGTCCGGGCGTTGCATGCAGCGCCCTAAACGTTAAAATTATGAAAACATCCACATTCTTTTTCGCATTGTGCTTTTCCACCTGTTTTTCGCATGCCCAGTTTGGGGTTCTGGGGGCCGATGCCTTCGGTCGGGCGAACACCATGGTGGCGGTTCCGGGCTATTCTTCCCTTTACCAGAACGCGGCCGGAATAGGCGAGGCAACGGGCGCATTCCTGGCGTTTAACTACTTGCAAATACTGCCGGTGGAGGGGTTTCATACCGCGGGTGTGCAGGGCGTTTTTACAGGAAAAACGTTGAACTACGGTTTTTTGGCCGACAGCTTTGGAGACCGGCATTATAGGGAGAGTCGTGCCGCAGTAGCCCTGGCGCACCGCCGCGACCGGGTGTCGCTGGGTGTGAAGGCATCGTACATGAGTGTGCATTCTTCGGGCATGGGTACACGGAACGCGGTGACGGGTGAAGTCGGCATGCTGGTCAGGCCATCGCCTGTGTTCAGCCTGGGAATAAACCTGATGGCGTCTCCGGCATGGGTGGAGGGGCGGCCGGTAGTGCTGGCTGTAGGCGCGGGCGTTTCTCCCCATCCTGATATCCAAATCAGCGGACAAGTGGATTACGGCATGCGAGGAAGTGCGATGCGCCTCGGCCTTCACTACCGGGTTCGGGAACAACTGGCTTTTTCCGCCGGGGTTGATCCGGCCGTACGAAGCCTGCATTGGGGTACCCGCATCCTGGCGGGCCGGTACGGTTTCCTCTACAGCATAGCCACACACCCTTATGCAGGTATAGCGCATCACACCACTTTTATTTATCGTCTCCATGAATAGGGTGTTGATTTTGTGCATCCTGGTGAGCGGCGTGGCGTGGGGACAGACTTACCCCCGCCAGGAAATGAATATACAGGAATTGCTGACGCAGTGGACGGCGAGCGAAGAACTGAATTACGAAGAGTGGTTGGAGCCCCTGTATACTTTGTATCAGCATCCCCTGGACCTGAACAGGGCAGACCGGGACGACCTTTCCGCCCTCATTTTTCTGAACGAGCGGCAGATTACGGAGCTCCTGGAACACCGCGTGAAGTTTGGGCGTTACCTGAGTCTCTACGAATTACAGGCCCTGGAGAGCTTTACCCTGGAGGAAATTCGCCGGCTTATCCCTTTTGTAACCGTTAGCGAGGGGTGGGGAGACCTCCGGCCCAAAAGTGTACTTCGGAGAGCGGTAGACCATTACCTGGTACTCCGGGCCGATATGACCCTGGAAGTACCCCAGGGGTTTAAAGAGGGAAAGTATGCCGGTACCAGGCAGCGTTATTATACGCGTTATCGCTTGAGCCGGTCGAAAGACTTCAGCCTGGGCTTTATTTCAGAGAAAGATCCGGGGGAAAAGAATTTTCTGGATTATACTGCTTTTCATCTGCAGGTCCAGCACAAGGGAAACCTGCGGAACCTGGTGGTGGGCGATTATCTCCTGCAGTTCGGACAAGGTCTGGTTTTTGCGGGCGGTTATGCGGCGGGCAAAGGAGGAGAACCGGTATACAGTACCCGGCGGAGCAACCTGGGTATAAAACCTTACAATTCCCTGGTGGAAAACGGGGGTTTCCGGGGAGGGGCCGCAACCTACCGACTGGGTCGGATAGAGGTGACAGGCATGGGTTCCTACAAAAGAAAAGACGCGTCGGTCAGTGAGGAGGATGAGTTTACCTCTTTACTTTCCGCGGGTATGCACCGTACAGAAGGAGAAATCAGTAGCCGAAAGGCCATCACGGAACAAAACCTGGGCGGAAATATACGTTATATTTCGGATCATCTCCAGGTGGGTTTTTCGGTGCTGACCACTCGCTTTGACCGGGATTTCCGCAAGCGGGATTTGCCCTACAATGGATATGAATTCGGGGGAAGATACAATACGGTTTGGGGCCCCAACGTCTCCTGGACAAGGTATAACTTCACGTTCTTTGCCGAAGCGGCACGCTCATCTTCGGGAGGGTACGGGTACATCGCCGGCTTGGTAGGATCTTTGGGGAAGCAGGTAGAAGTCTCCCTGAATCGCCGCCATTACGGGGTGAATTTTCATACGTTGTACGGCAACGCATTTTCGGAAGGCAGCCGCACCATTAATGAGCGGGGAGTGTACGGAGGGCTAAAGTACAAGATCAGCCGGGAATGGGAGTTGGCGGGATATTACGACAGCTTTCAGTTTCCCTGGCTGAAATACCGGGTAGACGGGGCTTCTGCGGGCCAGGATTTCCAGGTTCGCCTGAACTACCGGCCTACCCGGAAGTTTACCTCCTGGGTGGCATGGAGGGGAGATTCGAAACTTCGGAATGTGAGCGGGAGCAATTCGGTGATGCGGGAACTGGCGGAGGTGGAGAGGCGGACGGCGGTGGCGGGGATGGATTACCAGCCGGCGCTAGCCTGGAAATTCCAGTCCAAGGTCCAGTACAATACGTTTCAGTCCGGCGATACGGCGCCCGGCCGGGGGTGGGCGGTGATCCAGGATGTGGAGGTCCGTTACCGGCGTATGCAGTTTAAAACGCGGGTAGCCGGTTTTCGTACGGATTCCTACGATACCCGCATTTATGCCTATGAGAACGATGTGCTTTTTGCCGTGTCTTTCCCTGCCTACTCCGGCCGGGGGATCCGCTGGTACGGCATTATTCGGACTCCTTTGGGAAAGAAAACGGACGTTTGGCTGAGAGTGGCCCAAACGCGGGTCTCTGATGGGGCTCCTTTGGGAAGTGGCTGGGATCTGATAGAAGGAAATGTGAAAACCGATGTGCGGGTACAGGTCAGGTATACGCTATAGCGTGTGTGGGAAAGATAATTGCGGGAGTTTGGGCCGGACTATCCTTCTCTGGAAAAGAAGGCAGGATCGGGATCTGCTCCGGTCGCTGCGCTGTTGGATTTTTGTAAAAAAATGGGTATATTTGCGGAATATTTGGCTTCTGCCTTTGCATATTCTGCCTGGTTAGGGTATCCTTATCTCAGTTTTGCTTTATCAGCTGCCCGTTCCGGAGCTTGTCCGGAAATCGTAACATTAAAATATAAACATTTGAATTTTAAAGAATTGGACCTTATCGAGCCTCTTTCCAAGGCTGTAGATGAGGCGGGTTATTTTTCTCCTACGGAAATACAGGCCAAGGCCATTCCCCTTATACTGGACGGGAGAGACCTTATAGGGTGCGCGCAGACAGGTACCGGTAAGACGGCCGCTTTTGCCATCCCAATGCTTCAGCGTTTAGCGCTGGAGAATAATGCCGGAAAAGGGATACGCGCATTAGTGCTGACCCCCACACGGGAGTTGGCATTGCAGATTGAAGAGAATTTTAATATATATGGCAAATATCTTGATTTAAGGATTTTGTGTATATATGGAGGGGTGTCTATGACGCCCCAGATCAGGGGGTTGAAAGAGGGTGCGGATATTCTTATCGCCACTCCGGGCAGGCTTCTCGACCTTGTGCAGCAGAAATACGCCCATATCGGGGCGGTACATACGTTTGTGCTGGATGAGGCAGACCGGATGCTGGACATGGGTTTTATTCACGATGTGAAGAAAGTGACCGCGCATTTGAAAAACCGGAAACAAACCCTGTTTTTCTCGGCGACTTTGCCCGATGCGGCCCGGAAACTGGCGGCGTCTATGCTCACACGCCCGGCTACGGTGTCGGTGACGCCGGTATCTTCTACGGCCGTGACGGTACAGCAGGGGGTGTATTTTGTAGACAAGCAGGAAAAAGCCGCTTTGCTGATCGATATCCTCCGGGAAAGAGGGGAAAGCCGCTCTCTGGTGTTTACGCGTACCCGTCATGGCGCCGACCGCCTGGCCAAAAAATTGGGTAAATCCGGTATTACGGCCATGGCTATTCACGGCAGTAAGTCGCAGAATGCCCGTCAGCGTGCCTTGGAAGACTTTAAGAATTTCCGGGCGCCGGTGCTGATCGCCACCGACATAGCGGCCAGGGGAATTGATATTGAAGCCCTGCCCTTTGTGGTGAATTACGAACTTCCGGATGTGCCGGAAACGTACGTACACCGGATAGGTCGGACGGGCCGCGCCGGTGTTTCCGGAAACGCGGTATCTTTTTGCGACAGGGGAGAAGAGGGCAGTAACCTGGTGGCTATCCAGAAGCTGATCGGTTTTGAACTGCCGGAGATGAAATTGTAAACAAACCAAAAAATAAGTATGAGTGATTCTTTTTCGAAGAAAGAAAAGATAAAGAAAAAAGCAAAAAAGAGGGAAGAGAAGGCCCAGCGCCTGGAAGACAGGAAGCAGAGCAACGACAAAGGCAAGCGCCTGGAAGACATGATGGTGTATGTGGATGAATACGGAAATTTAACTTCGGTACCTACGGATCAGCAAAACCGCCAGGAAATCAACCCCGAAGAGATTCTCCTGGGTGCCGCTCCCGTAGACAGAGAGGAGCCGGAATGGAGAGGAACCGTCGCTTTCTTTAGTGAAAAAGGGTACGGATTTATCAGTACCGGAAACTCCGGAGAAAAGATTTTTGTGCATAGGAATGACCTTACCGAACCCGTTCAGGAGAGAGACAGAGTGGTCTTCATGGTGGAAAAAAGAGAGCGTGGATTGGTGGCCGTTAACGTCAGAAAAGTCAAATCCTGAAAAGATTATATTTATTTATGCGTAAGATCATACTTTTTTTATCGGTCTTATCCATAGATTTGTGAAGTTTTTTAGTTTAGGCGGGTATAACAGAACAATGACAGAAAAATTTGATGTATTTATCGACCGTTTCAAAGGCCGGTTGAAATCTTTGTTTCATGACGAGTCCAATATCAATGAGCTGAGCCTGAACAGGGGCCTTCCGGACGATGTATGGAACGGGATCATGAAAATGAATCCTTTGTCGGTAGCTATACCCCGGGAGTTCGGTGGTAGGGGAGCGCAGGTGAGTGAATGCCTGGGCATTCTTTCTGCGGCTTCGTACGAAGCCTTGCCGCTCTCCCTTACATTCGGGATCAATATCGCCCTCTTCCTGGAACCGCTTGCCAAATACGGCAACCCGGAGATTCAGGCGCCCATTTTCCAACGCTTTATGCAGGAGCAGGCCATGGGGGGACTGATGATTACCGAACCGGATTACGGAAGTGACGCTTTAAATATGCGCACCAGCTACAGTGAAACGGAGACGGGGTATTCCATCAAAGGACAAAAACACTGGCAGGGGCTGACCGGCATGGCCGATTTCTGGATTGTAGCGGCACGCAAAAGAGTTCAGGAAACAGACCTGGCCCGCGACGTGGAATTCTTCGTGACCGACAACAACCAACCCGGGCAGAAGATCGTGGTGGAGCATTATTTTAATAACCTTGGACTGTACATGATTCCTTACGGACTGAACACCGTGGACGTACAGGTGCCTCACAACCAGAAACTGATTCAACACAGTACCGGCATCAAGATGATGCTGGATATTCTGCACCGCAGTCGTTTACAGTTTCCTGGCATGGGAATGGGCTTTATTCAGCGGATGCTGGACGAGGCGCTGGCCCATACCACGCAACGTAAAGTAGGCGGGCAACCCCTGGTGGCTATGGACTCCGTGCGGTTCCAGCTTTCGCGGATACAGGCGGCTTATACCCTGGCATCGGGCATGTGCGCGCACAGTTCTTCTATGAGCGGTATCGCGTTTGATGTGGCGGGCGAAGGCTTGCAGGCCAACAGCATGAAAGCCCTGGTGACCGATCTTATGCAGGAATCGGCCCAGATTTGCGTACAACTTTCGGGATCAAGCGGATACAAAATTGACCATATCGCAGGCCGGGGAATAGTAGACAGCCGACCTTTCCAGATTTTTGAAGGCTCGAATGAAATGCTGTACACCCAGATTTCGGAGATTATGGTGAAGCAGATGCGCAAACAGAAAGTAGCAAATTTCAGTGAATATCTGGGTACTTTTGAGCGCACGGCCCGTGTGGCGCCTCTGTTCAGGGGGAACCTTGATTTTGAACTTCCCGCAGTTTTGGTTCAGCGCCAGACGGTGGTGTTGGGTAAGATTATAGCGCGCCTGGTATGTCTTCAGTATGTAGATGAAATGGTAGAGCGCGGATTCCGGAAAGATCTGTTTGAAAATTGTGTAAAACATATCCGGATGGATATTAAAAAATTAACAACCGACCTGTCTGATTACAACAATGCCGAACCCATTATGGAATACCATGAAGGTTCTGGGTGGTCGGATTTTATCGGGTAGGTAGAAAAGGTTTGGTAAGGAGTCAAATTGGTTTGTTGTTTTGGAATCCGGCTACAATACATACCTTAGGTATACTCTTGTGGCCTCCTCAGCAGCTTGCATTTTGGCTCCTTTTTTAATATCGTTCAAGGCCGTCTGACTTTTTGAACAAGCCCTACCCCGCGTTATCTTTACCGGCCTGCATTAACCCTTTGGATCCGCGGTAGAAATAAATGGCTCCGATAAACATGAACAGGTGGGCCAGGTCTGCATGATTAAACCATTTGCTGAGGCTGATGCGCGCTACAAATACCACGGCGCACAGGAAAATCCACCCCACGCCTGTCATCATATTTTTCATCACCTCCGGGTAATGGTTTTTGCGGTAATTGTACACGCAAAAACTGAATACCACCACCAGGAAACCGTAGGTGGAATGTATCTGCACATAGAGGAAATCGAGCGTACCGAAGGCCAGGCCCATGAAGATCATCAGTTCAATGATGTTAAAAACGGAGAAAAACCGGAGCATGGCGGGGCTAAGGCGTGCGGCCGAAAAGTGAATCATCACCCTTTCCAGGAGGTTGACGGCGACCATGCTCAGCAGCCATCCCGGCAGCTTCCAGAAAAAGCCCAGCGCATACAGGAACCCGTGTCCGATGATGCCACCCAAAAGTGTGGCTACGCCCATCAGGAAAAAGTAGAGCAGTACTTGTCGGTGCAGGAGGCTTCCGTTAGAAAGGGGTCTAAGTTTATAGGCACAAACCAGGCAGGTGATACCTACCAGTACATCGGTGGCGGTGGTCACCGGTTCGTCTATCCGGATTCCAAATGGAAAAATCGAAGGCTGTGCTGTCATAAGGTTCGTGAAACTATTTCCTGCGAAGATATTACACTTTCCGTATCCATAAATCTAAAAACGGGCTTAATTTTGCGGTATGCGGGCCGACCCGGCCTTTCAGGGTGTAGTTTATTATGGAAAAATCAACCGTTCTTACGCGTTTACAGGAAAAATGGGGACTTGAGAGCCTCTTCCAGGTCATCGCCGTTTTAGTCGTATTTTCATTGGCGGGTTCGTCTGTCGTATTTCTGAGGAAGGCTTTTTTCGGTTTCCTCGGATTTGACGAGCATACTCCGATGTGGTTAAAGACCATCACCTATATTTTGTTCGTATTCCCGGCTTATCAGGCACTTCTTCTCGCATACGGCTTTTGTCTGGGGCAGTTTAATTTCTTTTGGGAAAAAGAAAAGAAGATGATCAAATGGGTAGCCGGTAAATTCCGCAAATAAGAAAATTATCCTTTCAGATTGTATTTTCTACAGATTCCCGGTTTCTACGCAGGGATATGCTTCTACTATAAGGCCCGGGTTGCGGGCGTATGAATAAAGGTCGCCCTGCCCGGTATTAATTTTCTCGGGAGTGTGGTCTTCCTACCGACCTTTTTTATTATTTTTGAGGATTACCATTGAATACTATGCGATATTTTCTTTTGCCCGTTCTTTTTCTGTACTCTATAGCCGGATTCTCTCAGAAAAAGCCTGATTTCCTGATCCAAACCAATGAAAAGTGGGTTGATTCGGTGTTTAATACCCTTACGCTTGACGATAAAGTAGGACAAATTCTGATGCCGAGAGGAAATTACTCGGGACAGGGCTATGAACCGGAGAAACTGGAAGAATGGGTAAAGGAGTATAAGTTGGGCGGACTGGTCTTTTTTGCCGGACAGCCTACCGTTCAGGCCCGGATTACCAACCGCCTGCAAAGTATCAGCAAAGTGCCGCTGATGATTGGGGTGGATATGGAATGGGGCCTGGCCATGCGCCTCGACAGTACGGTTCGGTTTCCTTTCCAGATGGCGCTGGGCGCTATGCAGGGAGGCGATGATCTTTTGTACCGGATGGGCGTGGAAGTGGGCCGTCAGGCCAAACGCATGGGCATTCATGTGAATTACGCGCCGGTGGTGGATATTAATAATAATCCGAAAAACCCGGTGATCAATTTCCGTTCGGCGGGAGAGGATAAGGTAAGCGTGGCCAATAAATCGCTGGCGTACATGAAAGGGATGCAGTCTCAGCGTTTACTGACTACGGCCAAGCACTTTCCCGGACACGGAGACACGGGCGTAGATTCCCATTACGATCTGCCGGTGATTCCGCATTCAAAAGAATACCTGAAAGCCAATGAGCTATATCCTTTTCAATATTTGATTGATAACGGTCTGAGCGGCATCATGACCGCTCACCTGAATATTCCTTCCCTGGAAGCCCGTTCCGGACTGGCCTCTACATTTTCCGCAAAAATTGTGCAGGATCTGCTTCGGAAAGAGATGGGCTTTGCAGGACTGACCTTTACCGATGCCATGGACATGCAAGGGGCGGTGAAGAACTTTAAACCCGGCGAAGCGATGGTGGAGGCTTTCCTGGCGGGAAATGATGTGCTGGAAACTTTTATGGATGTGCCGGTGGCCTTCAATGCCTTGAAGGCGGCAGTACAGTCGGGGAAAATACCCTTGAAATTGCTGGATGAGCGGGTAAAGCGCATTCTGAAAGCCAAGGCCTGGGTGGGCCTCGACCACTACGCGCCGGTGAAAATGGAAGGATTGATCGAAGACCTGAATACGGCGGAATCCGACTTCCTGAACCGGGTGCTGGCGGAAAGAACCCTGGTGGCCCTGGAAACCGCAGACCTTCCGGTGCAGGATCTCCGCCGGAATACCCTGGTGGTCTCCATAGGTGCGGAGGGCAAGACGTATTTCCAGAAAATGGCAGAAAATTATACGTTGACAGACCGGGTGAGTATCCATAAAGGTTCGGGATTGGATACCCTGAGGTCGAAGTTAAGCGCATCACAGAACCTGATTGTCGGCTTGCACCTGAACAATAACCGTCCGGGCGCCAACTACGGCTTTGAGCCGTATATGCAGGAAGCCCTGAATGAACTTTCGGGAAGGGAAAACGCCATCCTGGTCGTCTTTGGCAACCCCTATGTACTGGATACGCTGGAAGGAGTCGGGAAATTCAGGTCGCTGGTGATGGCCAACCAGTCTACTTCTTACATGGAAGAAGCGGCGGCCATGGCCGTTTTCGGAGGCATTGAAATGAACGGTCGCCTGCCTGTGACGGTCAACGATACTTACCCCGCCGGCGCCGGCACATGGGTACAGAAAAACGGTCGACTGGCCTACGGAACGCCCGAAATGGTAGGTTTGGATAGTCGGGTGCTGAACGCCCGCGTAGATTCGGTGATGCAACTGGGCATCCGGGAAAAAGCGTATCCTGGTGCGGTACTGGAAATCGCCAAAGACGGGCGGGTAATCTTCCAGCGGCCTTACGGTTACCATACGTATGAGGAGGCGGAGATGCATGACGATTCTCCGGAAAAAGGGGAAGACTTCGCGCAGACCAATGAGGCCGAAGCCATGGACAGTAAAAACACCGCTACCTCCACCGTTCGCGGTCTTTCCGAAAGCAGAAGGGCGAAAGGTGCCGTAGAGGTAGACGATATCTATGATTTTGCCAGTGTGACCAAAATCAGTACCTCGGCCCTGGCCGTAATGGAGCTGATGAGCCAGGGGAAATTTGATCTGGATAAAACTTTTGCCGATTATTATCCCGAATTTGCCAATAGCAATAAGGCCGGGCTGACTTTCCGCGACATGCTGACCCACCGCTCGGGACTAAAGGCCTGGATACCCTTCTGGATGAACTGTATCGACTCCGTGGCTACCCTGCAAAAGGCGCTGCGGCTTCATCCCGAAATAGAACCTTTGTTTATCCGGGAGCCTGAACGCCGCACGTTTTGGGATAAGTTGTTTAAACGCCCTCAGCAATACGTGGTCAATTACGAAAAAACCCTGGCCGAGAATAAAGCCGTATGGAACCGGGCGCTCAGTACGGAGACCATTACCTGGTTCCCCGGCATTTTTTCCAGCGAAAAATCGGAACAATACAGCGTGGAGATCGCCGATACCCTGTTTATGAACCGGGATCGGGTCGACTATGTATTCAAACAGATTGAAGTATCGCCGGTAAATCCCGGGCAGGGCTACGTATATTCCGACCTCCATTATTATACCTATCCGGTGTTTATGGAAAGGCTGACCGGGAAAAAATGGGAGGATTTCCTGAAAGAAACCTATCGTGGACTGGGAGCCTATACGCTTACCTATAACCCACGGCGGTTTTTCGGCCTTGACCGGATCGTTCCTACCGAGAAAGATACGCTTTTCCGGAAAACCCAGATTCACGGACGGGTGCATGACGAAGGAGCGGGGATGCTGAACGGTATATCGGGTCACGCCGGACTTTTCGGCAGCGCCAATGACCTCACCAAACTCATGCAGATGTACCTGCAAAAGGGACAATTCGGAGGATATCAGTACATTCGGCCGGAGGTGGTGAAAGAAGCTACGTCTTACCAGTTTGAAGGCCTGCGCAGGGCCATCGCCTTTGATAAGTTGGATTTCAATAAAAAGATCACCAATGGCCCGCAGATGGCCTCTTCGGAAAGCTACGGCCATTCAGGCTATACGGGTACATTTACCTGGGTAGACCCGCAATATAACCTGGTGTATGTGTTCCTTTCGAACCGGGTGTATCCTACCCGGGATAACAACAAGATTTCCGCCCTGGATCTGAGGACGGCAGTAGGCGACGAAATTATTCGTACGATCCAGGGGAAATGACCGGAATATAACAAACAGAGGGCTTTTTTCGTTATAGAATTGCACGGATAATGGATTATTTATGACACAATTTTTGTTGAAATGTGGCGGAGTGCTTCTCGCACTACTTTTGAAATTTCCCCTGTTGGCACAAGAGCAGGGCATACGTTTTGGAATGATTACGAGGGGTGACCTGGCGCAAAAGGTGTACGAAGTAGACCCTGCCGCAGAGGCGGTCATTCTTTACGATTACGGGTATACCTATTTTTCGTATCAGGAAGATATAGGAATTGTGATCAATACCGACTACCATGTCAAGGTGCGGGTGCTTTCCGAAAATGCCACTGATCTGGGGATTGTAAATATTATCTACCGCCAGCCTCAGTACAAAAGCGGAGAAACTATAGCGGATTTCCGGGGGAGAACCTATCGCCTGGAAGGAGGGCAGATGAGCTTTAGTGAGGTCACTTCCAAAGACATATTTGAAACCAAACTGGAAGATTCCTTTTACAATAAAAAAGTCACCTTTCCGAATGTGACGGCTGACTGTATCATCGAATATGCCTATACGGTGTCTACTCCCATGACGGTACGCGACAAACCCCGGTCTTGGTACTTCCAGACCCAATATCCTGTTCTTTATAGTGAGTACAGTATAGGGTTTCCCCATTTTCTGGGTTACCACATGCTGATGACCGGCTACCTGCCCATTGAGACGAAGAAGTTTGAGAAGCGAAATATGAACCTGGGGCATTCCCAGTTAGACGGTATGGGGAGCTTCTTTCGGTATGCCTTGGAGAATGTTCCTGCTTTTACCGATGAACCCTATATCAGTGCACGGGATAATTTCATTTCGAAAATTGATTTTGAGCTGATCGAAGCGAAACTTCCGTGGAGCAATCCGAGGGAGTATTCCACGACCTGGAATGCCATTAACTCTACATTGATTAACAGCGAATATTTTGGCCGTGCTATTTTGCGCCGAACCGGTTTCCTGAAAGAGGAGGTGAGTCGTTTCAAGGGAATTTCTGACCCGAAAGAGCGTCTCAAAGCCGCCTACAAGGCTTGGTGTGGCAGTTTTAAGATCAACGATAAGCAGGGAAGTGTATTCATCCAAAACGAACAGAAAAAAGTGCTGGAGAACAAGGCGGGTACCCCTAACCAGGTCAACGGCTTGTTTATTAGTCTGCTTCGTGAGCTTGATCTGAAGGCGACTCCGGTGATCCTGAGCCGTCGCAGTAACGGGTCGATCAACCGGGAATTTCCTTTGCTGGACAGTTTTGACTATATCATCGCGAAAGTGGATATCGGAGAAGAGTCTTACCTTATTGATATTACCGATAAGGCCATGCCCATGGGTATGTTGCCCTTTGAATGCCTGAATCTGACGGGTTTTGAAGTGAAGCCGGGCGGAGGTACATTCATTGATATTGTTCCCCGGGCTAAGTATTGGGAGACCATGAGTTTTACGTCGGAAATCGATCTGGAGAAGGGGAGTGTCAAAGGCCGGGCAGAGCGGAATTACCTGGGATACAGGGGGGTGGAAGTGCGAAGAAACTATTATGCGCAAGGCGGAGATTTCTTGTTGGAGTTCCGGAAAAAGCTGGGCGGATTCACCATTGAGGAGCTGGAGGTGCGGAATCTGGAGGACAATGAAATGCCTTTGTCAGTACAGTACGCGTTCAGTTATTCAGACGAAGAGCTGGATGACCCTGATCTTATCTATTTTAATCCTATGTTGGGTGAGCAGCTCAAAAAGAACCCGTTTACCCTGGAAGAACGCCTGTATCCGGTGGATTTCGGGTGGTCTTACGAGGATATTTTTTCCCACACCATCAAAATACCGGAAGGGTATGAGGTGGAATCTTTGCCGAAGTCGGAAGGATATGCGCTGGGTGATAATTCGGCCCGTTACACCTATCAGGTGGCTGAAAATAAGGAGGCGGGTACGGTGACGGTGATGACCCGGAGCTATATCCGGAAGCCGGTCTATTACGCCGAGGCTTACCACGACCTGAAAGAACTTTTCAGTTATGAGGTGAGGAAAGGCAATGAACAAATCGTCTTTAGGAAGAAGTGAGAAAGTGGATCATATTCTTGTTGGTGGCCGTACAGGTAAAAGCGCAGAAGCCCGATATTCCCACGGTTTCGGAAGACCTTTTGAAAGGCGCGAATGCGGTTATTCTTAAAGAGCAAACAGCGATAACGGTAGAAAAGACCAATAAGGTTTTCGTACGCAAGTACCGGTTAGTGGCTATTCTGAATAAGCAGGGAGAAGCTGCTTTTGACACCTATATCGCCTATTATGACGCTTTCCGGAAGGTCCGGAAACTGGAGGCGGCTGCGTACAACACCCGGGGGGAGTTGTTGCTGAAAAGCAGGAATTCGGATATCCGCGACGTGGCCGTGAATCCCTTTGATTATTCCGCTACAGACATCCGGGTAAAGACGGTCTCCTTAGACCGGAAACACCTGGGTTTTCCGTACATCCTGGAATTTATTTCTGAAGAAGAAAGCAGTGAAACCTTTTTTTACGAGGACTGGACACCCGTACCTTCTCTGCAAACAGCCGTTGTGGAAAGCACCTTCCAGATCAAAAGTCCGGTTGGCATTGGCTACAGGGCCCGCACCGTTCACCTGGCCCAGCCTTCGGTAGCCACCGTAGAAGGCGGTTGGAAGACGGAAACCTGGAAGCTGGAAAATTTCAATGCGCTTTCTTCAGAGCGGTTTCTTGCGCCCGGTTCTCTGCCCCGGGTAGCCGTTGCCCCCCTGCATTTCCAGATTGACAAGTATACAGGTACGGTTTCTTCCTGGAAAGACATCGGAGACTTCTATTTGCGTCTGAACCGGGGGCGGGATGTATTGCCCGAGGCTACGCGGGAGAAGATCAGGGAAGTTATAGGTGCGGAAACGGATACCCTGGAGAAGGCGAAGCGGGTGTATCGCTTCATGCAGGGACATACCCGCTATTTTAATATTTCTTTCCGCCTGGGTGGCTGGCAGAGTTTGCCGGCATCGGTGGTGGCGGAAAAGGGGTACGGAGACTGTAAAGCACTGACCAATTACACCCTGGCGCTGCTAAAGGAGGCAGGAGTAAACGCCTATCCGGCTTTGGTGAATGCGGGGGAAAGGATTCCGGCTACGGAAACGGACGATTTTCCGCAAAATACGTTCAATCATATTATCGCGTGTATACCCACCGCCCGCGACACCGTCTGGCTCGAATGTACCAGTCAAACCTCCCCGTTTGGCTACCTGGGCAGTTTTACGGGCAACCGGAAAGCTTTACTGATTACCGAAGAAACATCCCGCCTCGTGAATACCCGGTCTTATGGTTCCGAAGAGAATACCCTGGTTTCCAGCGTGGAAATCAAGCTGGAAAAGGACGGCTCTGCGGAGGTACGGTACGGAAGTGTATACAGGGGAATCCGCCAGGAGGAAGCCGCTTCCCTGGCCGGCACGAAAGACAAAGAGAAGCAAAAGCGCTGGCTGACGGCTAAAGTCAGGTTATCCGACATCGTGTGGGATGAATTCCTTTTAGAAACCATAGGCGAGGAGGTCAGTGAAACGGGGCGTTTTAAGGCGCCCGTCGGGGGCAGTTTCTCCGGGGAAAGGTTTTTCTTCCAGCCCTATGTACTCACTTCTTTCTTTCCGGAAGATACAGACAAGGTAACGGGCGACCGGGAATTTTACCTGAATCCTAACCTGTATGCTTTCACGGAGGAGGATACGGTAACCGTCAATATACCCGCCGGGTTTGTGCTGGAAAACAAACCCCGGGATGTGTATCTGGAAACCCGCTTCGGGAGTTATACCTCTCAGGTGGTGGAAATACAGCCCGGTATGTGGCGGTATATCCGGAAAGTGGTGATCGACGGTGGGCGATACCCTGGCGAAACCCGGCAGGAATGGTCAGACTTTACGCGGGCGGTCAACCGGGCCGATCGCCAGCGAACGGTACTCCGGAAGACGTTATAGGCCCCGGTACCGTCAGCACCTGACGAATTGTATTCCTATACATTCAATTTGCGCCTGAAATTTCCCTGATTTCCTTCAGATTAACGATCTTGTATTTTTCTTTAAATTCAAAGACGGAAGCAATCATCGCTTTGGCCAGGCGGGAGGTGGCAATGGGTGCATAGCCTTTGAACAGGCCTATGGCATTGAAGGCTTTTAGTACGTTGATCATCACTTTTTCGCCTGCCCGGGTAGTATGGGGTCTTTCTATTCCGCCGGGCTGGAGGATGCATAATTGGGTAAAGTCGAGGTCTTTTACGTTTTGTTCCAGGGTGCCTTTCATCCTGTTGTAAAATATACCGGATCGGGCATTTGCACCGAAAGCGGACAGCAGTACGAAACTGTCCACATCGTTCGCCCGGGCCATCCGGGCAAATTCCAGTTGGTAGTCGTGGTCCACGCGCCATTGCGCCTCCTTGCTACCGGCGTCTTTCAGGGTGGTTCCCAGGCAGGAAAAAGCAACATCCCCCCGAATATACTCCCGGTCCAGGTTTTCAAAATCAACCACGATTTCCTGAAGTTTGGGATGTGGGTCAAAATACGTTCGGCGGACCAATGCGGTCACGGCCTCAAAACGTGTGTCTTCGAGAAGTTGTTTTACGACTTCCCTGCCTGTGGCTCCTGTGCCTCCAATGATAAGTGCTTTCATTTGATATTTGATTTTAGCTATGAGCTAGTTCTTCTTCTTAGGGTTTTATAAATTCCTTAAGGTGATTTACACCCAAGACCTGATACTCGCTTCTTTTTTGAAGCTCGTCACCTCCATAAACCAAATGAAGATGAATATCGGGGTTAATCTTTTTTAAATAGGCCAACCCCTTAAAATAATCCGGTTGAATGGTTTTTCCGGCCTTGATTTCTATTGCTTCCAGACGGGTGCCGTTTTGGATCATCAGGTCTACCTCTTGCTGGGCAGCATCTCTCCAAAAGTAGAATTGTGGTCTTTTGCCCTTATTAAGCGTATTTTTGAGTAATTCGTTAATTACAAAATTCTCGAATAAATTTCCCTTGGCGAAATGTATACTCAACTCGTCTTCGCTGCGAATTCCTAACAAATAGGCCGCCAGTCCGGTGTCGTAGAAATATACTTTGGGTGTACTGACAAGTCTTTTATTGAAATTGTTAAAATAGGGATTGAGCCTGTAAGCAATGAATGACGTTTCCAATATCGACATCCAGGAGTTAATGGTTTTATTATCCAGCCCCAACTCTACACCTAAACTGCTCTGATTAAATAGCTGCCCGATTCTTCCTGCCAGTAGACGGATAAAACGTTGAAATAAATCGAGATCAAGAATGTTTTTAATTTGCCTGACGTCTCTTTCTACGTAGGTCTGTAAATAGTTGTTGTAAAATGTATCCGCATCGATATTAGCCACCAATTTCCGGGGGTAGAATCCGTGAACCAGTTGACTCTCCCAGTCCGAAGATCTATATTCCGTTACTTTTAATTCTTCTAGTGAGAAGGGTAACAGATTAAAAATAGCCACTCTGCCGGCCAGTGACTGTGTAATTTTCTCCATGAGCAAGAAATTCTGAGAGCCGGTCAGAATGTACTCTCCTGTCCGTTGTCGGGCATCTGTGAAGGTTTGCAAATAGGAAAATAACTCGGGCACATATTGTACTTCATCCAAAATAACACCATTTTGATAGGTTTCTAAAAAACCTAGGGGGTCCTGCTGGGCAAACAAGCGATCTACAGGATTTTCAAGCGATACATACTTGTATTCCGGACGTAACATCCGGGCTAAGGTTGTTTTTCCTGACTGCCGCGGGCCTGTGATGCTGACAATCGGATATTTCCCTAATAACTCTGTTACCTTTTTGGCAATGTCTCGGCGAATCATTTTCTGTATGATTAGGAATTCGATTCCTAAATATACAAAAAATTTAATAGGCAATAGATATTGAGTGAAAATATGTGTAACGCCGCTACGGTTTTAGAGCATGTTTAAGTAGGTCCGAAAGGATCTCGATTGTACGTCTTAATCCTTATTCTACTGGAAGTTATGACTTGATCTTTTGTTTTGGAAAAAATGATGAATTTCGTCCACCCCGTTCTCAATGCAGAGTATAGCAGGATTCTTGCCGAATCTCTTATACTGTATCAGCGGAATCGATAGGCAAAGGAGCCGTTATCCAGATGATTGTGAAACAAGGTATGCTCAAACCCTGCCTTCTGTGCAATTGCCCCCCGGAATGCCGGGAGCTCATGGGATGCAATTTCGGTATCAAACTGAATGGTGATAAGTCGTATTTTTTTCAAGTGGTTACAGGTTTAAAGTCCAATATTATCATAGAAAGGTAATATTTCCAAATAGTTAAGGAAGATAAAATTATTTAGTGCAGAAGAGTTTGCACTTAAATACCCAAGACATGTTATTCTTAATTTTGCCTCCACATTTTGACCAAATATCCCCTGAATTTGATTCTGCTTTCAGGATTCAGTTTTTTTTACTTCTTTTATAAGCAGATTCTTTGTGATAACCAAAACGTATTAAGCTAATAACATTTTTATATTATGTTTAGAAAGATTATAGTATTTGTGCTGATTTTAGTAGCTCTTCGGGCGGAGGCCCAGCGCGGAGGAGTTTCGCAGTGGACCGAAGACGGTAACGGCAATTATTCGGTAGAAGAAGGCGCTATAGTGAAAAGCGACTTTAAAACGAAAGCGAAAGAAGTGGTGGTTCCGGCGGCGTGGCTGACACCCGCGGGGGCAGATAAGCCTTTGAACGTGCGAAATTTTGCCTTTTCCCAAGATTTTGGATCGGTATTGATCTTCACCAATACCCGGAGGGTGTGGCGCTACGACACCCGGGGCGATTACTGGTTCCTGAACCTGAAGACCAGAGCGCTGAAACGCCTGGGACAAACCCTGCCCGAAGCTTCCCTGATGTTTGCCAAGGTGTCGCCTGACGGCACCCGTGCCGCCTACGTGAGTCAGAATAACCTGTATGTGGAAGACCTGAAGAACGGCTCCGTTCGCCAGTTGACTTTCGGTACAGGCAAACTGATCAGCGGCACTTTTGATTGGGTGTACGAAGAGGAATTCGATTGCCGCGACGGTTTCCGGTGGAGTCCCGACAGCAAAAGCATCGCTTTCTGGGAGATTGATGCGAATACCATCCGCGATTTTTATATGATCAATACCACGGATTCCATTTATTCGTATACGATACCGGTGGAGTATCCGAAAGTGGGAGAGACGCCCTCGGCCTGTCGAATAGGAGTGGTGTCGGTAGGCGACGGAAAAACGGTGTGGATGCAGGTGCCGGGCGACAACCGCCAGCATTATATTCCACGGATGGACTGGGCAGAGAATGCGACAGAACTGATTTTGCAGCAATTGAACCGCAAGCAGAATCATAGTAAACTTTTTTATGCCAATGCCCAAACAGGTGACGCAAAAGTTTTTTATGAGGAAAAAGACGAGGCCTGGGTGGATGTGAGAACCAGTTGGGCCGGAAGCGAAGGGGGCTGGCGCTGGCTGGAAGGCCATGATGAGTTTCTGTGGATCAGTGAAAAGGACGGATGGAACCATATTTTCAGGGTTTCGCGGGACGGGAAAAAGGAGATTTTGGTAACGAAAGGAAACCTGGATGTGATTTCACCCCTGGCGGTAGACGAAGCCGGCGGATGGGTGTATTACCTGGCCTCGCCCTTTAATGCCACGCAACGTTACCTTTACCGCTCGAAGATCGACGGCTCGGGTGAAGCCCAGCGGGTAACTCCCACCGCTCTGGAAGGAACGAACTCCTACCAGGTTTCACCCAACGGCCGCTTCGCCGTGCATTCCTTCTCCAATTATTACACCCCGCCCATGAGCGAAGCCATTACCTTGCCTGACCATCAGTCCATTGATGCTTCAGGGAGTATCCTGAAAAAATTTGATCCTGCAAAAAAAGCGAAGTCTAACGTAGAATTCTTTAAGGTGGTGACCGAAGACGGGGTGGAAATGGATGCCTGGATGGCCAAGCCTCTGAATTTTGACCCTGCAAAGAAATATCCGGTGGTGTTCCTGGTGTACGGAGAGCCGGCCTCTCAAACGGTTACAGACCGTTACGGTATAGGCAGAAACGGATTGTATGAGGGCGATATGGCGGCCGACGGCTATATTTACATGTCGGTGGATAACCGCGGTACTCCCGCGCCGAAAGGCCGGGCCTGGCGCAAAGCCATTTACCGGAATATCGGCATCCTGAATATCCGGGACCAGGCGATGGCCTGTAAAAAGATTATCGCTACCTATCCGTTTGTAGATGCCTCCCGCATAGCGGTACACGGATGGAGCGGCGGGGGATCTTCTACCCTAAACCTCTTGTTTAAATATCCGGAGCTCTACCAGACCGGTATAGCCGGAGCGGCCGTGGCAAACCAACTGACCTACGACAATATTTACCAGGAAAGGTATATGGGGCTGCCCCAGGAAAACCTGGAAGACTTTGTAGAGGGCTCGCCGGTGACCCACGCCAAAAACCTCGAAGGTAACCTGCTGTATATTCACGGTACGGG
This sequence comes from uncultured Lacihabitans sp., assembly GCA_964423865.1. Taxonomy (GTDB): domain Bacteria; phylum Bacteroidota; class Bacteroidia; order Cytophagales; family Spirosomataceae; genus Leadbetterella. The sequence continues at coordinate 129,246 of CAYRGN010000001.1, forward strand.
TGACGACAACGTGCATTATCAGAACGCTGAGATGTTGGTGAATGAGTTGATTAAGCATAACCGTCAGTTCCAGTTTATGCCGTATCCGAACCGGAACCACGGGGTGCGGGATAAGCACCTGGTTACGCTGTTTACCCGCTTTTTGAAGCAGTATTGTCCTCCTGGGGCGCGGGATTAGTAGAATTTTAAATTGTATAAAATAAGGGTAGTATGAAACTCAGGGTTTGGTTATTTATTATAGTGGGGATAGGGATGGGTTGCAGGGAGAAACCACCTGTGGAGCCTGCCTACATCACTTCTTTGGAAGTAAGTACTTTACCTGAAAAGACCAGTTATCGGATAGGGGAGCCGCTTGACCTCAGTGGACTGAAACTGCAATATGTATACTCTGACGGCTCTACCCGGGAAGCCGGAGAGTATAAAGTAGTTCAGGGCGACGCGTTTACAGCAGGTAAAGTGGAAATATGGGTGGAAGTAGGAAATGAAGCATATACGGCCCGCTTCCCGATAGAAGTAGGGCCTGTTCTTACCGACACCGGTTTGCCCGTTATCTACATCGATACACGTGACGGCGCCCAGGTGGTTTCGAAAGAAAATTATATTAAAACCAATATCAGGATCAGCTCGGATGATCCGGCCTATACCCTGGAGAGAACCGGGTTTGAAGATGAGATCAGAGGGCGGGGAAATTCTACCTGGGATAATCCTAAAAAACCGTACAGGATAAAATTTGGGGAGAAGACGTCACTATTCGGACTTACGGCGGCTAAAAGCTGGGTGTTACTGGCCGATTACCGGAGCCCTACACTCTTGCAGAACATTCTTGGGCTTGAGTTGGGGAAGCGTTTCGGTCTGCCTTTTACCCATCATTTCAGGCATGTTGAGGTGGTTTTAAACGGGAATTACGCCGGAACCTACATTCTGACAGAACAGGTTCAGACCGGTAAGGGACGGGTAGACATTGATGAAGAAAGGGGTTTCCTGGTGGAACTGGATTTTCATTATGACGATGATGTCAAATTCCGGACGGAGATTTATGACCTGCCGGTACTGGTGAAGTCGCCCGAAGAGATCACCACCGAAAGTCTCAATGCCATCAAAAAAGAGTTGAATAACCTGGAAATTGCCGTTAATGACCGGACGTATGAGGAAGTCATAGATGTGGATAACCTCATCGATTATATTTTGATCAATGACATGCTGATGAATTTTGAACTCCAGGTACCCGCCAGTGTATACATGTACAAAGATGTCAACAGTAAGATCAGGATGGGGCCTCTGTGGGATTTTGATTGCGGGTATGGCTATGAAGACGACGGCAAAAGTTTTTACCGCGATTTTTACGGTCGTATTCCGCATTTAAGCCGAAGAAACGGGTGGGGTGGACAACCTTTTTTTGTGAAGCTTTTTGAGGACCCGGCATTTAAGAAGCGGTATAAGGAAAAGTGGAATGAGAGGTATGCGGTTATGGCCTCTATGCCGGCATATATTGACTCTATGTCTACGGTTCTTGAAAAAGCGCGGGAACTGAATTATGAACGGTGGTACTCAGATTCCCGCAATAAAGACAGCGAGCCTTTAAAAAACTGGTGGAATAAGCGCCTTGCTCATCTGAATGAGGTGATTAACTGGGATTGAACCGGCCTATTCAACCGTATTTTTCAGCACCCCGATGCCGTCTATGCGGATCAGTACCTCATCTTCGCTTTGGAGTGTAAAATCATGGTCCGGTACAATGCCCGTGCCGGTCATGATAAGGCATCCGTGGGGAAAAGAGCATTCCCGGAAAACAAAGGAAACCAGCTCTTCAGGTGTTCGTTTCATCTGGCTGATCGGGATGGAAGATTGGAATACGGAACGGTCTTCCCGCCGGATCTCCAGGTGGATGCGGGTGTCTGAAGGCAGCGCTTCTTCGGTCACCAGGATGCAGGGCCCCACAGATGCGCATCCGTCGTAGGTTTTGGCCTGGGGCAGATAGAGCGGATTTTCCCCTTCTATGCTTCGGCTGCTCATGTCGTTTCCGATGGTGTACCCCACGATTTTCCCGGAGGAAGTGACCACGAGGGTCAGTTCGGGTTCGGGTACATCCCAACCGGAATCTTTCCGTATGCGTACCGGCTTGTCCGGGGCCGAAACCCGGTGGGCGGTGGCTTTAAAGAATACTTCGGGGCGTTCGGCTTCGTATACCCGGGCATAGAAATCTCCTCCGCCCGCGCTTTCTTCCTGGCGCCCGATCTTGCTTCTCAGGTAGGTGACGCCACAGGCCCATAACTCCTGTTGATCCATGGGCGCCAGAATGTTTCCCAAATCGGTCACTATCGGTGCCTTTTCCACATCTTCTGCGATCTTCTGATATAAGGTGTCGTCATTGATGTAGGCGTTCCATTCACGGCCTTCCAGCAAATAGAATTGATTTTCTTTTTCAATAATAATTCCGCGTTCTGTTCGGTAAAGTTTCATAAGTTAAGATAGTTAGGAGCAATGAGCTGTGAGCAGTGAGCTTTGAGAAATGAGCTTTGAGCTTTGAGCAATGGGTTTCGAGGGATATGGGGTAAGGTTTATCTCAATTTCCAGCGAAGTACCTGCTTATTGTTCGTAATGTATAGCGTTTTTTGGTCATCAGAAAGTGCACAGTTGGAGGCCGGCTCTTCCAGGCGCAGGCGTCCGAGCAGTTTCCCCTGCGCGTTCAGAATCAATATTCCGCCCGGGCCGGAGGTGAAGACAATGCCCTCTCGGTTAATTGTGAGTCCGTCCGGCGCGCCGGGCAACTTTTCCTTCGCCGAGTAAAAAATACGGCCGTTTTTGAGTCGATCCCCTTCGATATCATAGATGTACCAATAGGGCTTCGCACCGTCTGAATTGGCTATCAGCAGCCGTTTTTCATCGGGAAAAAGGGCAATACCGTTGGGCCGGGTGAGAGAGTCAAGCAGCAGCACCACTTCCCCATTGGTTTTTATCTTATATACCCCGTTAAAGGGAATTTCCTTGGTGGGGTCCTGGTCGTTTTGGGTGGGCAGCCCGTAGGGCGGATCGGTAAAATAAATTTCTCCTCCTGAACTCATGATTCCGTCATTGGGACTGGAGAATCGCTTGCCCTCATAGTGCCGGGCCAGGGTAGTAAATCGGGCAACAGGCTCGTTCAGGGGCGCATCCATCCGGGCGATACACCGGTCGCCGTGCTGGCAAAGGAGGAGGTTCCCGGCTGGATCAAGGAAAAGTCCGTTACTGCCCGGCTCCCGGCTTACTGATTTTTCCCCTGTAAATCCGGAGGGTTTGAGGTAAACGGAAGTGCCGCCATTTTCTGTCCATTGGTATACCGTATTGCCCGGCACATCGGAGAAAAGGAGCCGGTTGCCCGCCCACAAGGGGCCTTCCGTCCACGTATAACCTTCTGAAATCACCTCTGGAAGTTCACCTGAAGTAAAGATCTGTTCCAGTTGCGGGTCCCATTTCTCAATCTTACCTATGCGTTGCGCCTGGGCATAACAGCTGAGAGAAAGTGAAAAGACAGTGAGGAGCAACTTTATTCTATTTTCCATCGGTATAAAAATTTAGCTTTAAGCCTTCAGTTTTCAGCTTATTCATTGGGGGGCGCCTAGCCGCCGTTTGGGGTGCCGATTTTCTGATAGTGGTGCGCTACCCGGCTGATAGCTGAATGCTCATGGCTATTTTTACTTCACTACATCCACTTCAATAACGGAATCATTAAACACTTTATGCAAGGCTTTGACGAAATCACTTTCATTCGCTTTGTAGATATTCTCTACGTAGTGCTGGGGGTTACGGTCGAAAAGCGGGAACCAGGTACTCTGCACCTGCACCTGGATGCGATGGCCCTTTTTGAAAGTGTGGAATACATCCTGGAGCGCGAAATTGACATCGGTTTTCCGGTTGGGGGTAAAAGGTTCGGGTTTTTCAAAACTGTTCCGGAACCGCCCGCGCATAATTTCACTTCTCACCATCTGGTGGTAATTGCTGAGGGTAATATTTTTGTGCGGCATGTAGGCGTGGTCGGCTTCGTCGGGCGGATACACGTCTACCAGCTTCACGATCCAGTCGGCATCCGACCGGCTGGTGCTCACTTTCAGGCGGGCCAGGATTTCCCCCGCCAGGGTAATGTCTTCGGTGAGTACATCGGTTTCAAACACCAGCACATCGGGCCTCCGGGCCGCAAAACGCTGGTCTTCCGACATGTAGTTTCGGGCGGTAAAGCCCATGGTGGTGGTCATGTCTTCGGTATAGGGAACCGGCCGGAGCGGGTCGCTGATAAATTCGGAACTTCCGGCCGCAGGCGGCGGGGTGGTCTCCAGCTTGCCGCTTTCCGCCAGGTAAAATTTCAGCTTTTCGGCTTGCCGGGGAGGCCATTGGTCAAATTCGCCCCATTTTTTCCCTCCGGTATCAAACATATAGGCTTCGGGCAGACCGGTTTTTCCGTCTCCGTTTTCCTTCAGGAAGTGCCGGAAGAATTTCGCTTCAATATTTTTCTGGTAGAAAGTAGCGATACTGTCGCCGAAATACACGCTGGTGTGCATGGTCTGCCCCCTTTCCCTTGACCATCCGCCGTGGTCAAAAGGCCCCATCACAATGCTGTTGTAGGCTTTTCCCGGGTTTTGCCGGCGGATACTTTTGTAGGTATTAAGCGGACCGTACAGGTCTTCGGCGTCAAACCAGCCCCCTACCACCATAACGGCGGGCGTAATATTTTTAAGGTGGGGAAGGATATTCCTTTTTTGCCAGAATTCATCGTAGTTGGGGTGATTCACGGTTTCCTGCCAGTAGAAATTGTCTTTGTAATACTGCTGAACATTTTTCAGAGACCCCAGCTCCAGGTGAAACTGGTAGCCGTCTTTGGTGGGTTTTTGGATCATCTGCTCGTTATACCAGGCGGTAGGAGTAGGTGCCTCATGCTGTTTTCCGAACACCGGGAAAGTGAACAGGTAAGCCTGGGTAAACGCACCGTTATGGTGGAAATCATCGAAAAAGAAGTCGGCAATAGGAGCCTGGGGCGAAGAGGCTTTGAGCGCGGGGTGGGCCTCTATGGTACCGGCCGTAGTATAGAAACCGGGATAAGAACCGCCCCATTGGCCCACCCTTCCGTTATTAAACGGGATATTTTTAATCAGCCAGTCGATGGTGTCGTAGGTGTCTGAACTTTCATCCGGCGTGATCCCCGGTCCGTTACCCGGATAATTGGGCGTCATATTGGTCCAGGTGCCTTCCGACATCCACCGGCCGCGTACATCCTGGTAGACAAAGATGTATTTTTCCTTCATCATGGTTTCAGAAGGACCCAGGCGGGCGGGAAATTCATCGGCTTTGTACGGGCCTACGCTATAGCAGGTGCGCTGCATGACCATAGGGTAGAGGTGCTCCGCGGAAGCGTCTTTCGGTACATATACATGGGTGAAAAGCAGGGTGCCGTCTTGCATAGGGATACGGTAAGCCTGCTTCGTATAATTCTCTTTGATCCACTCGGAAGGGTTTTGCGCCCGGCTAATCCATGCCAGGGGAAGAAGGAGAGTAAGGAGGAATATTTTTTTCATAATAGGCTAAATTGGATTCCAAATGTATTGTTTTTTTAGGAAAGTCGGGAAGCCTTGGGGTATAATCTGTCCGTTTAGCCCGAAAAAACCGTAAAGTCAAAAATACTTTTTTTGTAATTTTGTACTTTCTCAGTTGAAATCCTCTAAAATATTCCGATGGAGCTATATTATTCATTTTCCATTCTCATTGTTCTGGCCTCCTTTTTTGCGTACCTTAATCTTCGTTTTCTGAAGTTGCCTTCGGCTATCGGGATCATGGTCATCGCCATGGCGTCTTCGGTTTTCCTGGTGACTTTCGGTAAGTTTTTTCCCGAAACCTTGCTGGAATTTTCCCAGTTGCTGACGGGGGTAGATTTTACGGAAGTCCTGATGGGCGCCATGCTGAATTTCCTGCTTTTTGCGGGCGCGGTACACATTAACATAGGCGATCTGCGTGAGCAGAAACTTCCCGTCATGCTGTTCTCCACGGTCAGCGTAATTATTTCCACCTTTGCTGTAGGGTTGATCCTTTATTACATACTCCCTATACTGGGTTTTACTGTTCCTTTGCTGTACTGTCTGCTCTTTGGCGCCCTGATTTCGCCCACAGATCCGGTGGCTGTACTGAGTATTTTAAAGAAGGCCAATGTACCCAAATCATTGGAGACCAAAGTGGCCGGTGAATCACTCTTTAATGACGGGGTAGCGGTAGTGGTGTTCGCGGTTATTCTTAAGCTGGCTTCCGGAGATTCCTTTGATATTACATTCGGTAACATCTCCTGGCTGTTATTAAAAGAAGCGGGCGGCGGCTTCCTTTTGGGGGCTGTTCTGGGCTTTACCGCATCGAGAGCCATTAAAAGTGTGAACGATTATATTGTGTCGGTACTGATTACTTTGTCTGTGGTGATGGGAGGGTACCTGATTGCCCACGCCATGCACATTTCAGGTCCTTTGACCATGGTAGCCGCCGGTATCATCATCGGCAATTATGGAAAACGTACTGCCATGTCGGAAGAAACCAAAGACTACCTCAATAAATTCTGGGAGCTGATCGATGAGATTATGAACGCGGTACTCTTCCTGTTTATCGGGTTTGAATTATTGCTCATTCCGAATATCCTGGATTACTGGCTGGTGGGAGCGATAACCATTGTGGTGGTGTTGCTTTCCCGTTTTCTTTCCATCTGGATACCTACCCTGTTCATTCGTTTCAGGCAGCAGTTTTCGTCCGGAACCATTAAGGTGCTGGTGTGGGGCGGACTTAGAGGCGGTGTATCTATTGCCCTGGCTTTATCTGCGGGAGAGAGCGAATACCGGAGTTTTATGATCGCGATTACGTACTTTGTAGTCGTATTTTCTATCATAGTCCAGGGACTTACAGTAGGTACGGTGGCGGGAAGAGCGCTGGAGAAAGAGTGTGAAGAACAGGAAGAAAGATAAAAAGTCAGGTACAGGAGACACCCGCGTATCTCCTGTACTTCCTTCTCTTACAGACCCAAAACGCTTTTATTCACGTTTTCATCGGTGCCCGTAGCGGCAAAATCATCAAAGGCCCTTGTGGCCACTTCGATAATGTGACTCTCAATAAAGGGGGCGCCTTCGCGCGCGCCTTGTTCTGACGACTTGATGCAGCATTCCCATTCCAGTACCGCCCAGCCGTCGTAACCGTACTGGGTGAGTTGGGAGAAAATAGCGCTGAAATCTACTTGCCCGTCGCCCAGGGAACGGAAGCGTCCGGCCCGATCGGCCCAGTTCGCGAAACCGCTGTATACGCCTTGTTTGCCGGTAGGGTTAAATTCTGCGTCTTTCACGTGGAAAGCTTTGATTCTTTCGTGGTAAAAGTCGATAAACTGAATGTAATCCAGGGCTTGTAATACAAAGTGACTGGGGTCATAATTGATATTGGCGCGGGGGTGGTGGTCCACATTCTCCAGGAAACGCTCAAACGTGGCGCCGTCGAAGAGATCTTCTCCGGGGTGCAGTTCATAACAGTAATCCACGCCATTTTCATCGTACACGTCGAGGATGGGCTTCCAGCGTTTGCCGAGTTCTTTAAAGGCCGTTTCGATCAGCCCGGAGGGCCGTTGAGGCCAGGGGTAGAGGAAAGGCCAGGCCAGCGCTCCTGAAAAACCCACGTGGGAAGTAAGCCCGAGGTTCCGGGAGGCTTTCGCCGCCAGTTTCACCTGTTCAATGGCCCACTCGCGCCGCGCCGGTTCGTTTCCGTGTACTTCTTTCGGAGAGAAGGCGTCGAACAGAGGGTTATAGATGGGGTGGGAAGCCACCAGCTGTCCCTGAAGGTGGGTAGACAGTTCGGTGATTTCCAGCCCTTTTTCAGCCAGTTTTCCTTTGATTTCATCGGCATAGGTTTTGGATTCCGCCGCTTTTTTTACGTCAAAAATCTGCGGATCATTCGTTGGAATTTGTAAACCTTTGTAGCCCAGTGACGCCATATAGTCTGCTATGCCGTCAAGTGTATTGAAGGGTGGGGTATCGCCCAGAAACTGGGCCAGGAATATCCCCGGACCTTTGATTGTTTTCATAATGTATAAATTTTAGATTTTAGCTGTGAGCAATGAGCTATGAGCAATGAGCTATGAGCAATGAGCTGTGAGCAATGAGCAATGAACTGTGAGCTTTCAGCCCTGCGACTAACGCTTATTTCAATTGGCAACAATACTTCGCTGATCTGCCGGTTTTCCGATTACGGTACAACTCGCCACTCACTACCGATATGTAATCCCTACGGGATATTTTGGTCCATCCACGCACTACTCCCTACTCCCTACTCATCACACTCTCGTCCACTTCTCACTCCGGCTGCTTTCGAGGATACTCTCTGCGATCAGCAGTTCACGGTAGCCATCGGCGAAGGTAGGGAATTTAGGTTCGGCCGGTTGCTTTCCTTCTTCTACCGCGGCGTAGACTTCTTTGAACATCTGCTTCGAGGTGTCGCCGAAGCCTTCGTTGTGTCCACCGGGGTAGGTGATCAGGGGCCGTACTTCTGCATGCACGAGGGAGGGGTCACGCATGAGTAACTCATTGGCGGTGTCCCGCTTTCCGATCCATAGTTCATTGGGCGCTTCGGAGTTAAAGGCGATGGTTCTGCCAGAGCCTGAGATTTCCAGTTTCAGCTGGTTTTTACGTCCGGCGGAAACCTGGGAAACCGTCACGGAACCTTTGTTTCCGTTGTCAAAGCGCAATAGAATGGTCGCATGGTCTTCGGTATTAATAGACACGTCTGCGTAGTCTTCCGCGGTCAGCATTTTCCCGGAATACGTTTCCACAGGCTTCAGGGGCTTTTTCCGGATCTTATGAATGATATTGAAATCGGCAAAAACCTCCGTAATCTTTAGTCCTGACGTATATTCTATCATGTCGATCAGGTGGGAGCCGATATCGGCTACGGCTCTGGTATCCCCGGATTTGTCCGGCTCCAGGCGCCAGCTGTAATCGGTATTGTAAAACAGCCAGTCCTGGAGATAAGAACCCAGAACGCTGTAGATTTCACCCAGTTCTCCTTTTTCGCGCATGGTTTTGATTTGCCTTACCAGGGGGTAGTACCGGAGGTTAAAGTGAACCGCATTGACCAGTCCTTTCGCGGCGGCCAGCTCCACCAGCTCTTTGGCTTCGTTCACATCGGTAGCCAGGGGTTTCTCGCAGATCACGTGTTTGCCTGCTTCCAGAACGGCTTTGGCCTGGCGGAAATGGAGGAAGTTAGGGGTGCAGATATGGACCGACTGAATGTCTTCCATGGCCAGAAGCTGGTCAAAGGTACAGGGTCTTTCAATGCCCAGTTGTTCTGCTTTGGCTGTGGCCAGTTCGAGGTTTACTTCACACAGGGCTACCACATCGATATTGGGTAGGCGTCTCAATGCTTCAATGTGAGCAGGCCCTATAAAGCCCGTGCCTACCACACCTACTTTAATTTTTGACATATTTTTAAGGTTTAATTTTTATAAGAGCAGGTTTTATTTCCTACGTTTAGAGGGCACAAGATAGGAAATTTTATTGGAACAAAACCAGAAATATGCGGGGGTTGGCTGTATTTTTACCGCCAAAAGAAAGGAGAAGTGAAATACCTGGCCATTGATATCGGAAACACCTCGGTGAAAGCCGGCTTTTTTGAGGGAGAGGCGCTAAAGGAAGTCAAAAGATTTTCCGGAGTACCGGAAACGCTGGAGGCCTGTGGAGATTATACCGGGCGGCCGGTTATCCTGGCTTCGGTAGCCCATACGGAGGAGGAGCTGCACCGGGTCTTTTCCGGGTTTGAAAAGAAACTCATCCTGAATCCGCAAATGCCTGTTCCTCTGCGGAATGCCTATGAAAGCAGGGAGACCCTGGGGTATGACCGCCTGGCGGCTGCCATCGGGGGAAACGCGCGTTTTCCCGGGCGGAATTGCCTGATTGTCGACATCGGTACCGCGGTAAAGTATGACCTGGTGACGGAAGAAAACGCGTTTGTCGGCGGAATAATTTCACCGGGAAGAGCCATGAGATTTAACGCCCTGCATACTTTTACAAAAAAACTTCCGTTAGTAGAGGCAACGGCCATTCCGGAATTGGTAGGAACCCATACCGAAGCCTGCATAAAAAGCGGGGTGATGAACGGCATGGTGGAGGAGCTGAACGGAGTGATCGGACGTTACCGGGAATCCTATAATCCGGTAGTTTTATTGTGCGGCGGAGACGCCTTATACTTTGAAACTCAAATAAAATATCCGACCTTTGCAACTCCAAATTTGGTTTTGGAAGGTTTAATACGAATACTACTTTACAATGTCGCTAAAGGTTAGGCACTATTTTCTACTTTTTTTTCTGGGAGTTCATCATTTGTCTTTCGGCCAGGGCCAGGGACGAAGCCCGTATTCAGCCATTGGGATCGGGGAGCTGACGGACGAGACTACCGCGGTTCAGGATATGATGGGAGGGACAGGTGTCTCTTTCAGCAATACATTTTATATTAATGGGGTAAACCCGGCGCTGGTGGGCAAAGACCGCGTAGTGAACGGCCTGAAATACGTAGCCTTTAATGTAAGTGGGAACGGCTATTTCAGAAACCAGGAACAGAACAATACCCTTGGTCAGGATTTCGGATTGAACCTGTCGAATCTTGCTATGGCGTTTCCGGTGCTGAGGCAGTGGACTATTGGGGTGGATTTTCGCCCTTACAGTATGGTAGACAACGAAAACTTTATCCGGAAACCTTTCCTGGGCGGTTCTTCCGCTATCAGCAGTTATACGTTTACCGATTACGGCGGATTATCGAAAGTAGGCCTGACCAACTCGTTCAATCCCGTTCGGGGTTTGTACCTGGGTGTGGAAGCCCAGTATTTTTTTGGTAACGTGGTGAGAGATACCACCAGCCTGTTCGTGACTTCTTCCAAGGACTACCAACGGTATACAGGGAGAACCAGCCTGAAAGGCGGGTCTCTGAAGGGAGGATTGGCCTACCAGCAAAAAATAAGTAAAAAGTGGAAAGCCAATGTGGGCGCCACTTACCAGTTAAGCAACGAATTGAAGGGAGAATATCTGAATATTTACCAGCTGTTGTACGAAGGAAGCAACGGTATTACCCCTTCAGGCACACCGGATACGCTTAGTGTAAGCGATATTCGCACCAGTATCCCGGCCCGGTATAAGCTGGGAATCAGCCTGGAGAAAACGTACAACTGGATTATTGCCGCGGAGTACGGTTTTACGGACTGGGAAGGCATCAGCCGGCCCTTTGACGACCGGGCTGCGCAATCACTCCGAAACAGCAGAGAGTTGAACTTTGGGATCGAATGGATTCCCAATGTGAGCTCAGGTGCCTATTTTAATCAGGTGTTTTATCGTGCAGGATTCAAGTCGGTGACCACACCTTACTACCTGAACGGTATCCAGATTAAAGATAACAGCGCTTCTTTCGGAATGTCCATGCCTTTAGGGAAAGGAGGTAGCTACCTCGACTGGGCTCTGGCGATCGGACGACGGGGAACCCTGGCCAATGACCTGGTCAAAGAAAACTACGCGCGGATATCCGTGAGTTTCTCACTCATGCGCGACTGGTTCCACCGCCCGAGAATTCAATAAAAAGATGAGGTGGGTTTCCTTATTCCTGGTGATAATTTTATTCTCCTGTAAAGAGGAGGGCAATGAACTCAAAGGGAAGATTGATTACCTGGGCCCTATACTGGAAGCCGAAAATATCAATGTATTACACAGCGATTCCGGTTATGCCCGTATCCGGATGACCACCGCCAAACAGCTTCGTTATGCTACGGGGGAAGAATTTTACCCCAAAACCGTCTATATTACATTCATTGACCGGAACGGCGTGGAATACTCCCGCCTCAGAGGCGACTCGGCCCGGTACCGGAAGGCGGAGAACCTGTACCAGATGCAGGGCAATGTGCTGGTGAATAACACGCGTGAGAACCAGTCGCTCTCTACCGAAGAACTATTCTGGAACCCCAACACCCGCAAGATCTATTCCGAAAAAAAGGTAGTGATTAAAACCCTCAAAGAGAACTTTACCGCACTGGGAGGTATGGATGCCGAGCAGGACTTTTCCAAATACACCCTCCGGAGATCAAGGGGAACGGTGGTGGTAGATTCCATTCGTACGATAGTAGACACCACGACGAATGAAAAGATAAAAGTGGATAGTGAATAGGTTCGAGAGCTGCGCTTGAACAAAGATCTCGTCTTCGCTCGATCTGACAGGGCCGTTCGCTATGTGTCAGTTCGAGAGCTGCGCTCGATCTGAGATCTCGTCTTCGCTCGATCTGACAGGGCGTTCGCTAGGTGTCAGTTCGAGCGTAGACGAGAACCAAACAGCGGCGAAAACTCAGTAAAACTTCCAAGTACTAATTATCCATTTCTCCACATTTCACCTTCTCCACTTCCTCCGTTTCCGTCATGCTCCCGTCACCCCAGCGTTCGTTCAGGAAGGTAATAATCTGGGCCACGTCCAGGGCGTAAAGCTGGGAGTTAGCGGGCATATTGGGTTCTTTTCCGCTGGTACCGTACCGGATCAGGCAGGTGAGGTAGGCGGTTTCTCCCAGTCGCGCCGAGCCGTTAAGGCCGGGGTAGAGGTTCCGGAGGCCCTCTCCGTTTTTGCCGTGGCAATTGGCGCAATGGGTTTCGTAAAGGTTCTTGCCGGCTATCACATATTGTTCATAGCGGATCTGTTCTTCTGATCGGCAGGCATTAATGATCAGACAAAAGCTGATCAATAGCCCCCATAAGTTTATCCACTTCTTTCTCTTTTGTACCGTCATAAATAGCTCGGATATGTCTGTCTTTGTCGATAAGCACAAAGGCGCCGCTGTGAATAAATCCACCGTCTTCTACCGCAGAAGAATCTTCGAGGGCGGAGGTGAGGTAACTGTGCTGGGCCAGTTGGTAAATATCGGTCTGTGTACCCGTCAGAAACTGCCATTGGGGCGAGGTTACCCCCAGCTTCTCCTTGTACCGTTTCAGCACCTCGGGGGTGTCGTAACGGGGATTAATGGAGTGGGAGAGGATCAGGAGGGAGTCATTTCCTTTGTATTTCTCATGAATCCGTAACATCTGCGTTTTCATGATGGGGCAGATGGTAGGGCAAGTGGAAAAAAAGAAGTCTGCTACATATACTTTTCCGTCCACGTCTTCCTGGGTAAGTGTGTCGCCGTCCTGGTTAACAAAACTGAAATCCGGGATACGGTGATAGACCGAATCTCCTGCGGCGTTTACTTCATGGTGCCCCAGGTAGGGGAGTGCCTTCTGTCGCCCTCCGCAAGCCAGGAGGAAGGCGGAAAGGAGAAAAAGGAATATGTTTTTCATTGAAAATCTGAGGTTAAGCTTTTGGCATCTGCAATAGAAGCGTCGGTTTCTTTTTTGAGGCGGACAATATCTTCCCGGAGTTTTCTATAGGTTTCCAGGCGGGTTTCGTCATCCATTTCCGAATTGATCGCCTCACCGAATTCCACCATCCATTCATTCATTTCCTCTTCGGCTTTTTGAAGTCGGGTGGAAATTTCCAGGGCCTGGTTTTTCTTTTCTTCCGAAGCATTTTCCACCGCTTTTTGCATTTTTTCCAACACAGAAGGGATGGCCATAGACTTGGGCATGACTTCATCGTGGCCTGTAACAAGGGTGTCGTACAGCTCATCCAGCTCCGCTTTATTGGGGTTGGCGCATGAGAAAATAAACAGAGCAGGAAGGATAAATTTTAAAAACTTCATCATGATTTTAATTTGATACTATAAGGTTAACAGTTCCCGGGCGCTATTCATTGCACTGGCCGAAGGATTTTGTCCGCCGATCATCACCGCTATCTCGTTTATCCTTTCCTCATCGGTGAGTTTTTTCATACGGCTGACCGTTTTTTCTTCCGCGTCGTCTTTGTAGACATAGAAATGGGTGCTGCCCTTGCCCGCTATCTGGGGAAGGTGGGTGATGGCCACCACCTGTAGTGACCGGCCCATTTCCCGGAGGAGATTGCCTACTTTGACTGCTACTTCCCCGGATATGCCGGTGTCTATCTCGTCAAAAATGATGGTGGGAAGTTTCGCTTTCCGGGCCAGGATATATTTTAAGGCCAGCATGACCCGGGAGAACTCACCGCCCGAAGCCACTTCTTTCAGAGGTTTTGGAATTCCGCCCTTATTGGCCGAGAACCGGAATGCAACCGTATCGGTCCCGTCGGCAGAAAGGGCTTTTTCGGTGAGGGTAATTTCAAAAAAGGCGTTGGGGATACCCAGTTCTGTCAGCAGTACGGTGATTTCTTCCTGTAAACGCAAACCGTGTAGTTTCCGGGTGGCGGATAATCGGGCTGCCGACTCCCGGGCTTTCTCTTCTGCCGCTTTCCGCTGTTTATCTAGTTTGTCCAGTTCTTCCGATAGGTTCAGTACCGTGTCTACCTTGGTGGTGAGTCCGTTTTTCAGCACAATCAGTTCTCCGGTGGTTTCCACCTGGTGCTTTTTCTGGAGTTTATAGAGTTGGCTGAGGATGTCCTGCACGGCCTCCAGGCGGGCATCGTCGGTTTCTACCCGGGTATTTTCCACTTCCAGTTCCTGGGAAAGATCCTGTAGCTCAATCAGCGCGCTGTTGAGGCGGTCGCGCAAAGTCTGGTAGTGTGGCGAAAGCTCCGCGATGGAATTCAGGGCCTGTACCCCGTCTTTCAGGAGCTGCAAAGCCGGCATTTCGGGGTAATTGAGGCTGTCGTAGGCCGTAGCCAGTTTTCGTTTGATTTCTTCGGCGTTTTCCAGTACTTGCTGTTCGTTTTCCAGCCCGGCCTGGTCTATATTTTCCGGCGCCAGGGCCGTCAGTTCCGCCAGGAGAAAAGAATTGTAATCGAATTCTTTGCGGAGCTGTTCTGCCTGTGCAACCAAGGCGTTGTATTCTTTTTCTACGGCCCGAAAGGCCGCGTAATGCTCCGAAAATTCCCGAAACTCAGTCTGGCTTTGGGCGTAAAGATCCAGGAGGCTCAACTGGTAGGCGGGAGACGCCAGAAGGAGGGTGTCGTGCTGGGAATGAATGTCCATGAGCCGGTCGCCCAGCTCTTTCAGGATATCCAGCGTCACGGGCACATCGTTCACAAAGGCCCGCGATTTCCCGGAGGGTGCTACTTCCCGACGGATAAGCGTGGGGGTGTCGTAATCGAGGTCATTCGCTTCGAAAAAAGGTTCTAAATCCCGGCCCGAAAGATCAAAAGCCCCTTCCACCACGCACTTTTCTTCTTCACTGAACAACGCTTTCACGTCGGCCCGGTTGCCCATCAGCAGGCCCAAAGCCCCCAGCATAATGGATTTCCCCGCTCCGGTTTCCCCCGTAATGATGTTGAGGCCCGGATCAGGACGAATCTCCAGCGCTTTGATCAAGGCGTAATTTTTAATGGTCAGATTCTTCAGCATCCCTAAAAGTAAAATACAAAAATAGGGGATAAGGGCAAAAGAGCAACAGCCGGGGGACGTAAATTGGGGAATGTGCGAATTTTATGCGTGGAGATAATTTTTTAAAGCCGGAACCAAGCGTAGTGGGGGGCGACCATAATGTTCCTTTCAGTTATTCGTTTTCCCTGATTTCCAAATGTAGAATTTCCTGTGTGTCCTCTGTAATCTTAAATCGGTCTGCGATGCGGTGACCTGCCAGCCACAGAATTCCCGATGCGTCTTCCACCACTTGTTGTTCTTTCTTTTCCGAAGCGCTGACCTTCCGGTCTTTCAGGTAATCGGAAACCAGTCTGCTGCCTTTCATGCCGTAAGGAATAAAACGGTCGCCACCTTTCCAGGGACGGATACGCAAGGGCCAGGATACGGCGCGGGCATCAAGCCAGGCCATGTAAGGGTTGGAATAATCGGGCTGAACGGTATGCACATCGGCCCGTTTTACGGATAGAAACCGCTTGCCGACCGGGAAAATCCCTTCTCCCGTGACCTGGGTTTCCACGACGGTTACTTCCTGTTTGGGTGTAAGCCGCCAGTGATCTCTTTCGCGGATAAGCAAGTGGGTAGGCGACAGGATTTTTTTGCCTGTTTCTGATACATTCAGCACCAGGATCGCCTCCTGACGTGTAAAACCGTATGGTTTCAGGAATTCTTCCAGGGTGAGTCCCGTGGTTTCCCCCAAAACCGCAAGCGGGATACGGATTTCTTCTCCGTTCCGCAGGAGGGAGGCTTCAAAGCTTTGGAGTTGTTGCCCGAAAATAGTTTCCAGGTCAGAAAAACGCTGTAGGTTGGCCGAAAAAGTATGTTCCAGGCCGGGATTGATCTCTTTTAAGAGGGGAATTACCCGGTTTCGGACTTTGTTGCGCTGGTAGTGATCTTCCCGATTGGAGAGGTCTTCCCTCCAGGGAATGTGGTTTTCTTCCAGGTAAGCCAGGAGGAGTTCCGGGGAGGCGTGCAGCAGGGGGCGAATGACGCGCCCTGTTTTCATCGGGATGCCAGTTAGCCCCCGGGGACCGGTGCCTTTTGTGATATTCAGGAGGAGGGTTTCGAGGTTATCAAGCAGGTGGTGGGCCGTGGCAATTTTGTCTAGCCCGCGCTGCTCAGCCACTTCTTCAAACCAGGCATAGCGAAGTTCCCGGGCTGCCATCTGGGTCGAAATCCCTCTTTCGGCGGCATAGGCTTTGGTTTCAAAAGAACGGGTATGGAAAGGGATTCCCCTTTCCCGGCAAAAAGTGGCCACCAAGGCTTCGTCTGCGTTGGAGTCCGCTCCTCTCAGCCTGAAATTCACGTGGGCAGCCTCTACCAGATAGCCTTCCGTGTGAAAAAGATGGAGAAGGGCCATGGAGTCTTTGCCCCCGCTGACCGTAACAAGGACCCGGTGAGATTTCCGGCAAAGGTCATGGGCGGAAATGGTGGTTCGGAAGACTTCTGGCAACATAAAGAATAAATGCGCTAGGACACTATGGAACACAAAATTAACGTTATTTTTGCCTGATGAAACATGTACTCCGATATTTCTGCGGGATATTTTTAGGAATGCTGGCGTGGGGGGCCAAGGCCCAGAAACCGCTCAATCCGCCTCCGCCGGCAGGTCCGCAAAGCATTGTAGAGGTACTGAATGCGGATATCCAGGAAGGCGTGAACCTGGCCGATATGCAGGTGCAGACCTTTACGGGGAACGTGATCTTTCGGCATCAGGGGGTACTCATGGGTACCGACAAGGCCATTCAGAACACCGGCACCAACATCATGGAAGCCTTTGGGAATATCAAGATCAACCAGGGCGATACCCTGACCATTGTGGGCGATACCCTCTATTACGAAGGCAATAGCCGTGTAGCCACCATCTGGGGGAAAAGTGTGGTGTTGAGGGATAAGAAAGTGACTCTGAAAACCAAAAAAGTAATTTACAATATGGCCAGCGGTATGGCGTATTACCCTGTGCCGGGAGAGATCATGCAGGATTCCAGTCGTCTGACCAGCAGAACGGGGTATTACAATACGAACACCAAGTATTTTAATTACATCGGGGATGTGGAGGTGATGCATCCCCAATTTGTGCTGTGTACCGATTCCATGGACTACGACACACATACCCAAAAAGCCATTTTTAAAGCCTATACCACCATCAGGGGGGAAGACGGCAATATGGAGGCCGAAATGGGATGGTACAATATACAAACCAAGGAGTCGTATTTCAGCGGGCGCTCTACTGTAGATAACGAGAAATATGTGCTGAAAGGCGATACCCTGAATTACGACAGCGAGAAAGACTTTGGCTGGGCCAGGGGAAACGTGGTGTTTATATCGAAAACAGACAGCCTGATTACGGTGGGCGACGAGGCCATACGGGTGGGCAGCCAGGGCATTACCAAGGTGAACGGCTCCACCATCACCCGGTACGTGTCGGGGAATCAGCCGGCCCTCATCGCGGGAGATTCGCTGAGGATTATCGAAAAGCCCAAAGTACGGGATAGCCTTTCTATGGCGCAGGATTCACTTGTGCTGACGGTTTCCGACAGCCTGCAGCCGGCTTCGCGGAAAGAGCCTTCCCGGGAAGATGTGCAATACCTCATCGCTACAGGCCATGTGAGGGTGTACCGGGATGACATGCAGAGTATTTCAGATTCCCTTATCTACAACGCGCTTGACTCTACGATAGGGTATTACAAAGATCCGGTGCTGTGGCACAGACGGAACCAGATCAAGGCCGACTCCATTGATGTTTTCCTAAAGAATAACCAGATAAACAGGATGGAAATGGTGCGAAATTGCTTTATTATTGAGCAGGATAGCCTCCTTAATTTTAACCAGATCAAAGGGCGAAATATGAACGCGTTTTTCACCGACAGCTCAGAGCTGGAGCAGATCCATATTTACGGAAACGCGGAATCGAAATATTTTATCCTGGACGAGCAAAACAAGATTGTGGGGCTGGATTTATCCCAGTGTTCCTCTATGAAATTCATCTTTGCCCAGGATGCACTGGAAAACATTCATTTTTACGGGGATGTAGATTCTCGCCTGGTGCCTCCGGGTGAAATTACCCAGGCGGAATCCCGCTTTGAAGACTTTAATTACCGCGTTTCGGAAAAACCGAGTAAAGAAAGCATCTTTTCTCTCAAGCACGGAAAATTGCTGGAAGAAGCCTCCGGCGACTTTGCAGAGAAGCCGGAGCTGCCGGAGAAGAAACTGGAAAGGCTTGAACCCGACAAAGAATAGGGGATTGTTTTTCGACAGGGTCTGCAAAAATTTTTTCGCCCGCTTCTTACGGGCTGAGCCGGCTGATCGCCCATTCCTGGTCTCCTTCCCGTGAATACAGCAGGCGGTCGTGCAGGCGGTTAGGCCGGCCTTGCCAGAACTCTATACGGTCCGGTTGGAGGAGGTAGCCTCCCCAGTGTTCCGGGCGCGGAATTTCCTCCAGGTCTTTGAATTTTTCTTCGTAATGGCGTTGTTTTTCCTCCAGGATTTGCTGGGATTCAATCACGGAACTCTGGGCGCTTACCCAGGCTCCGATCTGGCTGCCCCGGGGGCGGGAGTGGAAATAGGCGTCCGATTCGGCTTCGCTGAGGCGGGAGACGGTGCCTTCTACGCGGATTTGCCTCTCTATCCGGTCGTAAAAAAAGGTGAGGGCGGCATGGGGATTCCCGGCCAGTTCAACGCCCTTATGGCTGCTATAGTTGGTGTAAAATTCAAATCCAAGGTCAGATACACCCTTCAATAGTACCACGCGGGCGTGGGGCCGGTTGTCACGAACGGTAGACAGCACCATGGCATTGGGCTCAGGAATACCGCCGGCGAGGGCGTCGGAAAACCAGGTTTGAAAGAGAATAAACGGACTAACCGGGGCATTCTCTTCCGAGAGTTCGGATTTTTCATAGTGAATCCGAAGATTTGAAATATCTTTGCCGTTCATGGAAAGGTGTTTAAATATTATTATTAATTTTGCTCTTTCACAAAAGTAATTATCTATTTCGATTAATGAGCCAGTCAAGTTTAGAACCGAACAAAAAGGAAGACAATAATGACGAAGTTTCTCACGCGTCTGTAGAGCAGGGACCTTCTGCGGAAGAGGGTAAGGCTAAAGCCTCTGCGGACCTGGAAATCATTGAAGAGATTGAAGAAGAACCGGAATCTATTCTTGAATTTGATGAGGACTTTTCCAATTATTCCAGGAAAGATTTCGTGGATCTCGCTGACCGTCTGTTGGAAGCCATGAACGCCCGAACCCTCACGGTATCGGATGTGAAGAATATTGACAATGCGCTGAAAGTAGTACGTAGCGCTTTTGATGAAATTTACCAGCAGGAGAAAAGTGAGGCCCAGGCTGCTTATGTAGCGGAAAACGGTTCGGATGAAGGCTTCGAATTCAGAAACGATAATTATTCCATTCGTTTTGAAGGGATTATGATTCAGGTTCGGGAGAAAAGGCAGGCATTCTACCAGAAACTGGAAAGGGAGAAAGAAGATTACTTCGAAGTGAAAACCCGTTTGCTCCAGCGTTTGAGGGAAATCGTGGATACGGAAGAGCAGGGAGAGTCGCGGAACAACTGGGAAGCCTTTAAAGGACTGCAAACGGAATGGAAAAACGCAGGAAATATTAACTCCCCGCATAACGGTTCGCTATGGTCGGCCTACAATGCGCTGGTAGACCGGTATTTTGATATCCGGAGTATTCAGAATGAGCTGAAAGACCTGGACAGGAAGAAGAATATTGAGGCGAAAGAAGCGGTGGTGATCAAGATTGAGGAAGTAGCGGCTGGCCTGGAAACCACCCCGATCAATAACGTCATTCTCAAGAACGCCAATGAATTATTGCAGGAATACAAGCATATTGGTCCCGGTCCGCGGGAAGAGCAAGATGCGCTCTGGGACCGTCTGAAAAAGGCCTTTGATGTAATTTATGACAAAAAGCGGGAATTGCAGAAAGAAAGTTCTGAGCTTTCGGAAGAAGTTTTGAAAGCCAAAACCCAGCTTCTGACCAATTTGCAGGCGTATCTTCAATTCAACAGCGATTCTATCAACGAATGGAATGCCAAGACCCGGGAGGTACAGGCCATCCAGGACCAGTGGAATGCCATCAAAGGCGGCATGCCGAGAGAGAAAGGGAAAGAGGTGAGCAAGAGTTTCTGGAGTACCCTGAAACAGTTCTTTAAGCACAAGAGCGAGTTTTTTGCCAAGCTGGAAGCGAAACGGGAGGCGAATTACAAAGCCAAAAGTGAGCTGGTACAGCAGGCCAAAACCATTCTGGAAGCCGGAGATTTTACGGCACCCAATACCAACCGGATTATTGATCTACAGAAAAAATGGAAAACCATCGGACATGTACCCGAAAAGTACAAGGACAGCCTGTTTGAGGAATTCAAATCCATTTGCGATACCTACTTTAACCATAAGCGGGATGAAAGCAAGGCCCAGGATTCGGAATACGATAAGAACCTGGCCGCTAAAGTAGCCATTTGTGAAGAAATAGAGAAACTGGTAAAGGAGGGAGAAACCAATCTGAACCTTCTTCCGGATTTCAAGAAGAATTTCAATGCCATCGGGTATGTGCCGCGCAAGGATATGAAGACTATCCAGGACCGCTTCATCAAAGCCATTAACGCGTATGTGAAAGCATCGAGCGGACTGGAGAGGTCGGAGAAGGATAAGCTCATGATGCAGAATGAAGCGGAAGTGGTATTGAAGTCGGGTGGTAACCTGAACAAGACGGAAAGTGATTTACGTCGGAAAATCAAGCACCTGGAAGATGAGGTTTCCCTCACAAAAAACAACCTGGAGTTCTTCGGATATTCCAAGAATGCGGATAAACTAAGGGCGGAATACCAGAAAAAAATTGATAAAGGAGAGGCTGAACTCAGGGAGCTGAACGCGAAGCTCAAATTGATCATCGCGGCGAATTAAAAAAGTTTCAAAAACGCTTGCGCCGTATTCTCCGGGTGCTTAATTTTGCACCACTAAAATAAGGAACGCCTCCTTAGCTCAGCTGGTAGAGCAACTGATTTGTAATCAGTAGGTCATTGGTTCGATCCCGATAGGGGGCTCAGAGAACTCTCAGAAATGAGAGTTTTTTTGTTTTACGGCCAAACAAAATCTCATGAAATACAGTTTTTTGAATGACTATAGCGAGGGGGCGCATCCCCTGATCCTGGAAACCCTGCTCAAAACCAACCTTTCCCAGCAAGCCGGGTACGGGAACGATGAGCTGTCTTTAAGAGCAGTGGCCAAAATCAGAGAGGCCTGTAAGAACGAGGCAGTGGAGGTGCATTTTGTAGCCGGTGGCACACTCGCTAACCTGTTGGTGACAGGAGCCCTCCTAAGGCCCTATGAGTCTGTTATTTCTGCGGAAAGCGGACATATCAATACCCACGAAGCGGGAGCGATAGAAGCCACCGGCCACAAGATTGAATATGTGAAGAGCCAGGACGGCAAGCTGACGGTTTCCGATATAAGCCGTATGCTGATGAAATTCCCTAAATACCATACCGTCAAGCCCCGCATGGTGTACCTTTCGAATACCACAGAGCTGGGTACCGTTTATACGAAGGCGGAGCTGGAAGACATCTACCGGTATTGCTCTAAAAATGATCTTCTGGTGTTTATTGACGGAGCCCGTTTGCCCATGGCCCTGGTGGCCTCGGGGATGAGCCTGGCAGAACTTAGCAGCCTGTGCGATGTGTTCTACATTGGCGGTACCAAGTGCGGCGCCCTGCTGGGTGAGGCCATTGTGATCACCAATCCGGCACTGCAACCCGATTTTAAATACAATGTGAAGCAAAGGGGGGCGATGCTGGCCAAAGGCAGAGTACTCGGCGCCCAGTTTGACGCCCTTTTTACCGGTGATCTGATCTTTCGCCTGGCCCGGCATGCCAACGCCATGGCCGGGAAAATGGCCGGAGCGTTTCAGGAATTGGGCTACACTTTCCTGACGCCGGCAGAGAGTAACCAGGTATTTCCGGTTATGGCACATCGGCGTATCAAAAAGCTGGCCCAGAAATACGAATTTTTTGAATGGGAAGAACTGGACCAGGAACACTCGGCGCTACGTCTCGTTACCTCCTGGGCCACGGAAGAAAAGATGGTGGATAAATTTATTGCCGACCTTAAAAAGCTGAAGGCGGCGATCTAAACAGATAATAGCATGTACCCCGAAAAGAAAATAAGAAAATTTACAGAAGCCGTATTCCGCGCGATAGGATGCCCTGCACGTGACGCGCGCCTGGCCGCGGATGTACTGGTCAATGCCGATCTTAACGGGGTAGACTCCCACGGAGTAGCCCGCCTGGCGGGCTATGTGCGCCTGTACGACCACGGTCGCCTGAACCCGACACCCGATATTCGAATCGTACACGAAACGGCGTCTACTGCTACGGTAGACGGAGACAAAGGTCTGGGACTGGTGGTGGCGCCCTATGCGATGAAACTTGCTATGAAAAAGGCCAGGAGAAGTGGGTCGGGCTGGATTTCCGTGCAGAACTCCAATCACTTCGGAATTGCCGGATACCATGCCTCCCTGGCCCTGGAACAAGACATGATAGGCTGGGCCATGACCAACTCTGCGCCTCTGGTGGTGCCTACTTTCTCCAGAGAGAAACTATTGGGTACCAATCCCATTGCCGTGGCGGTACCCGCGGGCGAGCAACCCGCCTTCCTGGCCGATTTTGCCACCACTGCGGTGGCCTACGGGAAGATGGAAATCCTCCAGCGAAAAGGGGAAAATGCGCCCATCGGTTGGGTTCAGGACGAATCAGGGAATCCAACCGATAACGCCAATGCCGTGAAAGAAGGAGGAGGCCTCCTGCCCCTGGGGGGCGACCGCGAACACGGCAGCCACAAAGGGTATGGCCTGGGTGCCGTGGTGGATATCTTTTCGGGGGTGCTCTCCGGGGCTAATTTTGGTCCCTGGGTGCCGCCTTTCGCTACCGCCGGTTTCCATGGGGTAGCCGCCGAACAGGTAGGCAAAGGTACCGGCCACTTTTTGGGCGCCATGCGCATTGACGGCTTTCGGCCCAAAGAGGAGTTTAAGGCCGGTATGGATCAGTGGATCACGCGTTTCCGCTCGGCAAAAGCCATAGACGGCCAAAGGGTGCAGATTCCCGGCGACCAGGAAAGGCTTTCCAAAGCGGAACGCCTGATCACAGGAATTCCCCTGAATGAGAAAGTGGTGGAAAGTATGCAGGAAATGGGCGAAAGGTTCGGACTGAAGTGGTAGCGGCTTGTCGCCCGACCCAAACTCAAAGCTCATAGCTCAAAGCTCATAGCTAAAATATATACGCATGAAAGGAAAAATTGTAGCGCTGCTTTTACTGGTTACACGGGTAATGGCCCAGGAGATACAGGTTTCTTCTGTGGACCAACTTTTTGAGCTGGCGCTTTCCCGTAACCTGGCTTTGCAAAATACCGCGTTGGAGCGTGACTTGT
This sequence comes from uncultured Lacihabitans sp., assembly GCA_964423865.1. Lineage (GTDB taxonomy): Bacteria > Bacteroidota > Bacteroidia > Cytophagales > Spirosomataceae > Leadbetterella. The sequence goes on from CAYRGN010000001.1 coordinate 153,100, forward strand.
CGGTCATCACCCGCAAGATTGCTTCGGTGAATGCTTTTTCTCCCCGTCTGCCGGTGTCGTGGCAGGGTTTGGACAATATCGCCTTGCAGCGTACCTATGTACCCGGTACGATCTTCGGCCAGGAGGAAGGAACTTACAAAGAGCTGGTGATGGGCCAGAAGTATGTGGCCACGTTGAACCTGTCGCCCCAGTTTGATCTGCTTCATTTCGGTAACCTGGCCCAACGCAAGACCGCCGCGCTGAATGAAAAGCTGGCCTCCTTAAATGAAAAACAGGCCCAACGCGATATTTTCCTCGACATTAACGCGGCCTTTCATAACGTGATTTCTTTCGACCGCCAGAAGCGTATTCTCGAAGAAAACCTGGAGGTAGCCCGAAAAATAAAGGCCGTTATCCGCCACCGTTTCGAAGAAGGAATAGCCCGGAGCCAGGAAGTGAACGAAGCCGATGTGAACGTGATCACCCTGGAGAACAGCCTGGATCAACTGGAGCAAAACCGGCAATTACAGGTAGAGTTGCTGAAACTCCTGACCCGCTCGGAGATCAGTATAGTGGAAGTCGCCGGCCAGGCTCCCGCTACTATACCGCCCGCTCAAAGCCGGCTTGACGCTGACCTGGCCGAAATCCGTACCCAAATGGCAGAACAGGACGTTTTTACGGCCAAAAGAGACCAGTGGCCGGTACTGTCGGCCGTGTCTTCCTTTAACTGGCAGGATCTTGACAACCGCTTCTTTTACGGTAGCGGCGCAAGTAGCATCTATTTTGCCTATGTGGGTCTGAAGTTGTCGTGGGACCTTCCCACCAATGTACAAAAAATCAGTAACCTGAAAAACAAGCAGGTGCAGCTGAAAATTGCCCGAAATAACCTGGAACAAGCGGAAGAACAGCAATCTTATGCGAACCTTCAGCGTACGGCCGAACTTAGAAAAGCACAAAGTCAGTGGGAGGCGCAGCAAAAGATTGAAATGCTGAAAAAGGATACCTTTGAAAAAAACTTTGCCCAGTTTGAGGAGAATATCCTGGACCTGGATAAGCTGCTTATAGCGCAGAACGACTGGCTGAACAGTAGTCTGAACCGTGCTACGGCGGCGGTCAGTATGTTATACAATTATCAAATTTTAAGGATCAACAATGGCTATTGATATGAAAACCTCCACCCTCCTTGTCGTGCTGCTTGCCGGTCTCACGTCCTGTTCAACGGAACAAGAGACCCGTCCGGTAGTACAGGATATCAGAGAGCTGGTATTCGCTTCGGGGCAGGTAGAATGGAAAGACTCCTGGACCCTGGTGGCGCAGACAGACGGTATTCTGCAGAATCTGAGCCTGGAAACCGGCGATGAAGTGCAGGCCGGGCAACTGCTGGGAACCGTTCATAACCCCGCCAATGCCGAAAATCTGAAATCGGCGGGGCAGCAGGTAAGACTGACCGAAAAGGGGGCGGCCCCCCTAGAGCAGCAAATCAGGCAGAATATCGTTTTCGCAGAGCAGAAATATCAACAAGATAAGCTTCAGCGTGAACGCTACCAACGGTTGTACGAAAAGCAGAGCGTGTCGCGCCAGGAATTTGAAAACATGAAACTGGCCGAAGAAAACGCACTTTCCCAACTGAACGTACTGAAAGAGCAGCTGGCATCGGTGAAGCTGCAAAATGAGCAGACACTCATTACTGCCCGCAACCAGCAGGAGAATTCCCGCATTCTGAATGCCTATAATGCGCTCAGGGCTTCGGAGAAAGGGAAGGTGATAGGCAAGCAGAAGTTCGAGGGTGATTTTGTACGCCGGGGAGATGTGATTGCCACCATTGCGGATCCGGCCCGTGTAGAAATTGTATTGAATGTAGACGAAAGCACGATCGGGAAAGTAAAGACCGGGCAAACCGTGTTCGTACGTTTGAATACGGAAAAAGACAAAGTGTATACGGCGCGGGTGACCGAAATTGTAGCGGCTTTTGACCCCGCCACCCAATCGTTTATTTGCAAAGCCCGTTTTGATGATCCGGCTGTAAATCCGCTTTACGGTACACAGCTGGAAGGAAATATACAGGTAGGGGAGAAAAAGCAGGCCCTGTTGGTTCCCCGCAGCAGTATGGGCTATGGGAACACCGTGAGAATAAAAGGAAAAGAAGAGCCTGTGGTGCTTCAAACGGGTATTGTATCTACGGATTACGTAGAAGTGCTGGGAGGCATTACCTCTGACGATATACTCCTTCCCGTCAAACGTTAAGTGTGATACAATGAGCTAAGGGTAGTTTGTACTGACCGCCAAATTTATACCAATGAATATCAACTACAGCATCGCAAAAACCTACGTGCTGGCCAACAAGAAAATGACGGCGGTGGCCGTGATGGGGGTAGTGTTGGGCATGGCCATTTATATCTTCATGAATTGCCTGATTGTAGGGTTCGACGGAGTCTCTTACGGCTCGGTATTCAAAGGTACGTCGCATATCCGGCTCTACCAGGATGATATGATCAGTGAGCCCCTGGTGACCGGTGAAGAGGCTCGCTACCTAATTGTAAACCCGAAAGTAGTTCCTCACAATAACCGTATCCTCAACCCCAAAGCCATCAAAGAGCAGGTGCTTCAACACCCCCAGGTACGCATAGTCACCCTGCAAGTCAGTTCGGGAGTTTTCTATAACAGCGGGAAATCCCAGATTTCCGGTCTGGCCATTGGTATCGTACCCGAAGAGGCCAACCGGATGTTTAACCTCGAATCCATGATGGTGGAGGGCACCTGGGAAGCCTTGAACCATAACCCCAACGGTATACTCATAGGGGTAGGAATCGCGGAAAAGATGAGCCTGAAGGTAGGAGATAATATCAACCTGACGTCTTCCAAAAGTATCAACAAGAACCTGAGGGTAGTGGGCGTTTTTAAAACCAGCAATTCCAAAGTAGATAAAACCACCTCTTATGTGAGCCTGAGCAGCGCCCAGCAGATGCTCCAGGAAAATGCCGACTACGTGACAGACGTAAATATCAACCTGGCGGATTATCGTAATGCGGAAGAGGTGGCCTCGGAGTTGTCTCAGCTCACCGGGTATAAGGCGGAAGGCTTTGAGCAAAGCAATGAAACCCTGATGGCGGGAAACCGCATGCGGAAAATTGTGATGATGTTTATTTCCGTGACCCTTTTGGTCGTAGCCGGCTTCGGTATCTACAACATCCTGAACATGACGGTGAGCCAGAAGATCAACGACATCGCCATACTGAAGGCCATGGGGTTCCGGGGCAAAGATGTGGTGAGGATTTTCGTGGCCCAGGCCCTGACCATTGGGGTGATGGGGGTCACCGGCGGAATAGTGATGGCTTCGGTGATCATTATGCTGGTACAGAAAGTATATATCGGGGGCGATATCGGGTACTTTCCCATTGATTACGAATGGAAAAAATACCTCCAGGGGGTCATTATCGGGTTGGTCATTACTTTTTTTGCAGGATATATTCCGGCACGAAAAGCTGCGCAGGTAGACCCCGTGAGCATTTTCCGGAAATAAAAGTTATTAGCTGTTAGCCATTGGCTTTTAGAAATAAGACCACATTTGAGAAACAACACCCTGCTGATGAAAATCCAATATCTAATTACTAACGGCTAACTTCCAGGTATGAAAAATGTAATTTTAAAGACCGAAAACATCGACAAATACTTCTATGATCCGGTAGAGTTCCAGGTCTTGAAGAAGGTGTCGTTTGAGGTATATAGGGGAGAGTTCCTGACCATGGTAGGAAAATCGGGAAGCGGGAAATCCACTTTGTTGTACATCTTGTCTACCATGGACACCGACTACCGGGGAACGCTGAGTATTGACGGAGAGGTCATGACCGGAAAATCGGTAGACCACCTCGCCCAGGTGAGGAACGAGAAGATCGGTTTCGTATTCCAGTTTCATTATCTCCTGCCGGAGTTTACCTGCCTGAGAAATGTGATGATTCCGGCTCTGAGGCTGGGCAGATATAGCGAGGAGGAAATTGAAGAGAAAGCCATGAAGAAGCTGGAGATTTTAGGTTTGCAAGACCAGGCCCTGAAACCGGCCAGTAAGCTTTCCGGTGGACAACAACAGCGGGTAGCTATCGCCCGTTCGCTTATCAATGACCCTTTGCTGATTATGGGCGATGAACCTACCGGTAACCTGGACAGCCGGAACACCGGGATCGTGTTTGATATTTTCCGGGAGCTTTCCCGGGAGTTTGGTCAAACCATTATTGCGGTGACGCACGACGAAGACTTTGCCGGGAAAAGCGACCGGATTATAGAGATGCGTGACGGCGAAGTGCTGAAAGCAGATTTTTAGTTTAAACTCCGGTAGTCAAGAGGGGTTATTCCGGTTTTCTGTTTGAAAAGCCGTGTGAAGTGCTGCGGATATTTGAATCCCAGTTCATAGGCGATCTCACTAATGGATTTATTCGTGTCGAAAATCCGCTCTTTGGCCAGGTGAATCAATTTAGATTGTATATATTCCTGTGGAGATATTCCGATTTCTTTCTTGATTAAGTCCCCAAAATAATTGGTAGACAGATGCAGTTCATTCGCACACCAGGAAACGGACGGCAAGCCGATAGTCTGTGGTTTTTCCGAAGAAAAATAGCTATTCAGTATTTCCTCAAACCGTTCCAGGATTCCTTTGTTGACATGGTCTCTGGTGATGAATTGGCGGTCATAAAAACGGCTGCAGTAATTCAGGAACAGCTCAATATTCGATATAATCAATGGCTTGCTATGCTTGTCAATGGCGTGGTGCAACTCGTATTCAATCTTGGCAAAACAGTCTTCCACAATCTTTCTTTCCTGTTCCGACAGGTGCAGGGCTTCATTGACGGCATAGGAGAAAAAATGATAATCGCCTATATTTTTTCCCAGGGATGTACCCGCAATCAAATCGGGATGAAAGATCAGCGCAAGCCCTTGTGGCTGATAATAACTGTCGCCGTTTTCCCCAATCACCTGGTTAGGGGCTAGAAATATCAGGGATCCCCCCTCATAGTCGTAGTTGTTCAATCCATACCGCAAATCACCGCAATATATCTGTTTCAGAAAAACGGTATAAAAACCATAACGCAGGCGTCTTAGTTTCCTGGGTTGGGCTTTGTCTAAACGAACCACGCTGACCAGCGGGTGAAGGGTTTCATTGCGATTGAAATCGTTGTATTCCTTTATACTTCCGAAATAAAGTATGTCTTCCATGGCCTTATTTTTAATAACTTAACAAACTTACAAAATCCTACCCCTCGTTATACCCTGGTTTCTTCCAAATCCGTAATAAAGGTAGGTGAAACCGTAATCGATATAAGTCCGCAGTCACTTTATCTTATGAAATTTGCATAGCAGAGTAAATGGGGACAAGAAGGCATTTCGCCATAAACAAATAAAGAATAATGGAAAATAACAATCGCAGGGATTTCTTGAAAACAGGTGCATTAGCGGGCGTATCCCTGGTAGGGGCGTCCGCCATGGGGGTAGCGGCCACAGGTTGTAGCAACGCAGAAAGGGATAGTACATCGACCCGGAAATCTAAAAGAAGAACTTTGGGTACGGGAGATCACCGTATCGAAGTATCGGCATTGGGCTTAGGTTGTATGGGCATGAGCTACCACAGGAGCTTTATTCCGGATCGGCAGAAAATGATTTCCATGATACGGAAGGCCTATGATTTGGGTATGGATTTTTACGATACGGCGGAAGCATACGGTCCGCTTGTCAATGAAGAATTGGTAGGCGAAGCCCTTGCGCCCATCCGTAAAAATGTGATCGTTGCGACCAAATTCGGTTTTGTGGAGGGCAAACCGAGCCTGGGGCTGGATAGCAGACCTGAAACCATCCGGCGGGTGGTGGAACGTTCGCTAAAGAATTTGCAGACCGACTACATAGATTTATTGTATCAGCACAGGGTTGACCCGAATGTACCCATTGAAGATGTAGCGGGAACCGTACAAGATTTGATGGCAGAGGGCAAGGTGAAACACTTCGGACTGAGCGAAGCGGATAGCGAAACTATTCGAAAGGCACACGGGATACAGCCTCTTACCGCTTTGCAAAGCGAATATTCCCTGATGACAAGAAAACCCGAAACCGATGTGATCCAAGTCTGCGAAGAATTGGGCATTGGCTTTGTACCGTATAGTCCGCTAAGCAGGGCATTATTGACGGGGTATATCAACGAGCGTACAAAGTACAATCCCGACAATGACAACAGGGGGACATTGCCGCGTTATCAGCCCGAAAACATTATTGCCAATTGGGCGCTGATAGATATTCTGAAAGCGTTTGGCGACCACAGGGGGTTAACTGTAGCGCAGGTGGCGTTGGCCTGGCTTTTGGCACAAAAACCGTTTATCGTACCCATTCCCGGTACCACAAAACTGGCCCACTTGCAGGAAAATATGGGATCGGCAGATTACGCTTTTACGCCCGATGAACTGAAAAAGCTAACGGACGATGTGTCGAAAATTCAAATCGTAGGCGAACGCTACACGGGTCAATCGGCTGCACAGGTAAGCAAATAAAGCATAACCATCAAAAGGCTATGAGCCGTAATTGTCTATCAAAACTTTAAGCAGTAAAAACGGTGTTATTGCCAATACCGAAATCCATTGATTGTCATGAATGTTCAATTTGGGAAGAATGGCTAATTGTATCGCTCCTCCTAACAGAATGGAAATATGCAATATAATGTGTCTTCGGCTAAAAAGAGGTAATTCCAGATTTGTGTTATCGGCTTTGCTACGGAAATAAATATATTCTGCCAAAAACAATAGCATATTGATATTGAAATACCAATTCTGAAACAGAAAAACCTGTACATTATTGCCTAACAATCTGCTGTCGCCCCAATTCAACATCAGCCCGAACAGCAACGCAATAAACACTACATACACATACAAAATAAAAAAGCTACCAAATGAATGTTTGATAAAAAGCAACTTTTCTACAATCGTTTTTTTCTTCCAAAACAAATACCCAAAATCGACAATCGTTCGGATAAATTCCTGAAACCAAAATAAATAAACGATATAAAATACCGTAACCTGTCCCTGAAATACACCCAAAAGCGTAATGACAAGCATTGTTAAAATATCGGTTTTGTAAAACTGTTTCATTTTTTAATTTTTAATTACTTTCGCTCCGCAAAACTGTTCAATGGCTTCCACAAAGTTATTTCGGGCTGTTATCTTGTCGTTAAAAAAGATTGGGATATAAAACAGTCGTTTCTTTTTATGGTTTTGGATAAGATAAAACGACCAATATGAGCTTCGTCCTCTGTGTTCTCTGACGGTAAGAATAGTATCGTTTTCGTTCAGCTTTTCAGTTTGGCGCTTGTGCGAAAAAAAGGTACTGATTTTTCGGGTAATTTGGCCTTTTTCAAACGTGATTTCACAAACGTATGGTTGAAACCACAAATACAAAATTCCGATAATAAAAAACAGATACATTCCTATAAAAATGCTTTTGGGCAAATCTTTGTACAAACCGACTGACGCTATTCCCAGAAACAGAAACATAAACAACGGAGCTATCCGCATTCCCACAAACCACCATACGGCATAGGTTTTTTTGAGTTGTAATTTCAGTCTGTGGGGTTGTTCTTCGGTTATGTTAAAAGGTGTGTAGGATTTCATTTTGTTAAGTTTTTTTCTAACCACATAGGTACATAGGGTTTAAGTTTTAATAAAGTATATAAATCTATGTTTCTAAGTGGTTTTATCATTGTTTATTTGTTGGTTTCTAATATAAATTCCTGATAGTTTTCTTTTGAAATTACGCTTGTTTCGGTAGGTTGATAAGCGTTTACAAATTCGTTGGGGAACTTCGTTTTTGCTTTGTTCCACTTAAATTCAAACACATCTACCTTTCCGTTATTTTCTTCTACATAGTCAATTTCCTGCTGATTTTTGTTTCGCCAGAAATAGATATTGGTGTAGTAGTTGGTGTAGGCATTGCGTTTCATACGCTCCACAATCATAAAATTTTCCCACAAAGCACCGATGTCATTTCGCATTCCCAACGGACTGAACTGATTGATAACGGCATTCCGCAAACCATTGTCGTAGAAATATATTTTCCGTGATTTTTTTAGTTCGTTGCGTAAATTCCTGCTGTATGTTCCTAAACGAAAAACAATAAACGCTTTTTCGAGCAGGTTAATGTAGTGTTCCACCGTTTGATTATCCAATCCGCTCATATTTCCCAACTCGTTGTATGATACCAAATTCCCGATTTGAAACGCAATAGCCTGAACTAATTTTTCCATTCTATCGGGTTTTTGAATGCGTTCCCAGGTCAAAATATCTTTGTATAAATAGCTGTTTGCCAATTGTTTTAGGATATTTTCGGCATTATCGGGATTGTTGATGACATCGGGATAATAACCGTAAACCAATCGGTTTTCAAGCAAACGGTTTTCTTCCAACAGACTTGTGTGATTTACCATTTCGGAAAAGCTCAACGGAAACATTTTGTATTCCCATTTGCGACCTGTAAGCGGTTCATTGATTTTGTTTGCCAACTCAAATGCCGATGAACCTGTGGCCAAAACTTTGACCTCTTTGATTTGGTCATAAATGATTTTCAGGCACAGACCAATGTTTTCGATACGCTGTGCTTCGTCAATTACTAAAATTTTGTTGTTGCCTATCAGGTTTTTGAGCTTTGTCGCATTCGGATTGGCAAAATATTCTCGTGTATCGGCATCGTCGCCATAAAGCCACAATACCTTGTTTTGGTTTTCGGTCAGTTTGGTCAAGAGCGAGGTTTTGCCTACCTGCCTTGCACCAAGCAAGACAACAACTTTGTTGTCGTTGAAATTTTTTAGTATTTCCGGTTCTAATTGTCTTGCAATCATTTTTATGCTTTTTGCGATTATATTCGCAAATATGATATTTTTTTTGCGATTGTATTCGCAGAAGTTGTTTTTTTTATTTATTCGTTGAATTGTTTAACCGATTTAACCATTTACCATTATTTAACTCGCTTTCCGTTTTTGTCGATATAATAAGACACGTCATTTTCTTCCATTACAAGTGCTTGTCCGTTTTTGAAATTTTCTGCGTAGCTGTATTTCAAAGGGATAATTTCTTTGCCTGTTTTGTCCACAAAACCGTATTTTTCGTCTGAAATGACCAATGCCAATCCTTCGGAAAAAGCATTTGCTCCGTCATATTTCAACGGAATAACGATTTTTCCTGTTTTGTCGATAAAGCCCAATTTGCTTTCGATGCGAACGCTTGAAAGTCCTTCGGAAAAGCCCGACACATCATCATACTGAACAGGAATGACTTCTTTGCCTGTCTTATCCACAAATCCCCATTTTCCTGTTCCATACATATCTTCTTCTGCACCGATATTCACTGCGGCAAGTCCTTCTTTAAAGTTAAAAGCATCGTCGTATCTGAACGGAATAGCGACTTTTCCCGTTTTGTCGATAAATCCCCATTTTTGGTTTTCTTTGTCTTTTACAACAGCGAGATTTTCTTCAAAAATATCGGCTTTGAGGTATTGAAACGCAATGACCGTTTTATTGTTCTTGTCGATAAACCCCCAAAAACCGTTTTCGCCCATTGCACCTGCCAAACCTCCCGAAAATTCGGTCGCAGCTCCATACTGCAAAGGAATGACCGTTTTGCCTGTCTTGTCGATAAAACCCCATTTTTGGTCGAGGCCTACGGCTGCCAATCCTTCGGAAAAATCCCGCACGCCTTCATATTTCAACGGAATAACGGTTTTTCCTGTTTTGTCGATAAATCCCCATTGGTCATTGAGATTTACACCTGCCAATCCCTCGTGAAAAGGAAGTGCATTGTGATACTGAAACGGTATCACGAGTTTGCTGTTGTCTATGTAACCCCATTTCCAGTTGATGTCGTTTACAGCTTCTAATTCCTGTGCCTGTACGGCCATTGCTGTAAGCAATAAAAAGGTGGTTGTGATGATTTTTTTCATTGTTTATGCTTTTTAATAATACGTTTGTATAATAGTTATCGTACAAAATTCGTTTTTTAGGGGTTGGCTGTCAATACGCAGTTTGTCGTATATTTGGATGAAAAGCGATAATACTATTCTTCGCCATTTTTACATTCTATTCCCGATATCGGCGGAGCGGTCTGGTTCCCACTTGTTACTGACGAAGAATATAAATACCCGGACCCAGTGGTTTCATAATTCGTAATTTTCAAAAAAACTTTCCTTGCTCGTCTAAAATCAGTTTTTTTCCTGTGGTTGTTTTCAATACGGAATAAGGTGCTACGACAACGGGGGCATTCAAATGATTGGACACGCCTTTGTAGTATGTTTCGGTTTTTAGGATTGCCAAAGGATATTTTCGGGTTTTGTGAATGCCGATAATCGACCACGTTTTGATAAAAATATGCTGTTCGTCTGCTTTTTCAATCTGTAAAATATAGCGTCCGCTCAACCAAAGCATACAAACCAGCATTATATTTCCTCCCAAAAGCATAAAAGTCAGCCAAAATATACCCGAAATTTTGCTACTGAACTCCGACAGAAAATCGTCCAAATCTGAAAATATCATATAAAACACAAATACAGACAATGCCAACGTAACAAGCGTTACGAAATAAAGCATCGGCAATCGTGTGTTTTTGTATAGCATTTTTTTGTTGTTTATTTGTTTAACCGATGATACCTATTCCTAATTTAATAATCCGTAATTAAAGATAACAACATTCCCACGGAGAGCAAAAATCCTGTAATCAGCATTATGGGAATAGCGATGTTTCGTTTTTTTCCGTCTTTGCGAATAATATTCCAAAGCACCAATGCCACAATCCCAAACGGATATGCCACAAACAAGGCTATCCAATATACCCAAAAAATGCCTGTTGCCATAAAAATCAAGGCAGATAAGACGGCAATAATAAATAAGATGTTGTTTTTCATTAGTTATGTGTTATAAGTGTTGAGCTACAAACTCATAACTCAACACTCATAATTCATCACTATTCCATTGTTTTCCCTTTCTTATCAATAAAAAACTCTTTTCCGTCCAGCTCTACTTTGGCTTTGCCGTCTTTGAAATCTTCTGCAAGGCGGAAATGTATCGGTGTAACCTGCTTTCCTGTTTTGTCGATAACTCCCCATTTTCCATTATAGCCTTTTTATTTTTTCAAGTCCTGTGCTTGTGTTGCTATTACTACGAAAAGCAAAAGTGTTGTTGTGATGATTGTTCTCATATTGATATAATTTTTTTTGTGTAATTCGTTGATTACTTTACTTTTTCGCCTTTGATATTGATATAATATTTATCATTTTCTGTTGGTAATATTTTGGTTTCGACCAATATTTTCCCTTTTTCTTTAAAATCTTTTCCGTTGCCTATTATTGTTGCACAATCTATCCACGAAAACAGTATTTTACCGTCTTTTTTGATGAATGAATATTTGCCTTTTCCGGCTTGTTTATCTATGTCGATTCCTACTAATGCAATGCCTTCGGAAAATTCGTTGGCTTCGTTGAATTGATAGGGAATAACCAATTCTCCTTTTGTATTGATATACCCAAATTTTTGTCCAGACATACTTTTTCCGAGTGAACTTTCGTTGGTTACGGCACAAAGTCCTTCCGAAAATCCTTTGTAATGAACATCTTCATAAACAGCAGGTATTTTCAGCGTTCCTGTTTTGTCGATAAAACCCCATTTTCCGCCTGTAACAGAATAGCTTAATTTTTTCCCTCCAACATAAACCGCTACTAATCCTTCACTGAATTTTCCAACCTGAAAATATTGATAAGGAACAACAATATTTCCATTTTTGTCAATAAAACCCCATTTTTTTTCGCTGTTCTGCACCGCAGCCATTCCTTCGGAAAAATCTTCTGCATTATCGTATTGCAATGTGATAACTTCTTTCCCTGTCTTGTCTATAAAGCCTCGTTTTTTGTTGAGTTGAACTATTGCTAAACCCTCTGAAAAACCCAAACCCAAGTCATATTTTGGCTGTATAATGACTTTTCCTTTACTGTCTTTATAGCCGTATTTGTTGTTGTCTTTAAACGCTTTCAAGTCCTGTGCTTGTGTTGCTATTACTACGAAAAGCAAAAGTGTTGTTGTGATTATTGTCTTCATTTTTTTGTTATTTAAAATTATTATTTTTTTAGTTTTTTTTATTGACTTAAAGATTTCACGGTTCAACTTCTTTATAATCTTCATCTATTACCCATTTTTGACGAAGACGAAAAGCAGGAATGGTTTGTCTTTTGGCTTTGTTTGTAGCAATATTGGGTTTTATATTGTTGTTTTTTGCCCAAACCGAAAGCGGAATAATTTTTTTAGCGGTAAGCATTGTAATTCTTTTGTGTAACGCTTCTTGCAACAAAACCGCCAAAATAGCTGTAAAACCGTCAAATTTCATCGTAACCTGATATTTGGAAAACAACGGATAATATTCGGAATGTTTGCTTTTGTTCTGAATGATAACAGGCGGAAGTCTCAATTTTATCAACTGTTTATCGTCAATATTGGTAAGTAATGTTTTTTGTAAACTCAGAATCAGCTTGTTAGTAAGTTGTTGATTAGGTTTTTGAAGTAACGTTTCGGTAATTTTTGCCAGATTTTTTGTCTCAAAAACTTCACGAATATTTACTTTACGTTGCAATTCGCCACCTGTAAGAATTTTTTCGGTGTCTTCTAATGTAAGTGTGGAATTTTCAATCGCATTGGAATTATAAACCATTTCGGGAATTTCAGCAATGGCAATCTCTTTCAAAAGTTGTTCGTTTCCCTTTGAAAGTTCGGCATAGCGTAATTGTAATGCTGTTATTTTATCCTTTGTTGTTTGGTTTATCACGATATTTTTTTTGTAAAAATGCGCAATTAACCGTGAAAATATACTTTTTTATACATAAATTCACGGTTAGTTTAGCCGATTTAACCATTTATCATTAACCATTATTTCACTTCTTTTCCTGTTTTGTCGATAAAAAATGTTCTGCCGTCTTTGGTTACTTTGGCTTTTCCGTTCATAAATATAAATGCTTCCGAATATTGAAACGGAATGATTACTTTTCCTGTTCTATCAATATAACCCCATTTTTTTTCTAATTGCACAGCTGCCAATCCTTCATAAAATCCATCTTTTACACTTTCATATTTAAAAGGTATAATTTCTTTTCCGTTATGGTCTATAAATCCGTATTTATCTCCTCTAACCATTGCCCATTCTTCATCGTAACTACCACCAATGCTTACCGCAGCTAAACCTTCTTTGAATTTATGATAATGGCTGTATTTTTGCTCTACGATTACTTTCCCGTTTTGGTCTTTAAATCCCCACAACGGAAAACGAGCAAAAGGATTATCGCTAAAAACTTGTAATTCCTGTGTTTGTTGTGGTTGCAGTTGTTGTAATAATTCTTCGGCTTCCTTACTGCCCAGTTTTACGGCTTTTTGTAGGTAATCTTTAGCTTTATCGTCATCCTCCAGGTCGTTATAATAGATGTCTCCTAAAATGTAGAGGGCATAGGGTACTTGTTTTTCAGCAGCTTTTTCTAACCATTTCAATGCTTCTTTAAAATTATGTTCTCCGACAAACAGTGTTGCTTTGCCTTCTCCGGCAAGATACATCAGACTGAGGTTAACCATAGCCATTGCGTCTTCTTTTTCGGCTGCTTTTTCGTACCAATTAAATGCTTCGGTATCGTTTTTGGTTACACCAACACCGTTATGATACATAAGTCCAAGATAATACATTGCATCTGCAATCCCTTTTTCAGCTGATTGTTTATACCATTTTATTGCTTCGGTATAATTTTTTACGACACCTTGACCGTTATAATACATAAATCCGAGATTATACATTGCTTGTGCATTTCCTTTTTCGGCTGATTGTTTATACCAGTTAAATGCTTCTGTTTCGTTTTTGGTTACACCTTGCCCGTCGTAATACATAGCTCCGAGATTATACATTGCTTCTGCATTTCCTTTTTCGGCTGATAGTTTAAGCAATTTCATTGCTGCGGTATAGTTTTTTACGTCATAAAAATCAAATGCTTTTTGAAATTCTGTATCTCCGTTGTCGGGTTGGGTTTTGGTTTGTGCAATGGCTGTGTTGGTGGTTGGTGTGGTTTCAAGTTGCTGTAAGGCGGTTTTGGCATATGGGTATCCTTTGTCAGACGCTTTCTGATACCACGCTTTGGCTTCGGTTATATTCTGTGCCACACCTTTGCCATATCTGTACATAGATCCGACTTCGTGCATTGCTTGTGCATTTCCTTTTTCGGCTGATTTTTTGTACCATTTTATTGCTTCGGTATAGTTTTGTGCTACACCTTTGCCAGCCTCATACAAAGTCCCAATATTGTACATTGCCGATGAATTTCCTTTGTCTGCCGATTTTTTATACCAATTCATTGCTTCGGTATTGTTTTGTGCTACACCTTTGCCGTTGGAATACATAGCTCCGATATTAAGCATTGCCGATGCGTTTTCTTTTTCGGCTGATTGTTTGTACCAATTCAGGGCTTCGGTATAGTTTCCTGCTTCATAGGCTTCATATCCTTTGTTAAAATCTGCAAATCCGTCATCATTCTTTGTTTGAGTTTGTGCAATAGTGGTATTGTTGGTAATGGTTGGTTTGCTCAAATCGTTGCCGTTTTTATCGATAAAGAATTTGCGTTCTGCAATTTTTACTTCTGCCTTGCCGTTGCGAAAATCCCATACTAATTCATCATAAAGCAATGGTATCACTTCCTTTCCTTCGGTATTGATAAAACCGATTTTGCCATTGAGTTTTACTCCCGCCAACCCTTCGGAAAAGGAATACAATCTATCATATTTCAGAGGTGTGATTTCTTTGCCCGAAGCATTGATAAGTCCTGTTTTACCGTTGAGTTGTACATTTGCAAAACCATTAGAAAAATATAAGGCTCTGTCGTATTTTGCCGGAACGATGATTTTTCCTTGTGAGTCGATATAGCCTTGTTTCCCATTATCTCCTTTAAACGGTTTCAATTCCTGTGCATTTGCCGTTATGGCCGTGAAAAGCAAAAGGCTGATTGTGATGAATGTTTTCATTTTTTTGTTGATTTAAAAATTTAATGATTTAAAGATTCAACGATTTTACCATTCACCACTATTTAACTCGCTTTCCTGTTTTGTCGATAAATCCCCATTGGTCATTGAGATTTACACCTGCCAATCCCTCGTGAAAAGGAAGTGCATTGTGATACTGAAACGGTATCACGAGTTTGCTGTTGTCTATGTAACCCCATTTCCAGTTGATGTCGTTTACAGCTTCTAATTCCTGTGCCTGTACGGCCATTGCTGTAAGCAATAAAAAGGTGGTTGTGATGATTTTTTTCATTGTTTATGCTTTTTAATAATACGTTTGTATAATAGTTATCGTACAAAATTCGTTTTTTAGGGGTTGGCTGTCAATACGCAGTTTGTCGTATATTTGGATGAAAAGCGATAATACTATTCTTCGCTATTTTTACATTCTATTCCCGATATCGGCGGAGCGGTCTGGTTGCAACCTGTTACTGACGAAGAATATAAATACCCGGACCCAAAGGAAGAAAATAGTATAGCGTTTTGAGAGACTTCCGCCTTTAATTGAACGTAATGGTATAGAAAATGTGTTCTTTATATGAGGAAACTCCATTAAACCGAACACAGGATTAATTCACCATGATTTCTACCGATATACTGATTATTGGCGCGGGGCCTACCGGGCTTTTCGCCGTTTTTGAAGCAGGACTTCTCAAGTTAAAATGTCATCTTATTGACGCGCTTCCCCAGCCGGGCGGGCAGCTGTCTGAGTTGTATCCCAAGAAACCCATCTTTGATATTCCGGGCTACCCGAGTGTAGGCGCCCAGGAGCTGGTGGATAACCTGATGGAGCAGATTCGTCAGTTTCAACCGGGTTTTACGCTCAATGAACGTGCGGAAACCATTGAAAAACAAGACGACGGAACGTTTATGGTCACTACCGACCGCGGTACCCGTCACCATGCCAGGGCGGTGGCCATCGCCGGGGGGTTGGGCAGTTTTGAGCCGCGGAAACCCGAGCTGGAAAACCTGGAAATGTACGAGGAGAAAGGGGTGGAATATTTTGTGCGTAACCCGGAACTGTTCAGGGGGCGGAAAATCGCGATCGCGGGCGGTGGAGATTCGGCCCTCGACTGGAGTGTTTTCCTTTCCGATATCGCCGAAGAAGTCACCCTTATTCACCGAAGAAATGAGTTCAGGGGAGCCCTTGACTCGGTAGAAAAGGTGAGGGAACTTAAAGCACAGGGAAAAATTCAGCTTCTCACCCCGGCGGAAGTAACCGGCTTGAAAGGAGACGGCCGGCTGGAAGCCATCACCATTGAAAAAGAAGGCGTGTCTTCGGAGAAGGCGGTGGATTACTTCATACCCCTGTTTGGCCTGACTCCCAAGCTGGGGCCTATTGCCGGTTGGGGACTGGAAATAGAAAAAAACGCGATTAAGGTCAATAATGCCCTTGATTACCAGACCAATATAGAGGGAATTTACGCCATCGGGGATGTCAACACTTACCCCGGAAAACTGAAGCTGATTCTGTGCGGGTTCCATGAAGCCACGCTCATGTGTCAAAGCGTGTATAACCGTTTAAATCCAGGCAGAAAATATGTGTTGAAATATACCACCGTATCGGGTATAGACGGTTTTGACGGTAGCCGCAAAGAAGCGGAAAAGGCAGTTGTGCAGGCTATTGACTGATCATAAATACCCGGAACATGTCAGACGTTAATATTAAAGTAAAAGACAGAAAAGGGGTGGAGCATACCCTGCTTGCGCCTACCGACATGAGCATGAACCTGATGGAGCTGGTTCGTGCGTATGAGTTGGAAGAGGAAGGTACCATAGGAATATGCGGAGGGATGGGCATGTGCGCGTCTTGCCAGTGCTATGTACTCAATGATGTCGACCTCCCCGAAAAGTCAGACGAGGAGGAGGCCCTTCTTTCAGAGGCCTTTCATGTGAAATCCAATTCCCGCCTGGGTTGCCAGATCTTTTTAACCCGGGATCTGGAAGGACTGGAGATTGAACTGGCGCCGGAATCTTAACTTTTGCACCAGATTTTTACTGCAATATCATGAAATAGCCATGAGCATTGAGCCGGGTGGCGCACCACTATCAGAAAACAGGCACACCCCCCAATGAATAAGCGAAGCGTCGCGGGGCGGCCTTCCACCCGGCTGACTGCTGAAAGCAAAAATTTTATACAGATGAAAGTGGACGGAAGAACCCGGGCAAATATTAAACCCGGAATGTGGGTAAACATTATCCTGAAGAAGGATCAGCGCACCGGTGAGCTGACCGAAGGGGTCGTAAAGAACATACTTACATCCGCACCCTACCACCACAGGGGCATCAAAGTACGTTTGGAGGATGGTCAGATCGGAAGGGTGGCAGAGATCTTACCCGACGAGGATTTTTAACCCGGTTGTTTCACTGTCAGAACAAGCTACTTCTGTGTTTTACAATCACAGGGGAGGGGCTTCGTGGAGATCACGATATTATCGAAATATCTTTCCTGGTCTTTTACCGCTCCGTTATTCCAGTAATTTTCAAAGAAAACAGCATTGATCTTATAGCTGTCGGGCTTCGTGTTCCAGGCCTTGTGCCAGTTCAGGTTGTAGCTGCCTGCCTGTAGCTCATCATCGATCCAAAACTCAAATACTCCGTCGGCCTTACCGGGAGTGTTTAGCTTTACGTGAGCCACAATACAGTGCCATTTTCCCGAATTCTCTGTACTGAAGAGGTCTTTTTTGCTCTTTTTGTAGCCCAGCCACCGGAGCCGGGGAAAATCATTGTAGCGGCGGGTCACGAGCTCCGAATTTTCATTAATACCCGTGGCGGGGTCCATAACGAGGTAATTCGCGTTTGGTGCGCTGCCCGACCAGATGTGTGCGATCATGGACTGCTGCCAGTTTCTGCCGGCAATGACGGTGGCTCGTGACAGCTTGTCGCCCCCGCCGCCCTGCCAGCCTTTTTCATGCTTCACGTCTATCCGCCAGTAGATCTCATCGAAGTCTTGGTGAGGCTCAGAAACAGGCCGCATATAAGGGTCGGGAGAGCGCCCGATGGCTACGTGGAGTTTCCCGGCTTCCACCTCTCCCTCTTGCCATTTTATTACCATACCGGCGCTGCCGTTCCTTCCCGCACCTTCTGTGCGTACGAAGTCTCCCTCGTCGTTGTCGTAAGCAAAATATCGTTCGGTGAGGTCGCCCGGAGATTCAAAGTCGTCACAGAACAAAGTGCCGGGCGGAGCATTAACGCAGCGGAAACAGTGGTCTTCATCCGTCTGCAGGAAATGCAGAAGAGGCAGGAGGATAGCCGGTAATGTTTTTAGTAGGATTGTATACATAAACGTTTAAAATTAGGTTTTTTGCTAAAAGTGTACAAACTTTAGCAGCATCAAACCTACAATTATGAAAAAATACTTAGTTGTTACATTGCTTTTTGCCTGTCTTCCGGGCTATTCCCAAAGCCAGGAGACCGATTCCGTGAAGGAAACCATCCACCGTTTTTTCGATGCGATGCGAAACTCTGACTCTTCGGGAATTAGAAGTACGTTGGCTTCCGGGGCCATCTTCCAGACCATTACACGGGAAAATGAGATCAGGACCGAAGAAATCGCAGGCTTTATAGGCTCCGTTGCCAAAGCTCCGAAGGGAAGTCTGGATGAGCGTATCTCTTTTACCACGGTCAATGTAGACGATAACCTGGCTGCCGTCTGGACCCCCTATAAGTTCTATTACAACGGACAATTTTCCCATTGCGGGGTAAACAGCTTCCAGCTCCACAAAGAAAACGGTGTCTGGAAAATAGCCTATATTATAGATACGCGACGCAAAACAGGCTGTCTTTGATTGGTCACTGTCCGCTCGTACTAATATGCCCTTCCCATTCCGGCGGATCCACGCCAATAAGATGTTTGACAAAGAAATCCCTTCTTCGGTGTTCGCCGTAATCGCCGCCGAGTGAATGCCCCATACCGGGTACAAACAGGAAATCTACGTATTTGTTGGCCTTGATGATGGCGTTAATGAACTGGAATGTGGAAGACGGATCTACATTGTCATCCATTTCACCCAGGATAAGCAGTAGTTTCCCCTGTAATTTATGGGCGTGGGTCACGTTGGATGACGCTTCGTATTGCTCACCGATGGGGTACCCCATCCATTGTTCGTTCCACCAGATCTTGTCCATGCGGTTGTCGTGACACCCCGACGAAGAGACGGCTACTTTATAGAAGTCCGGGTGATGGAGTAGGGCCCCGGCCGAACTTTGTCCTCCTGCCGAATTCCCGAAAATACCTACCCTTGTAATGTCCATATACGGATAACGGATGGCCGCGGCTTTGATCCATTTGATGCGGTCAGGAAAGCCGCTGTCTTGCAGGTTTTTCCAGCACACATCGTGGAAGGCCTTGGAGCGGTTCGATGTACCCATGCCGTCGATCTGCACCACGATGAAACCCAGTTCGGCCAGCTGGTGGAGGTCGCCGCGGGAGTCGGTCAGGAAGTTCTTCGGTACGAAAGAATCGTGGGGCCCGGCATAGATATATTCAATCACCGGGTATTTTTTCTTAGGGTCGAAATTAGAAGGTCGGATGATCATTCCCCAGATATCGGTGCTGTCGTCACGGGCCGTGCTCACAAATACTTCCGGCATCACCCAGCCGGTTTTCAGGAGGTCTTTGATGTCGGCTTTTTCGAGTTTCATTACGGTAGAACCGTCTTTGGTTTTCCTCAATACGGTTTCCGAAGCCTGGTCTATGCGCGACCAGGTATCCACAAAATATTGATGATCGTGCGAAAAAACAGCCCTGTGGTTGCCGTTTTCGCCCGTAAGGCGGGTCAATCCCGTGCCGTCAAAGTTCACCCGGTAAAGCTGAATGAAATAGGGGTCTTGTCCTATCTCTTTCCCGCTGCCTTCAAAAATAACGGTACGGTTAGACTCGTCCACATGCACTACCTGTCTCACTACCCACTGCCCTTTGGTGATCTGGTTTTTTACTTTGCCTGTGCGGGCGTCGTAAAGGTAGAGGTGGTTCCAGCCGTCGCGTTCCGACATCCATATCATCTCCTCTGTGCCTTCGGCATAGTGGCGAAAACGTTTTCCGCTGTAATGGATAAACGTTTTACTGCGTTCTTTAATGACCTCCAGGGCTGTGCCGGTAGAGGCTTCAATTTTTAAAACATTGTACACCTGGTGCCCCCGGCGGTTGTATTCCATGACAAAACTTCCCCCGTTTTTATGCCATACGGGAGCCGACAGGCTGTATTGGTCGGGGATCAGGTTGACATCTACCGGTTGAGCGGTACCTTTTTCAACATCAAAAACTACCGGGTATTTCTGGTTAAGGGCATCGCCCGGTTTCAGGTAATCGCGGGTGTGTAATTTCGGTTGCAGTTGGTCGGTCGGAGAAGATTCGATGAGTGTGAGCAGCCGCTTTTGTCCGGGACGGATGCGGTTGGATACAAAATGTTTGGAGTCGGGCGACCAGTAGATCCAGGCCGAATAGAATTCTCCCGGTGATCCGTCAAAACTGAGCTGCCTTTCGGTAGCGGGGTCATCGGTCTTACTTACGTAGATATTGGAATTTTTGATATAGACTTTCCATTTTTTATCGGGGGAAGTAATGGGGTTTCCCTGGCTCTCGTCTCTCTGGTTGCCCCAATATCCCCAGGGCCGGGGCGGAGTGACCTCTCCAAGGGAACGCAATTCCCCTGACTTCAGATCGTATTCCCAGTTTTTGCCCGATGCGGTAAAGCTAAAATGGGTTTCATTTAATTTTTGATTGCTCAGGTTGCGGAGGTCGGTCTTCTGCTCTGTCTGTTCGTTTAGCAATGCCTTCAGTTTTTCCGAATCAAAGGCCTTTTGTTTTTGCCGGGTTTCGGCATTGACAAGATAGTAAGCCGGTCCTTTCGCGGTTTCCACCCGGTACCAGAACATGTAGGTTTTCTCTATCCAGGTGACCTGGGCAGGTTCGTTGTACACCTTGTTTCGGGTGCTTTCTTTGATATAATCCGCGCGTTCAAAGTCTGAACGGGTACCCTGGGCAAATACAGAAAGGGTGAACAGGAAGAAAAACAAGGTTTGTAATTTCATAAGAATAGAGTCAATGAGACGAAAGTACATAATTTTATCTTAGCCGATGCGACAAAGTTAAAATCTGCTAAAAACTAACCAAAAAACGTTCAAATAATTCGCCATTCTTTTCACAGCCCGGATTACGTTGTATATTGAGCCCGAGAATTTAACTCCTGTCATGAAAAAAATTGCATTTATACTGATGTTCTTAGTGAATATGACGTTTGCCCAGGAAACTATTTTGCTCTATCCTGAAGGTACACCCGGGTTGAAAGCGACCGGGGTCGTGGAAAAGGCGGTCACCAGCGATGGGGTTACCCGCATATCGAATGTCATACAGCCGTCCGTAACTATTTACCGGCCTGAAAATAAAACGACCGACGCGGCCGTAGTGATCTGTCCGGGCGGCGGGTATTCTATACTGGCTTATGACCACGAAGGTACCGAACTGGCGGAGTGGTTTAATGCGCGGGGCATGACCGCCGTGGTTTTGAAATACCGCCTGCCGGAAAGGGAGAATTTTGAAAATGTAAGTATCCGTCCGCTTCAGGACGCGCAGGCGGCTATCAGGATGGTGCGAAAAAACGCGCAGAAATACGGATTGGCCCAAGACAAGATCGGGATTATGGGCTTTTCGGCGGGCGGACACCTGGCGGCGACCGCGTCTACACTCTTTAAAACCCAGGTGGGAGAAATCACCGATCTATCCGTTTCTGTTCGGCCCGACTTCTCCTTGTTGATTTACCCTGTGATCTCATTTGATGACGCCATAACCCATACGGGTTCAAAAGAAAACCTGATTGGAAAAAACCCTTCCAAAGAAGACGAAATACGTTTTTCTCCCGAAAAGCAGGTAGGGCCTGACACGCCCCCGGCTTTCCTGGTTTCTACCACAGACGATTGGGTGGTGCCCGAAAACTCCATTGCCTATTTCCTGGCCTGTAAAAAGAATAAGGTGCCGGTAGAAATGCATATTTATGAAAAAGGAGGACACGGTTACGCACTCAAAGACCGTCAATTGGGGCCTGTACAATCCTGGCCCGACCGCATGGAAGCCTGGCTCCGGTCAAGAGGCTTGTTATGATCCGCCCATGGCCAGACTGATGAGTTCGGCCGTGTTTTTTACCCCGGTTTTTTTGAGGATACTTGTACGCTGGTTGGCCACGGTATTCGGACTGGTATCAAACCTGCGCGCAATTTCCTGGTTATTCATGCCCTCTTTCAGGCAATCCAGGATTTGCAGCTCGCGGTGAGTCAGGCGGGCAAGGGGGGAGTGATCTGGAACGGGTTCTGCTTTGAGCCTGATTTTGACCAGGTTTCTGATGATCACCGACGATATCCGGGTAGGAAAATAGAGATCTCCTTCCTGTATGGTGCGGATAGCCTGGGTGATTTCTTCATCGTTGCTGTCTTTCAAAAGGAAACCGGAAGCCCCGTATTGCACCGCATTAAGAATGTAATCCGTTTTATCGTGCATGGTAAAAATCAGTACCCGGGTCTGGGGGTATTGGGCCGTCACCTGGCGGGTTACTTCAATTCCGTTTATCTCAGGCATGGTGATATCCAGTAAAACCAGGTCAGGTTGTAAGCGGGCCACGAGGTCAAGGGTTTCGCGGCCATCGGTGGCCTCACCCACTATTTCTATATCTTTTTCGTCTTCCAGGAGGGCCCTTACGCCTTTCCGGACCATGGAGTGGTCGTCTGCTATCAGTATTTTAATCATGGGTTGAATTTTACGGTGACGGCGGTTCCTTTGCCGGCGGCGGTATCCAGGGAAAACTCGGTTCCCAGGAGACGGGCGCGGGTGCGCATATTGTCAATGCCTGTACTCTGCCAGCCTTGCTGCCGGTCAGGGGGGAACCCTATGCCGTCGTCTTCAATTTTTAAAACTACTTTGTCGGTTTCAAAGTTCAGGGTGATCGTGATGTTTTTGGCTTCGGAATATTTGAGCGCGTTGTTTAGCGCTTCCTGGGCAATGCGGTAGAGGCCGATTTCCCGCGCGGGGGCCAGGCGCATCGGTTCTCCGGTCACCTCCAGTGTTACGCGGGAGGCCGCACTAAGCGTTACCTGGTCGGTAAGCGCGCGGAGTGCCGCCGCCAGTCCGTAATCTACCAGGGTATCCGGCATGACATTGTGGGAAATCTGGCGGGTAGTGCGGATGATTTCCTGGATATAAGCCGATATTTCTTCGGTCTGCTTTTTAAAACGGGGATCTTCCGGGGGGAGTTTCCGCAGCCGCGCCACCAGCAGATTCAGGCCCGTGAGCATTTGACCTACACCGTCATGCAATTCCGCCGCCAGGCGTATCCTTTCCTTTTCTTGCCCCTCCATCAGGGCCGCAGCACGTATCTGGTCTTCCATCCGGAGCTGCTGATGCCGGGCCTCATAGAGGTTGATCACCTGCTGCTGCGTCAGGGAGAGATGGTGGTTGACCTTGTACAGCTGCTGGTTGGCCAGGTAGAGTTCTTTTTTCGAATCAGACAGCTCATGAATGATTTTTCGTGTATACTTCACCACGGGCCGGAATACGAACAGAATTTCGAGTAAAAGGGTCAGCAGGGTGACCGAGGCCAGGATGTATTCAATAATTCTCAGGTTTTTGACCCGTTCCCGGCTTTCCCGGTCAAACCGGAACACAATGGCGTCCATCTGTTGAAGGTACAGGGCTTCGTTTTCCAGGATCTGGCCCATGAGTGCGGGCGAAATTCCCCGGTGAAGTCCCTCTTCTAAGTGGCGGTAAAGCGAGGTGTACACCGGCTTCAAGCGCTGGAACTTTTCCCTCAGGTCGCGGCTTTTACTAACCAGGTAATTTTCCTCCATTTGCAGGAATCCTTCTTCCAGCTGGAGCTGGTTAGCGTTCCAGGTTTCCAGGCCTTGCACGAATGCGGTGGAATCGGCCGCGGCGTGGCCACCGTATTGAAGCAGAGCCAGCTTGGTGAGTTGCTGGCTCCACATTCTTTGTTTTCCGGAAATATTCAATACTCTTCCGTCAGACTCGTGGTACTGAATGGCGCTGTTGATAATGCCCAGCCCCGTGAAACACAGTATGGCCATGATGCTGAGCGCAGCCAGGTAGTACCGGGTCAGGCGCTCGGCTACCTGTTCGGCAGAGGAGGAGTTTGTCATATTGCTACATACACCATACCCTCCCTGATTTGTACAGGGAAAGTCTCAATACGGTAGTTTTCATCGTTTAAGCAGCTTCCGGTTTTCAATGAGAACGCTTTTTTGTGAAAAGGACAAGCCACTTTGGGTTCATCGCCCTGGCTTCCTACAATTCCCCTCGACAATATCATTTGCTGGCGATGAGGGCATTGGTTGTTGGTAGCGAACCATTCGTTCCGGCGCTCAAAGTTAAAAATAGCAATTTGTTTTCCGTCTACCAAAATGCATGCGCCGCTGTTGGCCGGGATGTCTTCTACGCGGCACGCTTTGTACCACTGGGTTGTCATTGTACTCATACGTATTAAGTTTAGCTGAGAATCTTGATTATACACGGGTTTCCGCTTGCGGCGGGCACCCCGTCAATTCATTTATTTGGCCCATTCTACCGGTTTGACTTGTCCTCTGAATTCTTCGAATTGCACCTGGGGGTCTTTCACGTCAGGGGCGTTCAGGAAATGGCTGAAGCGTTTACGGATGTGCGGGTTTTCCACCGCCTCTTTCCATTCGCATTGGTAGGCATCGATCAGTTTTTGCATATCGTTTTCCAGTTCTTTTCCTATGCCCAGGCTGTCTTCCACCAATACCGCTTTCAGGTAGGCCATTCCGCCTTCCAGTTTATTGAGCCAGGGGGCGGTGCGGGTCAGCGGGTCGGCGGTTTTGATATAGAACATGAGGAAGCGGTCAATCAGGCGGAGGCAGCTTTCCTTATCGAGGTCTGTAGCCAGCAACTGGGCATGCTGGGGCTTGGCTCCCCCGTTCCCGCAGACGTACAGGTTCCATCCTTTTTCTGTAGCGATAATGCCGAAATCTTTGCTTTGGGCCTCGGCGCACTCCCGGATACAGCCCGATACCGCCGATTTGATCTTGTGGGGAGCTCGTAAACCCTTGTACCGGTTTTCCACTTCAATGGCAAACGACACGGAGTCTTGCACACCGAAGCGGCACCAGCTGGAACCCACGCAGCTTTTCACCGTTCGGAGCGATTTTCCGTACGCGTGTCCGCTCTCAAAGCCTGCCGCAATCAGCTCTTCCCAGATCAGAGGGAGGTCATTCAGGTGGGCGCCGAAGAGGTCTATGCGCTGTCCGCCTGTAATTTTACTGTAGAGATTGTATTTTTTGGCTACTTGGCCGATCACAATCAGCTTGTCGGGGGTAATTTCTCCCCCGGGAATGCGCGGTACCACCGAGTAGGTGCCGCCTTTCTGAATATTGGCGAGGAAGCGGTCGTTGGTATCTTGTATCATGCCCCGGTCGTTTTCCAGGATATTGTCGTTCCACAAGCTGGCCAGCACAGAGGCCACCACGGGCTTGCAGATTTCGCAGCCGTCTCCTTTTCCCAGGTGGTCCAGCACTTCGGTGTAGGTGGTGTGTCCCTGGATTTTGATAAGGTCAAAGATTTCCTGGCGGGTGTAATCGAAATGCTCGCAGATCACATTGCGGATGTACACGCCCTCCTGCTTCAGTACCGCCTGAATCAGGTCTTTGACCATAGGGGTACATCCTCCGCAGCCCGAGCAGGCTTTTGTGGTTTTCTTCAGGGCCTCTACTGTACGGTGGCCTTCCTTGATTTTTTCACAGAGAAACCCTTTGGAGAGCGCTTCGCAGGAACAGATCAGGGCTTCGTCCGGAAGATTCAGTACATCATCGCCCGCGTCTTCGCCATTTCCCCGCTTGCCCAAAATCAGGTTTTCCGGATCGGCCGGCAAAGACAGGCCGTTCCGGCAGATCTGGAGGAGTTTATTGTACGGTTCGTTGTCGCCTACCAGGATTCCCCCCAACAAAGTTTTTCGGTCGTTACTGATATTGATGCGTTTGTATACGCCGGTTAGTTTGTTCTCGTAAATGATGGTGTGGCAGTCGGGTTCGGCAATAAAGGGGTCGCCAAAGCTGGCCACGTCCACCCCCATTAGTTTGAGGCGGGTCGACATGTCAAAGGGCCGGAAGGTCTTTTGGCGGCCGGTCAGCTGGTGAACCACCACGTCGGCCATTTCGTAGCCCGGGGCCACCAGGCCGTAGATCATGTTGTGTACGCAGGCGCATTCTCCTATGGCAAAGATGCGGGAATCGGAGGTCTGGAGGGTGTCATTCACCACAATTCCGCCCCTGGAGTGCACTTCAAGACCGGCTTCGCGGGCCAGTTCGTCCCGGGGTTTGATGCCGGCAGAGAAGATCAGGAGGTCGGTGTGCAGGCTGGACTGCCCGGAGAACTTCACGCCGGTGATTCGTTCTTCACCCAGTATTTCTTCCGCGCATTTATTCTTGTGGATCTGTAGTCCGAGGCTTTTGAGTTTGGTTTCCAGGAGTTCAGATCCCGCGTTATCGATCTGCCGGGGCATCAGGCGGGGCGCGAATTCGATAATATGGGTTTGGGAAAGGCCGAGGTCAAGTAGGGCTTTGGCGGCCTCCAGGCCCAGAAGTCCGCCCCCCACCACCGCGCCGCTGCGCGCGTGAGGTACATACGCCCTGATCTTGTCAAGGTCTTCCAGGGTGCGGTACACAAACACCCCTTCTTTCTCAATGCCTTTTACCGGGGGAATAAAGGCCGCAGAGCCGGTCGCCAGCACCAGGTAATCGTACGCGGTACGCCGGCCCTTTTTCGAAACGACCTCCCGGGCTTCCCGGTCAATGGCCACCACCGGATCATCCGTATACAATACAATGCCATTTTGTGCGTACCAGTCGGAGGGGGCCATGAGCATATCGTCTGCCGATTTTCCATCGAAATACGAACTGAGATGAACCCGGTCATAGGCTACGCGGGGCTCTTCTCCGAAAACGGTCAGGCTGATCTCTTCAATTCCCCAGGCCGTGAGTTTTTCACAGAACTTATAACCTACCATTCCATTTCCTATGACCACAATTTTTTTGGTGTTAATGATCTTCATAGTGTTATTGTACTATTTAAAATGAATAAAATTGAATTATTTTAATATAATATTGTTCTGTAAATTGAAATTTCTGTTACAAAATTATGTAATATTTTTCAAAATAATAAAATATTATTCTATAAATTTTTATAAATGTAAAATTTAATTCTAAAAATGCTTGCATGTATATAATAATTGTTCCTATGTTTGCAATCGAAAATTATATGAATATAAAATACTATATATAGGAAAATAAATAGATGCAGTATTCACTTAAATCAGCGAAAAAGATGGCAAGAATTTCATTGGTAGGGGCAGGGCCCGGTGATCCGGAGCTACTCACATTAAAAGGACTGAAAGCGATTCAGCAGGCAGATGTTATTTTGTACGACGACCTGGTGAATACCGCCTTGCTGGATTGGGCCAGGCCCGGCAGTATCCGCCAGCATGTAGGCAAAAGAATGGGTAGAATATCTTTTTCCCAGGAAGAAATCAATGAACTCATTGTCGATATGGCCCGCAGGCACGGGCACGTGGTTCGCCTGAAAGGCGGAGATGCATTTGTGTTTGGAAGAGGGCATGAAGAATGGGTGTACGCCGCAAACAGGGGCATAAGCTGTGAAGTTATTCCTGGCGTTTCCAGCTGTATCGCCGCGCCGGCCTCCCAGGGCATCCCCGTGACCCGCCGCGGCGTAAGCGAAAGTTTCTGGGTAATTGCCGGTACTACCCGCCACGGTACACTTTCTAAAGACCTGCACCTGGCCGCGCGCTCCGAAGCCACCGTGGTGGTAATGATGGGCCTGAACAAACTCGAAGAGCTGTGCGGTCTTTACCAAAGCAACGGAAGAGGCGAGATGCCCGTGGCCGTGATTCAAAACGGCACCCGCCCCGATGAACGCTACGTGACCGGCACCGTCGATGAGATCGTACAGAAGGTGCAGGAAAATGAACTGGAATCGCCCGCCATCATTGTAGTAGGCAAGGTGGTGGAACTTCACCCCGAATATCTTGATCAATACGCATTACAAAACCTAACTTTTTAAATTCTCTTATTATGGATTATGTAACTCCCAAAGAGATAGCGGGAACCATGTTGGACAACGCTGTGCTCAAAAGCAAACTATCGGTGAAAGACGCCCTGGTGCGGGGAATGCTCTCCGGCGCCTTACTGGCCATTTCGGTGACCCTGGCTTTTACCGCTTCCGTGCAAACCGGCTTGCCCCTGATCGGGGCCCTGGCGTTTCCCGTAGGGTTCATCATTATCATTCTGTTGGGCCTTGAACTGGTGACCGGAAGTTTTGCGCTGGTACCCCTGGCGTATTTCGAAGGAAAAATTACAGGAAAAGCGTTACTGAAAAATCTCTCCATAGTGTTTGCTGGAAACCTCCTGGGCAGCGTACTCTTCGCTTTGCTTTACTGGGCCGCAGTATCCGAATTCGGTACTTCCACCTCCCTCTTACCTGTAGAAGAGATGATCGTAAAAACCGCCGAAAAGAAAACTCTGGGTTATACCGGCCATGGCGCCGCGGGTTTTCTTACCGCCTTTGTCAAGGCCATCTTATGCAACTGGATGGTGTGTATGGGCGTGGTCATGGGGCTTACCTCCCGTTCGGCCGTAGGGAAAATTTTAGCGGCCGGAATTCCCATCTTCATCTTTTTTGCCCTGGGTTATGAACACGCCGTAGTGAATATGTTCGTGATTCCGGCCGGTATGATGTTGGGCGCAAACGTCTCTTTTTCAGACTGGTGGCTTTGCAATCAACTTATCGTTACCGCGGGAAATATCGTGGGCGGACTTCTTTTTACCGGTATGGCCGTATATTACACCTTTTCGGGTTCCCGATCAATGCAGGAAACCAAGGCTTAATTCATTACTCCAATACAAAAATCATAAAACTATGAAACCTCTGGTTATTATTTTCCTCTTTTGTTTTTCCGCTTCCGTAGCACAGAAAAAGGAAGTGTCTTTTAAGGCCTGGGACGGGGCCGTGATTGCTGGCTATATGGACCAGGGCGCTTTTGTGAACTTCACCGGTCCGGGTGTAAAATGGACCCGCAAACCCTGTTCTCTCCTGATTGGCGTGCTACCCTCTCTTAAAATCAAGGAGGATAAGTCGGCGGTAAAAAATTCGCTTCTGACCCCCACCCTCGGCGCCGGGGTAACCCTGGTGGTCAAAAAGCTGGCCTTGCAGCTGCCTTTCTATTATATTCCGAAAACTGCCGCGGAAAACGGAAAATGGAAAGCAGGTCTGGGGCTGGGCTATAAATTCTGAATCACTATAAAGTGACCAGGAAACGTATACGGGTTTTACATTGTGAAAATATAATGCTAGTTTAGCAGCCTGTTTTCAACCCGGATGTATATCCGTATCGCTTTGGCGATATGTCTTAGCCCGTTTCAAATGAAAAAAATATTTTTCCTTATGTTATGCGCTACCGTGCAGGTAGCCGCCCAGGATTTTGTACAGTATGTTAGTCCCCTCGTGGGAACCCAGTCCAAACATTCCCTGTCTACCGGAAATACCTACCCGGCCATTGCGATGCCCTGGGGTATGAATTTCTGGATGCCCCAGACCGGTAAGATGGGGGATGGCTGGGCCTATACCTACGACGCCGATAAGATACGGGGTTTCAAACAAACCCACCAGCCCAGTCCCTGGATCAACGACTACGGCCAGTTCAGCCTCATGCCGGTTACCGGAAAGCCCGAATTCGACCAGGACAAACGGGCCAGCTGGTTTTCGCATAAAACAGAGAAGGTTCATCCTTACTATTATTCCGTTTACCTGGCAGACCACGACGTAGTGACGGAAATGGCCCCTACGGAAAGGGCCGTTATCTTCCGCTTTACTTTCCCGGAAAATAAGAACTCGTATGTCATTACCGATGCCTTCGATAAGGGTTCGTACGTGAAAATCATTCCCGAAGAAAACAAAATCATAGGCTATACCACCAAAAACAGCGGCGGCGTGCCGGAGAATTTTAAAAATTATTTTGTCATTACATTTGACAAACCCTTTACCTATACTGCCACCGTGGCCGATAGTGTCTTAACCGAAAAAAGGAACGAGACTCAGGCCCACCATGCGTACGCCGTGATCGGCTTTTCTACCCGGAAAGGGGAACATGTACACGCCCGGGTGGCTTCCTCTTTTATCAGTTATGCACAGGCAGAACTCAACCTGAAAGAACTGGGGAATGATACTTTCGATCAGGTGAAAGCCAAAGGAAAGGCGCGCTGGAATGAGATACTGGGGAGAATACAGGTAAAAGACGAAAACATAGACAACCTGCGTACTTTCTATTCCTGCCTGTACCGTTCGGTCTTATTCCCCCGGAGTTTTTACGAGATCAACGCCCGGGGCGAAACCGTGCATTACAGTCCGTATAACGGGGAGGTGCTGCCCGGCTATATGTTTACCGATACAGGCTTCTGGGATACCTTCCGTTCTCTCTTTCCTTTTTTGAACCTCATGTATCCTTCTATGAATGTGAAAATGCAGGAAGGACTGGCCAATGCCTATAAAGAAAGCGGATGGCTGCCGGAATGGGCCAGTCCGGGGCATCGCGACTGCATGGTGGGCAATAATTCCGCGGCCGTGGTGGCAGACGCTTACCTTAAAGGGCTTCGCGGTTACGATATCGAAACCCTGTGGGAAGCCGTGGTGCACGGAGCCAATAATGAACACCCCAAAATCAGCTCGACCGGCAGGAAAGGGGTGGCGTATTACAACGAACTGGGGTATGTGCCTTACGACGTGAAAATCAATGAAAATGCGGCCAGAACCCTGGAGTATGCCTATAACGACTGGTCCATTTATAAGCTGGGGAAAGCCCTGGGCAAGCCCGAGGCAGAAATAGGCGTTTACGCGAAACGCGCCATGAACTACCGCAACCTGTACGATATGGAAACCGGATTGATGCGGGGGAAAAACAAAAACGGGCTGTTCCAGGCACCGTTTAATCCCTTGAAGTGGGGCGATGCTTTTACCGAAGGAAACAGCTGGCATTATACCTGGTCTGTATTCCATGACCCGGCCGGATTGGTGGATCTCATGGGCGGGAAAGCCTCCTTTAACCGGATGCTGGACTCCGTATTTACCGTACCACCGCTCTTCGATGAAAGTTATTACGGTTTTGTGATTCACGAAATCAGGGAAATGCAGATCATGAACATGGGCAACTACGCCCACGGCAACCAGCCCATACAGCACATGATTTACCTGTATAATTATTCCGGCGAGCCCTGGAAGGCCCAGTACTGGTCTCGCGAAGTAATGGAAAAGCTCTATACGCCTTATCCGGACGGCTACTGCGGGGATGAAGATAACGGACAAACTTCGGCCTGGTACGTGTTTTCGGCCATGGGTTTTTACCCGGTTTGTCCGGGTACAGACCAGTATGTCATGGGTTCGCCACTCTTTAAAGACGTGACGCTTCACTTTGAAAACGGGAAAAAAATGCGGCTTTCGGCTCCGGCGAATTCCAAAGATAAACGGTATGTACAGTCGGTCAGGTTAAACAATGTCCACCATACCGCCAATTACTTTACGCATCGGCAGCTTCAGAACGGAGGCACCATCACCTATGAAATGAGTGGTACACCGAACAAAAGTCGGGGAACAGGAGAGAAGGATTTTCCGTATTCGTTTTCACGGGAGTGAGTTTATATCGGCTGTCTGTTTTCTACCGGATACGGTTAAATGTGAGGCAGAAGTAGATCTAAAAGGAGCGTTTTTGGAGTAACGAATTCCTCACAGCTGATAGCTGATAGCTAATAGCTATTTCGTACCTTTGCGAAAAACCCGGAAAAATGGCAGCTTTCGAATTAACCAAAGACTATTTGGCAGCCATAGAAGAGGCTGTAGAGACCAGGAACCTGGAATTCCTGACCCATGAATTGGAGGAGCATTTTCCTGCGGATATAGCCACTATTTTATACGAGGTAAACGGAGAACAGGCCCATTTTTTACTTCAGCTGCTTGATACCGAAAAAGGGGCAGAAGTACTTTCCAATATCGAGAAAGAAGATCTCAAGAAATTTATTAAGGAGCAGTTTACGGTAGAGGAAATAGCCACCTACGTGAACCTTTTTGATTCGGATGACGCGGTAGATTTGCTGAATCAGCTGTCTATAGAATTCCGGGAAAAGATCATCGCGCTTCTCGAAGACCGGGAGCAGGCTCGCTTTATCATTGACCTGATGCATTATCCCGAAGATGTGGCGGGCGGACTCATGCAGAAAGAGTTGGTGAAAGTGCGCCTGGGCGAAACGGTTAGTGAGTGTATTGAGGAGATTCGCGACCAGGCGGAAAATGTAGATAAGGTATATGCTGTATACGTGGTAGATGAACACCAGATTCTGAAGGGAATCGTTTCCCTGAAGCAGCTGGTACTGGCGCGGAGGAACACGAAAGTAGAGAATATTTTTGAAGAGGATATCGTGTATGTCGACACCACCAAAAGCGGGGATGAAGTGGCCCAGATCATGCAGAAATATGACCTGGAAGCCATTCCGGTGGTCAATGCCCTGGGCCGGCTTCTCGGGGTAATCATGATTGATGACGTGGTAGACTTTATCACCGATAAGGCGGAAGACGATATCCAGAAAATGGCCGGTATTACCGGGGAAGTAGAAGAGGACGATTCGGTTTGGAAGCTCGCCAAATCCCGTATTCCCTGGCTGGTTATCGGGGTTTTCGGGAGTTTAATGGCGGCTACGGTGATCGGGCGGTTTGACGAGATCCTGTCGCACATGGTGGCCCTGTCTATGTTTATTCCCCTGATGGGTTCTACGGGAGGTAATGTGGGTATTCAGACCAGTTCCCTGATTGTGCAGTCGCTTTCTGAAAAATCAGGACTGGAAATCGGTATCTGGGAGCGGTTGTCTAAAGTAGGGAAAGTGGCCCTCATCAATGGATTGGTGGTTGGCGTAGTGGCCGGGTCCTATGTTTTTTTAACGGGGTATTCTAACCTGTTTTGGGTGGTATTTCTCTCTCTCCTGGCCGTGGTGATCCTGGCGTCACTCATGGGTACCCTTACCCCCCTTATCCTCGATAAGCTGGGCGTGAATCCGGCCATAGCTTCAGGGCCTTTCATTACCACGGCGAATGACCTGGTGGGCATAGGGACCTATTTTTTAGTAGCCTATTATCTTTTGGATCTGGTATGATAGCGGTATTGCAGCGGGTAAGCGCTTCTTCGGTGTGTGTGGAAGGGCAGGTAGTAGGAAAGATAGGAAAGGGATTTAATGTGTTACTGGGCATAGCGGATTCCGATACGGAGGAAGATTTGCAGTGGATCGCGAAGAAGATTCTCGGGATGCGTATTTTCGGGGACGAGGAAGGCAAGATGAACCTCGACCTGAAAGATATTGGAGGCGACATACTGCTGATTTCCCAGTTTACACTGCTGGCCAACTCCAGGAAGGGAAACCGTCCGTCGTTTATAGAAGCGGCGCGTCCCGAAAAGGCGATTCCCCTGTATGAACAAATGATTGGTGTATTGTCTGCCGGTTTGGGAAAACCGGTAGAAAAGGGGATATTCGGTGCGGATATGAAGGTGTCGATTGAAAACGATGGTCCCGTCACGGTCATTCTCGACAGTCGGCTGAAACGCTAGGCCTGAGGGCAACTAAAAAAGGTTGAGTATATCAGAATACCCAACCCCAAAAAACAAACAACAAAAAAACCTTACAGGGAAAGAGTTCCTCTCTGGGCTGCTTTAAGGATGGTTTTTTCCAGACCATTTTTATTGATGGTACGGATCACGCTGGTAGCTACTTTCAATTCGACCCATACTCCTTCAGACTCCAGGAAAAATTTCTTGGTTTTAAGGTTAGGGTAAAACTTACGTTTCACTTTATTGTTAGCGTGAGAAACATGATTACCGGTCCTTGTTCTCTTACCGCTTATCTGACATACCTTAGACATAACGCTATTAATTAAGTTCTATTTCAATCCATTTCGGGCTGCAAATATCCGAACTTTTTTCTAAAAAACCAACCGGCTACACATTAAATCTTAAAATTGTATAGCCGGAGCAAAAAAGTAAGGAATAAATGCGTGGCCCATAGGGTTATACTTTCAAATTTCTTATTTTTGTTTATCATAAATACTTAAAGCATGAAAAGAAAAGCAAATGCCGTATGGAACGGTACAATAAAAGAAGGAAGCGGTCATCTGACTACGGCGAGTGCCGTATTAAACAATACCCAATACTCTTTTAACAGCCGTTTCGCAGACGGTATCGGAACCAATCCGGAAGAGTTGCTTGCGGCGGCGCACGCGGGCTGTTTTGCCATGAAATTATCGTTGGATCTGACAGAGGCCGGATTTAAACCCGAGACCCTGGAGGTAGAATCTACCATTACGCTGGAAGATGCCAAAGTATCTTTGTCGCATTTGTCTTTAAAGGCTACCATTCCGGGTATTGGCGATGGAGATTTCCAGGAAATAGCCCGTAAGGCAAAAGATACGTGTCCGATCAGTGTAGCGTTCAGTTTTCCGATAGAGCTGGAGGCGGTATTGCTGTGAAATGGTAATATGCGTGGTTCTCGACTACGCTCGAACAGACAGGAGAGACTGCCGCTTGTCACATTGAGCGTGGTTCTCGACTACGCTCGAACAGACAGGAGAGACTGCCGCTTGTCACATCGAGCGTAGTCGAGATGCAGGGCCGTCTATACCCTTAAAATCAGCAAAAAACTGTATAATCTGCGTTACGTTTACCTGAGCTTTAGTTGCTTCTTCACCGGCAGTCGTTTCAGCGAGATATCAAACCGCGGTCTGCATTTCAGCAGGATCTGGAAGTCGGTTTCATTGACAAGACAGGAAATGTCTTCTATGACGATCTCGTCAAAGTTCAGGTGAAATTTATCGCCTGAACGTCCTTGGTTAATGGTATTATTCAGGTAATCCGGGAGGTGGTCGATATACGCTCCCACATCCAGGATTACCTTTTCGCTGACATAGGCCAGCAGGTGATCTTTCAGGTTCTTATCCAGGAGATTGACCAGGAGGTGGTCGCTATCCAGGCTATAGTCCAGATCCCGGATCATGAAAAGTTGCTTTTCGGGTATATAGACGGGCTGTCCTACAATGGTGATGATGCCCTCGGCAGAGCCCTCCACGGCAAGTTCCAGGACAATTTTCTCCGCCGATCCCCTGATTTTAATATCCCGGATGGCCAGTTGAAGGCCTCCTTTTTCAAATTTATACGGACGAAGAATACCGGCCAGCTCACGGTTGAGATGAGAGAGCGGAATGCTGCTCATCACTTCAAGGCGGTTGGAGTCGGGAAGAAAGGCGCCCATAGACTGGAAAGGAGGGAGGGGGCGTACCTTGGTTAGCGAAAGAGAATCCATATCCACCAGTGCGCGGTTCCTGACGGCCATTTTAAAAAGAAACCCCTGCGGTGTCACCTGTATACTCCCGGCTATGGCCTGAGGATCAATTTTGAAGTACAGGAGAGCGCTGTCTTTCTGCACAATGGGCATGGGTTTTTGTAGATTCGTCCAGGTTTTAGTCAGTCCTCTTTTTAGGTTAACCCTTTCCTCCAGGGCTTTGTCCAGGGCTTCCGTGAGGGTGGCCAGCTCTCTTCTCAGGATATGGTCCAGGATAAATTTGATACCGACTTCCGTACTGCCAATCTGTAGGCGGGGTTTATTGACCCACAGGTGATTTTTCAGGGTAGAGGTAGAAATAATGTTCCAGTTGCGGTCAAGATCAGGTTTGATATTCAAATAGAGATCGAGGTCTCCGGTCACCCGGCGCTCGGTAATTTTACCTGATTTTCTTTCTTTGTCGGCAATTACTTCAATTTGAAGGGGAAAAGTAATATCGACCGAATCGCCTACCGTTTTGAGGCGGATTTTCTTGGGTTTGGTGATAATCAGGCGTACGCTGTCCTTGTTTCGCTCCCTGGGAATATCTTTGTCCACAATCACCCGTGCAAATTTCCGGTTCAGCCAGTCTTCCAGGTCGGCAGAAGGGTAGGAGACCGTAAAGTAGAGCGTATTATACCCGGCTTGCAGGGAGTCTGTCAGGGGAGGCGCTTCGGCAATTTCTTTTTTTTCTTCTGTACAGCTAAGAACGGAAATACTGAGAAGAAAGAACAACAGAAGTGCGATTTTCATGAGTTCCGGAAGTTAGGATGAGCAAATTAGGGAAAATCCGGAATTATACGGCAAGAAGGGGATGGAAATATGGAAAGGGCTTACAAATAAGTACTGGTTTTGGTACAAAGTAAAGGCAGGCTTATTAAAACGGGATTTAATTGAGATTAAAAGAAAATTAAATCGTCGGAAGGGGGGCGAGAGGTGGATTTGGAAGTTGTGGAGACCCACAGAGAGCGTTTAAAGCTCTCTGTAGGCCATAATGCCGCCGGTTACATTGTGTACTTTGTCAAAGCCTTCTGAAAGCAGAAATTGCTTGGCCCGGGCGCTTCTGGCGCCGCTCCGGCAGTGAATATAAAGGTCTTGTCCTTTTAAAGATTCCAGCTGATCCAGGCTGTCGGGGAGGTCGCCCAGAGGAATCAGGGTTCCGCCCAGATTGTCTTCTTCGTACTCGTCCGGGTTTCTGACGTCGATCAGATGGATGGCTTCGTTCCCTTCCAGGAGGGCTTTGAGTTCAGCTGCGGTAATATCAAAATTACTTTCCATTTTATGTATTGATTAGATGTTATTCTTCAATGAAGCCACCGCCCGCGGATACCCAAAGGTCTACCGGTGCGCCTATCCGTATTTTGTTTTCCGACCCGGCCGCGGGGCGTTGCCGGATCACCGAGCCTGCCGGAGCCGAAGAAGCTTCCAGAATAACATGGCCTACCGTGAGCCCCAGGCCGCTCAACAAAATGTCGGCCTCGTCTTGCTCCATGCCTACCACGTGCGGTACATCTATTTTCTGGTCGGCATAACCGTCGCCCACCACAAAAATGATTTTGGAGCCCTTCGGAATCTCATCGCCGGGTTCCAACTCCCGGTTGCCCAGTTTCACTTTCAGAATTGTATTTTCTTCGAGCGCGGGTACTTTTTCCTCTCCTCCAAACTGTAATCCCGAACTCAGCAGCTGGTTCTGGGCGCTCAGAGAAGACCTCCCGATAATATTAGGAAGTTTCACAAGCGGCGCCGATACCGCAGCTACCGTTAGAAATATTTTCCGGCTCGATTTCACATAGGCGCCCGACTTGGGGTAATTGCTAAGTACGCTGAGCGGGGGCAGGCCGGCTACGAACTGGGAATCGGAAACCTCGAAATCCAGATCCGCATTTTTCAGGGCTTTCTTCGCCTCGTCCAGGCTCAGTCCTTTAAGCTCCGGCACGGGAATGGCCTCTCCGTGGTTTGTGGTCCAGGGGAGGTACACAAAGAAAAATCCAAAAAATAAGATCAGGATAGCGCTCAGGATGATTCCCAAGTGAATAAGAACATCAGTTTTCGTGTTGGTACTGAATTTGGCCATGCTTTAGCATCAGGAGTTATACGTCTGCAAATTACTTGGATATTAACGAAAATGCAATTTTTTTATTGAAAGGGTTGCAGCAGGCGCGCCACATATTTGCCGATGATATCAAACTCCAGGTTCACCGTGTCGCCGGTCTGCAGGTGGCGGATTCCCGTGTTTTCCCAGGTGTAAGGAATAATGGCCACGCTGAATTTCCCGGGAGAAGAATGGAATACGGTCAGACTGATGCCGTTCACGCAAATGGATCCCTTTTCCACGGTGACATTGCCTGTAGACGGGTCGTACTCAAAATCCAGCTGCCAGCTGCCGTCCCGGTTTTCAATGGCCGTACAGGTGGCCGTCTGGTCTACATGGCCTTGTACAACGTGGCCGTCAAACCGGCCGTCGCTCCTTAGGCAACGTTCCAGGTTAACCCGGTCGCCCGGCTTCAGCCCGCCCAGGTTGGTCTTGGAAAGGGTTTCTTCTATGGCCGTCACGCGGTACGTATCCCCCTCAATTTCCTCCACCGTAAGGCAAACACCGTTGTGGCTGACGCTCTGGTCTACTTTCAATTCGGGGGTTACTGAACTTTTCAGATAAAAAGTAAGGCTGCTTCCTGACGGGCGGATGGCCGTAACTTCGGCCGTAGTTTCCACTATTCCTGTAAACATGGTATCTTTGTAGAAATGAAATACAAATATACTCTTATGTTCAGGAATAAATTTGTTTTAGGGATAATCGTTGTGGGGATAGCCGGAATGCTCGCGTATATGTTCAGTTCAGCGCCTACCTACGCAGAAAAGGCCCAGAAGGAAAGAGAGAACTACAAGACGTCTATGCTGACCATGCAGGATAGCCCCCTGAAAAGCGGCGGGGAACTGACCTTTTTTGAACCCGATGAAAAATGGGTCTTTGAAGCGGAGTTTATCCGGGCCACCCAGGACCGGGAATTCACCGTGCAGATGACCGACTCCACCACCGAAAACAGCCGTCTGGCCGGTTATGCCGCCCTGAGAATTGAGGGGGAAACCTACAATGTGCTGGTGTTTGACGAAGGCGCCCAGTTTTTACTCCCTTTCCGTGACGCTACCAACGGCAGGGAAACCTATGGAGGAGGGCGGTACATCAATATTGAGAAAGGACTGCTGGTGGGGAAAAAACTGACGGTCGACTTCAACCGGAGCCACAATTTCTATTGCGCATACGACGAAAAGTACGTGTGCCCTATTCCTCCCCGCGAAAACATTCTTCCCGTAGCCGTTCGGGCGGGAGAACTGAATTTCGGTAAGCATTAAGCGTAGTGGCGGGCCAGGGCTTCGGTCTCTTCTTCTATACTGACGGAAGGGAAGTCGAGCCCGCAGCGCCGGTACCAGTATTTTGCATTCCATTCGTCACCCTCTATGCGGTGCAATAACGCGTGGATACGGTCGTAGTCGGGCTGCCCCTCCCTCGACTGGGCGATTTCATGCGCTTCCTCCCAACGGTTTTCCCGGATGTAGCGCAAGGCAGTTAGAATCTCGGTTTTCATCATTTTGTAATTTTTAATGGCCTGCCCGATCAAATGACGGCCCCTGAACGAAGTCCGGCATTAATCAATCGGGGCTTCGACAAGACGCAACGTTATCCATCTTTTGACAATGAATAGCCCCTGGACGAAGTCCGGGGGTCCGGCGTTTTATCCGCAAACCACGTGTTTCATCCGCGCCGGCGGCGTTCCATGCCCCTGACATGACAATCATATCATTGTTTTGGTCATATTGATTTTCAACAACAATTGAAAAAATAATATTTACAATCTATTTTAAATTTACAATTAATATTATATTTTCAATTGTTATTGAAAATATAAATATTTCAGATTTTTAAATCCTTCGGAGAATGTAATAAATTTGGCCGGATACTCCACGTCGGCTTTGCCGGCGGTGAAGTCCAGTACTTCGGCGGGGAGTCCGCTGCTTTTGAACAGGGATTCTTCCAGGGATAGACCCAGTACTTTCGTACCGGTCGCCACGCAGTCGGCCATGGAAATGGTGGCGCCGGCCAGGTTGCCGTCGGCGTTGATATAATCTCCGTTAATCAGTTTCGCATCAAACTCTTCCCATTGGAAACTCTCCTTGATATGATTTTGGAAAAGGGCGTCGGAGATAAAAACCACACGTTCCTTTTTCATCTTCAAGGCAAGCGCTACGGCCTCAAAACGGGCATGTATGCCGTCGGGAATCACCGGGGTGTACACGTTTTCGGCCATAAGAGCGGCGCCGGCCAGTCCGGGTTCCCGGTGGTGAAAGGGCGACATGGCATTGTACAGGTGGGTGATAAGGTTTACGCCCAACCCAAAAGCCTCCATGGCCCGCTGATAGGTACAGTCGGAGTGCCCCAGTGATACTTTTACACCCGCTTCTATCAGCATTTTGATCTGGGAATCTGTAAAATGCTCGGGGGCGATGGTCATCATTTTCAGTACCTCTCCGCCCTGGTCAATAATTTCACGCAAAAGGCGGTCGTCCGGTACGCGGACATACTTGGCGAGGTGGGCGCCGCGCTTCCTGACCGAAATAAAGGGCCCTTCCAGGTGCAGACCCATGATGCCCGTTCCGGGTCGGTCCTGCATATAGTGCTTCACCGTTTCCAGGGCGGCAAAAATGTTCTCCGGAGAAGAAGTAATCAGGGCGGGCAATACATATCCCACGCCGTTTTTCTGTGCCGATAGCTCAATATCTTCCAAAGCAGCCGCGGTAGGGTCAGCCGTAAAGTGGAATTGTTCCCCGCCGTTGATGTGGATATCCACCAAAGCCGGGGCCAGGTTTTCGTAGTCGTATCCGCTTTCGGTGCTGTCTTCCACGCGCACAATCTTTCCCTCGGCTACGGTTACGGTTTTGTTTTCCAGGCGCTGTAAGCCGGTATACAGGTTTTTTATTTTTAGTTTTTGCATCATTATCAGATAACTAGGACGACTGCTGATCTTTGGCAGGCTTGGCTTTCAGTAAGCCGAACATCATAATCAAGGCACTCAGGATGATCACCTGAATAAGGGTGGATTTCCCGGCAAAAGGAACCTGCTGGGAGACAGGTACAGACAAGAAGAGGAGAATCGTAATCAGTCCCCGGGGCGCCATATAGAACAGCGGGTTAAGAGGTACTTTGAATAACCATAAAAATGCACCACGAATGATAAAAGCAGCCGATGTAATACCTACAGCCCATACTATACTGGTAGGGTCAACGATTTCAGATCTCTCCAGTAAAAAACCGAAGAGTATGAAAAACGACGCTCTCACCAGGAAAGCGAACTCCCCCGTTAGCTCTTTGAACTTACGTACTTCTTTGCTGAAATTTATAGGGTGGAATCGTTGTATGAAACGAATATGGCGAAGTTCATCGATGTTTTCGAGGAAGAGGCCGAAAAGAAGTATAAAAAGAAGTGCCGGAAGATGATACACCTTGGATACAAAGTAGATCAATACAATAAACAGGATAATGGGCGCGAACTTAATATGGTGTTTGATACTGTTAAGGAAATACGCCAGTACGAGGGTGGCCACAAAAGAAATAGCTAACATTAGGAAGATTTGACCGGCAAACTGTCCCCAACTACCGGTGCCAATGTGGTCATTTTCGGTAATGAAATTAAAAAAGATCACCCCGAAAATATCCGAAAAACTGCTTTCGTAGGTAACGAATTCCTTGTCCTGGCTACCCAGATTCTTTGCACTGGGAATGGCTATGGAGCTACTGATCACGGCAAACGGAATGGCATTACTCAAAGCATCTTTAAAACTGACGTTTCCGAAATAATAAAACACCCAGGCCAGTGAAAAACTGATGGCGAGCATGGGCAGTAATCCTGCCCACATAGATTTTCGGATAAACGGAAGCTTCTCCCGATTAAATTCCAGTTCCAGCGCTCCTTCCAATACAATCAGAATAAGACCTACGGTACCCAATACCGGTAACAGGGAGGATATATCGGGGATGTCCACGCCTAAAAACTGGCTTGCCTCTTTAACGGCATAGCCTAAAACCAATAAGAGGATGACGGCGGGAATCTTTGTTTTCGACG
The DNA here is from genome assembly GCA_964423865.1 of uncultured Lacihabitans sp. GTDB lineage: Bacteria > Bacteroidota > Bacteroidia > Cytophagales > Spirosomataceae > Leadbetterella. Next base: position 194,707 of record CAYRGN010000001.1, read on the forward strand.
AAGTGATGTCAAAAACATAGGCCAGAAGCATCAGGATACAAAGGGTAATGGTTATGCCTGTACTCATTATTTTTGGATAGAAGCGTAAAGGCTCCCCTTTTAATGGATAAATTCTTGCAAAAAAAAGGAAGATGGCTTAAATGTACAAACTTATCCGGTACAAAAAGCGGGGAACAGCGCAACTTTCATGCTCGCGGGTGGGTGTATAGCTGATTTTTAAGTTAATTTTGTGACTCAAATTCTTTGTTGAAATGCCCATAGATTTTTCCCGAATCCCTTCTCCCGCTTACGTGCTGGAAGAAAAACTTCTCCGAAAAAACCTGGAACTGATCCGCAGTGTGCAGGAGAGATCCGGAGCTACCATTATTGTAGCATTGAAAGGATTTTCGATGTATCGGATGTTTCCTATGGTGAAGCAATACCTTTCCGGCGCCACGGCCAGCTCCCTGAATGAGGCCCGCCTGATTGTGGAAGAAATGGGGTGCCCGGCACATACCTACTGCCCGGCGTATAAAGAGGAAGAATTTGAGGAGATGATGGAATATAGTTCGCATCTCACCTTCAATTCACTCGGCCAGTACGAAAGGTACAAAGACCGGGTGAAGAATTTCCCTAAGAAAATATCCATGGGTTTACGGATTAACCCGGAATACGCCGAAGTGGAGACCGACATGTATAACCCGGCCATCCGCGGATCACGCCTGGGCATTACCCGTAATCTGCTGGGCGACACCCTGCCCGAAGGCATTGAAGGCCTGCATTCGCATACGATGTGCGAAAACGACTCCTACGTGCTGGAGCGTACCCTGGTGCATATCGAAGAGAAGTTTGGTGATCTGCTGCACCAGGTGAAATGGCTCAACCTGGGGGGAGGGCATCTCATGACCCGGGAAGGGTACGATCATGCGCATCTGATTGATCTGATACAGCGTTTACGCAGCAAATACAATGTGGAGGTGATCCTGGAACCCGGCTCGGCCATTGCCTGGGAAACGGGTTTCCTGCGTAGCAAGGTACTGGATATCGTGGATTCCCTTGGGATTAAGGTGGCTATCCTGGATACTTCGTTTGCGGCCCACATGCCCGACACCCTTGAAATGCCCTACAAACCTAAAGTGTGGGGTGCCGAACCGGCCGCTGTGGAAGGAAAATATGTGTACCGACTGGGAGGAATGACCTGCCTGGCCGGCGACTATATGAGCGAATACTCCTTTGACGCTCCCCTGGAAGTAGGAGATACCGTGGTGTTTAACGATATGATTCATTATACCATGGTGAAAACTACTACGTTTAACGGGGTGGGACTGCCGGCCATCGGTATTCTCCGCGAAAACGGGGAGTTTGAGTTGTTTAAATCGTTTGGTTATGAAACGTTTAAAGACAGGATATAAAGAGAGCTTATGACCCGAAACGAACGCTACGCAGGCGTAATTGCCTATTTTGAAGAACACATGCCCCATCCGGAAACGGAGCTTTATTACCGGAATCCCTATGAATTGCTGGTGGCCGTTATTCTTTCTGCCCAATGTACGGATAAGCGGGTGAATATGGTGACGCCCGACCTCTTTGAGCGCTACCCGGACGCGCGCATTCTCGCCAAAGCAGAACCCGAACAGGTTTTTGAATACATCCGGAGCATTTCCTATCCCAACAATAAAGCGAAGCATTTGGTAGGAATGGCCCAAATGCTGGTCCACGACTTTCAGAATGAAGTGCCCGATACGATAGAAAAGCTGGTGAAAATGCCGGGTGTGGGACGAAAAACGGCCAACGTAATCGCTTCGGTGATCCACAATCAACCGACTATGGCCGTAGATACACACGTATTCAGGGTCTCGCATCGCCTGGGACTGGTGACCTTAAAAGCGAAGAATCCTTTGTTGGTGGAAAAGGAATTGGTGAAACACCTTTCCACGGAGGTGATTCCCAAAGCGCATCATTGGCTCATTTTGCACGGGCGGTATACCTGCATGGCCCGTAACCCTCAATGTCATGTTTGCGGTATATCTCACCTGTGTGTATCGTATCCGAAAATCCTTCGCGACGGAATCGCGGCGGTAGACAAGACACTACCGAGAATTAATGGTTAATGATCAATGGTTAATGATCAATGGTTAATGATCAATTGTTAAGGACACATCAACCATTAACCATTGACAATTCCTCCACCGCCATATACGCCATCAGTCCGGGGCCGATTTCCAGGGCGGCCTCGTCGATGTCGAAGGTGGGCGTATGTACGCCGGAAATGATGCCCCGGGTTTCGTTACGGGTGCCCAGGCGGTAGAAGCTGGCGTCAGTCACCTGGCTGTAAAAAGCGAAGTCTTCCCCGGCCAGCCAAAGGTCGAGATCCACTACATTTTCAGGGCCTATGTACGCGGTGGCATGGCTGCGGATTCTTTGGGTAAGTTCGGGATGATTTTGGAGGAAAGGATAGCCTTTGACAATCCAGAATTCACAGCGGGCGCCCATGGCTTCCGCGATACCTTCCGCCATTTTTTGCATTTTCGTTTTCCCTTCGGCCCGCCATTCTTCGTTCATACAGCGGAAGGTTCCTTCTATATAGACCTGGTCGGGAATGATGTTGGTGGCGCCTTCGGCCAGCATTTTCCCAAATGTTAAAACGGAAGGGTAGGAGGGGTTGCGGTTCCGGGAAATGATCTGCTGGAGTCCCACGATGATATGGGAGGCGACTACTACAGGATCCACGGTCATGTGGGGTGCGGCGCCGTGTCCGCCTTTCCCGTGAACCCGCATATAGATTTCATCGGTACTGGCCATGTACATGCCCTCCCGGAAACCAATTTTTCCCACCGGTAGATTGGGGGCCACGTGCTGCCCTATAATGCGGTTTACATCCGGGTTTCGGAGCACGCCTTCGCTGATCATCATCGAAGCTCCACCCGGCGCTTTTTCTTCGCCCGGTTGAAAAATGAGCTTGACAGTCCCCTCCCATTCGTGGCGGGTCTGCTGGAGAATACGGGCCGTAGCCAGGAGGGAAGAGGTATGCACGTCGTGTCCGCAGGCATGCATTACGCCCGGGTTTTGGGAGCGGTAGGGTACGTCATTTTGCTCGTGAATGGGAAGCGCGTCCATGTCGGCCCTTAGTGCAATTACCCGGCGGCCGGGGTTCTTCCCCGAAATCAGGGCGGTGACACCGGTACCGGCCACACCTTCGTGGGGAGTCAGGCCTATAGCGCGGAGTTCCGCCGCTACAAAGGCGGAGGTTTTTTTCTCTTCAAAAGACAGTTCCGGGTTCCGGTGAAGGTGGTGGCGGATCTTTACGGTATCCGGGAAATATTCTTTAGCGAGTGATTTTATTTTCTCAAGCATACGGTCTGATCCTGTTTTTTTTACAAAACTAATATATTTATCACTTTTGGTACCTGTTTTGCGTTGTAATATCAAAATGACATCGGCCCGGGCTAATATATTCTAATGAAATAGCCAGGAGCATTCAGCTATCAGTTATCAGAAAACCGGCACACCAGCGAAGCGTCGCCCGACCGCCGGCTAAGCGCCCCCCAATGAATAAGCGAAGCGTCGCGGGGCGGCCTTCCGCCCGGCTGACTGCTGAAAGTGGTGCGCCACCCGGCTGAATGCTGATAGCCAAATTTTTATACCAATGAAATCAATTTTTCTCTTTTTTCTCCTGCTGATTGCAGGCCCCGCTTTTTCTCAAAGTCAGAAAATTGAATGGCTTACCCTGGAAGAAGCTTTTGCCAAAACACAGACCGCACCCCGGAAGATCCTGGTAGACGTGTATACCGATTGGTGCGGATGGTGCAAGGTAATGGATCAGAAGACTTTTACCGATCCGCGGGTGGTAGACTACGTGAATCAGAACTATTACGCGGTGAAGTTCAATGCTGAAAGCCGGAAAGACGTGAAGATCGGGGATAAGGTTTATAAGTTTGATCCGGCCAACCGGGCGCATCAGGCCGCTGTGGCGTTGTTACAGGGGAAAATGAGTTACCCCAGTATTGTGTACCTGGACGAGAAGTTCAATATGATTCAGCCTGTACCCGGTTACATGGAGGCCAAGCCTTTTCACCAGGTCATTACGTTTATCGGGGGAAGCCACTACACCAAAGAGCAGTTTGAGGCTTTTAAGACAGGTACGTATGTGAAGACCTATGGTAAATAAAAAAAGCGGGCCCGGCCCGCTTTTTTATCCATTTATTACTTCCTGTACAGCACCTCTTTTACTGCTTTTACCGTGCGTTCCACATTAGGTAATGTGGCCTCAATCAGGGTAGGCGCGTAGTGAAGCGGAATATCCATACTGTTCACCCGAATCACGGGGGCATCCAGGTAATCAAACGCGTTTCTTTGAAGGTGATAGCTGATTTCGCTGGAAATAGCCGCCAATGGCCAGGCTTCTTCCACCACCACGCAGCGGTTGGTCTTTTTCACCGAATTCACTACGGTGGCGTAATCAATAGGGCGTACGGTACGCAGGTCAATCAGTTCTACACTTATTCCTTCTTTCTGAAGTTGTTCTATTGCGGGTTTTACCACGCGGGAAATCATCTTGCCGAAAGATACGAGGGTCACATCTTTTCCTTCCTGGAGCACCTGGGCCTGTCCTAAAGGAAGCAGGTATTCTCCTTCGGGAACTTCCCCCTTGTCGCCGTACATTTGCTCTGACTCCATAAAGATAACGGGGTCGTTATCCCGGATAGCCGACTTTAAAAGTCCTTTTGCGCTGTATGGATCGGAAGGAACCACCACTTTAAGACCGGGGGTATTGGCAAACCAGTTTTCAAAGTTTTGGGAGTGCTGGGCACCCAGCTGTCCGGCATTCCCGGTTGGACCGCGGAACACTATGGGACAAGAATATTGTCCGGCAGACATGGCCATTACTTTAGCGGCGCTATTGATCACCTGGTCAATCGCCACCAGGGAGAAGTTAAAGGTCATGAACTCAATAATAGGCCGGCAGCCGTTCATGGCGGCACCTACCCCTATACCGGCAAACCCAAGCTCCGCAATAGGGGTGTCAATTACCCGTTTTGCACCAAACTCGTCCAGCATTCCCTGGCTGGCTTTGTAGGCGCCATTATATTCCGCTACTTCTTCACCCATTAAAAAAACCGCCTCATCCCGGCGCATCTCTTCCGACATGGCTTCCTTGATGGCGTCTCTGAATTGAATTTCTCTCATATTGAAATTTCTACCTTTATAACTGGATACAAAAATAGTATATGGCGGGCAAATACGAAAATGAATTTGCGATAACCGGACACAAAGTTTTCCCCTTTAAAAAAGAATATAAAAAAAAGGACTGGAGCAATTGCCCCAGCCTTTCCCGCTACTAAATCCACACAACTTTTATCTTTAAACCTAATCTCGTGTCCAGAGCCTCGGTTGTATTATCATATTGACATTGCAAATTTAATAGCTTTTTGGGATTAAAAAAAAGTACAATGCCTATTTTTTTTAAAAAAAGTAAAATTTTTTCAAAGAAGTTTGAAATGGGAGGTCTGTGGAGAATTGGGCCTAATTTGGAAGACCATGGTTCGCGACAGGGAGTTTTTTGTAACTTTGTGAAATGAAAAAACTAGAAAATCTCGGGGAGTTCGGCCTGATTGGCCGTATCAAGGAAAGAACCATCCTGCGGAATGCCAGTTCTTTAAATGGTATAGGCGATGATGCGGCGGTAATAGACCAGGGCGGTCATTACGGACTTCTTTCTACCGATCTGCTGATAGAAGGCGTTCACTTTGATTTGTCGTACGCGCCCCTGAAGCACCTGGGGTACAAAGCCATTGCCGTAAATGTATCGGATATAGCCGCTATGAACGGTATTCCCCGGCAGGTGACGGTTTCTGTCGGTTTAAGTAATCGGTTTGGCCTGGATGCCATTGACGAACTTTATGAAGGCATTCACCTGGCCTGCGAAGCCTACCAGGTAGATCTGGTGGGGGGAGATACCAGCGCGAGTCGTTCAGGACTGGTGCTGTCGGTTTCCGTTTACGGAGAAGTGGCCCCTGAAAAGTTAACGCGGAGAAGCGGATCAGGAGAGAACGATATCGTCTGCGTTACCGGAGACCTGGGTGCAGCGTATATGGGGCTACAGGTGCTGGAAAGAGAGAAACAGGAATTCCTGGCCAATCCGGATATGGTACCTCAATTGGAGAGCAAGTCGTATATAGTTGGAAAGCAGCTGAAACCTGATGCCCGTATGGATATCATCCATGAGCTGGCGGAAAAGGGAGTAGTTCCTACTTCCATGATTGATATTTCAGACGGCCTCGCCTCGGAGATCCTGCATTTGTCTCAACATTCCGGGAACGGTTTTACGATATTTTTCGAGAATATCCCGATTGAAAATATGACATTGGAAACCAGCACCGAACTCCAGATTAACCCGGTAATAGCCGTGGTGAACGGAGGAGAGGAGTACGAGTTGCTGATGACCATCCGGCAAGACGACTTCGAAAAGATCAAATCCATTACCGATATTACGCCTATCGGCTTCGTGAATAATGAGAAAGAGAACTGGTTAGTGCTGAATTCGGGAGAACGCACCCGGATCATGGCTCCGGGATGGAAATGACCGCGCTCCGCATTATTTTGATGAATATGAGTTTTTTCGAAAACAGCACAACAGTTTGGCTCCTTTTTGGACACCTTTTGCTTTTTTGGTCGGGCGCTTCCAACTATGAGGCGTGTTTTTTAGTCTTATAAAAAACAACCGGTGATGAAAAAAATAGTTAACCTTCTCTTACTTTTATCCCTGTTCGGCTGCAGTGAGCAAAAGACCGTAATTCCTACAGCTTGTGTGGCCGAAATGCAGCTATTCTTCAGTAAAGATTTGAAATGCACGGATCCCGGTGCAATGGAAGTACACCTCAATGAGGCGGAATACGATGGAGATTATATCTATTTTCCAGAAATCATGTGTATTTATTGCGGCGTTGCGCCAACCACGTCAGGATACAATTGCAGTAAGGAGAAAGTGGAATTTGGGAATTATGGTGCGCTTAAAAATTTACGCCGGGTGTATGACAGTTGTGATAACCGGTTTTTGTAAAACTAGTGTGGGGTCAAGCCTATTTTAGCCCGCTCAAGTCTTGTACTTTTTACGTATACTACGCCAAAGCTAAGAGCTATTAGTTGGTGTGTCAACCTCTCATAGTTTACAACTCACTATCTGGTAAGCAGAGTCTCGGCAAGCCGAAGACTCTGCTTGCGCAAAAGTAAGCTAAGAGCGATTAGTTGGGGTGTCAACCTCTCATAGTTTACAACTCACTATTTGGTAAGCAGAGTCTCGGCAAGCCGAAGACTCTGCTTACGCAAATTATTCAAAGCTCACTACTTGCTACTCACTACTTGCTACTCACTACTCACTACTCAAATCTCACTACTCAAAGCGCTCTTTCACACCACTTCCTCGCATTCACAAAAGCTTCCAGCCAGGGCGAAACTTCATCCTGCCGGTCATTCGGATAATGTGCCCAGTTCCACTGGAAAGTGGAGCGTTCAATATGGGGCATGGTCACCAGGTGGCGGCCGGTGGCATCGCACAGCATGGCGGTGTTATAATCTGAACCGTTCGGATTGTGGGGATATTCTCCGTAGGTGTATTTGGCCACGATATGGTATTCACTTTCTTGTTGGGGCAAGCGGAATTTTCCTTCGCCGTGAGAAATCCACACGCCTAAGACAGTACCGGCCAGGGAGCTCAGCATCACGGAGTTGTTTTCCTGTACCTGTACCGAAACAAAACCCGACTCGTGCTTTTGGGAAGTGTTGTGAAGCATCTTGCCGTGCTCCGCATGCTCGGGATGTATCAGTTCAAGTTCCATAAAGAGTTGGCATCCGTTGCAAATGCCGACCGATAGGGTGTCGGGACGGGCAAAGAAATTGTCCAGGGATTTTTTGGCCTTTTCATTGTAGAGGAAAGCTCCCGCCCAGCCTTTGGCCGAGCCCAGCACATCCGAGTTGGAGAAGCCGCCCACCGCGCCGATGAACTGTATGTCTTCGAGGGTTTCGCGACCGGAAATGAGGTCAGTCATGTGTACGTCTTTGACATCGAAACCGGCGAGGTACATGGCATTGGCCATCTCCCGTTCGGAGTTCGAACCCTTCTCCCGGATAATCGCTGCTTTCGGACGAGGCTTTGAGGCATCGATTACGGGTTTTTTCCCGGTAAAATGAGCAGGGAACCGGTATTTGAGCGCCTGTTCCTTGTAATTTTTGAAGCGTTGATCGGCCATACCGTTTTTCGACTGCCGGCGGTCCAGCAGGTGAGAAGTGGTGTACCAGGTATCCCGGGTATCGGCAATATCGAACGCAAATGAATCCCCGCCGTTTTTCACCGTTACCGTACCGCTTTCCGTCACCGTTCCGATTTTCACCGCAGTGATTCCGGTCGCCTCCAGCGCCTTTTCAAAGGCCGTATCCCCGGTGGCTTGCAGCACCACCCCGATGTTCTCATGGAAGAAAGCTTTCACGGTATCTTCTTCGCCCAGACCCGACAGGTCGTAGTCGGCGGCGAGGTTTACATCGGCGAAGCACATTTCCAGCAGGGTAGTAATGAGACCACCGGAGCCGATATCGTGGCCGGCAGCCACCAAATCTGCTTGTATTAGTTCCTGAATGGCATCAAAAGCACGGGCAAAGTAAGCCGCATCCGCAATGTCGGGAACTTCTCCGCCAATCCGGTTGCCAATCTGAGCGAAAGAAGAACCGCCCAGTTTAAAAGTATCTTTCGAAAGGTTAATATAATATACCGAACCCGCATTTTTTTGTAAGACGGGTTCTACTACCCGGCGGATATCCGTACAGTTGCCCGCGGCCGAAATAATCACCGTTCCGGGAGCGATCACACTGTCTCCGTTCGGGTATTTCTGCTTCATAGACAGAGAGTCTTTCCCGGTAGGAATATTGATGCCCAGCGCAATCGCGAAATCAGAGCAGGCTTTCACGGCCTCGTACAGGCGGGCGTCTTCGCCCTCATTATTGCAGGCCCACATCCAGTTGGCCGAGAGGGAAACCCCTTTTAAACCGTTTTTAAGGGGAGCGAAAACCAGGTTAGACAAAGCCTCGGCCACCGCGTTGCGGGAGCCAGCGCCCGGGTCTGCCAGGGCGGTGAGGGGGGAGTGTCCTATACTGGTGGCAATGCCTTCGGTGGAAGTATAATCCAGGGCCATTACCCCCACATTGTTCAGCGGCAATTGGAGCGGTCCCGCGCATTGTTGCTTGGCCACGCGCCCGCCTACGCAGCGGTCTACCTTGTTGGTCAGCCAGTCTTTACAGGCTACGGCTTCGAGCTGAAGCACCTGTTGGAGATACGCCGGAATATTTTGGGTTTCGTACGTAACCGGGGCGTATGAAAACTCCGTTTTGCGGTCACGCATGATGGTTTTCGGCGAAGAACCGAAAAAGTCTTCCAGGGCATAATCCATGGGTTTTTCTCCCGTGGTTTGGGACTGGAACGTAAAGCGGTGGTCGCCGGTCACGTCGCCTACCGTATACATCGGAGAGCGCTCCCGGTCGGCTACCCGCTGCAAAATATCGATTTCTTTTTCCCCGATGACCAGGCCCATTCTTTCCTGGGATTCGTTTCCGATGATTTCTTTGGCCGACAGGGTGGGGTCGCCCACCGGTAGTTTATCTAGGTCAATGAGACCGCCGGTATCTTCCACCAGTTCAGACAGGCAGTTGAGGTGCCCGCCCGCGCCGTGGTCATGAATAGACACAATGGGGTTGTGGTCCGACTCCACCAATGCGCGGATGGTATTGGCCGCCCGTTTCTGCATTTCGGGATTGGAACGTTGGATAGCGTTCAGTTCTATGCCGGAGCCAAAAGCGCCGGTATCCGCAGAAGATACGGCTGCACCGCCCATGCCTATGCGGTAGTTTTCTCCACCGAGAATCACGATTTTGTCGCCGGGCTGGGGAGCCTGTTTCTTTGACTGTTCCATTTTACCGTAACCCACGCCGCCGGCCTGCATAATGACCTTGTCGTAGCCCAGTTTCCGACCGTTTTCTTCGTGTTCAAAGGTGAAGAGAGAACCGGCGATAAGGGGCTGTCCGAACTTATTACCGAAGTCGGAAGCGCCGTTAGAGGCTTTGATCAGGATATCTACCGGCGTCTGGTACAACCAGGGGCGCTCCGGCATGGCTTTTTCCCAGGGACGGTCGTCGAGGAGACGGGAATAGGCCGTCATGTACACCGCGGTTCCGGCCAGGGGCAGGGCGCCTTGTCCGCCCGCCAGTCGGTCGCGGATTTCTCCGCCCGAGCCTGTGGCGGCGCCGGAAAACGGCTCTACCGTGGTAGGGAAATTATGGGTTTCCGCCTTTAAGGAAAGCACGGAATCAAACGGTTTTTCTTCGTAAAAATCGGGTTTATCGGCTGATTTGGGCGCAAACTGCGTCACGGTAGGTCCTTTGATAAAGGCTACGTTGTCTTTATAGGCCGAAACGATGTCGTTGGGGTGGGTTTCTGACGTCTTCCGGATCAGTTTAAAGAGGGACGAAGGCATTTCTTCCCCGTCAATGATAAAAGTGCCGTTAAAAATCTTATGACGGCAATGCTCGGAATTGGCCTGGGAAAAGGCGAAAACCTCCGAGTCGGTCAGCTTTCTGCCGATCTTCAAGGAAAGACGGTTCAGGTATTCCACTTCTTCTCCACTCAGAGACAGTCCTTCCTGCCGGTTATAGGCCTCGATATCCTCAATTTCCAGGACAGGCTCCGGCGTGATGTGGATGGTGTACATTTCCTGGGTCAGGGCCGTATATTTCTGGGAGATCATGGGGTCGAAGTCCGTGAAATCGTCTGCTACGGGCTGAAATTCTTCTATGCGTACGATCCCGGTGATCCCCATATTCCGGGTAATTTCTACCGCATTGGTACTCCATGGCGTGACCATGGCGGCCCGCGGACCCACGAAAGTCCGGTTCAGGGTGAGGTCGTCCCGCTTTTCTGCGTTTCCGAAAAGCCAGGTGAGTTTTTGAACATCTTCTGAGGACAGGATTTGCTCAGATTGAACACCGTAGACGGTATTAGCGGAGTTGACGAAGAAATGAATCATTACTTACTTTTGAAAGTACAAAGGTACTGGGTTTTCCGGGTATTCGGAAAAGATATTTCGGGAATTGGTGCTAATAATGAAGCAGGCTTTTAGACCTGCTTCATTTGTTATCTGGAATGAAATTATAAAAACTATTCAAAGACCAGCCGGATAACTTCTGGTTCGCTATCTTTTTTGAGGGCCCTCAGATACCAAATTCCCCTCTCAAGTTTACTGATATCGAGAATGTATTTATTTCCCTGTAGCTTGGAGCTATCCTTCAGAATATCATCAATTTTTAAAAAGATCTCCTTTTTCATACTTCTTTCATTCACCAGCTCGATAACCTTGGGCAGAAACCCCTTGTCTTCCAGGCTACTAAATTCCATTGTAAGCTGATTCTTGGCAGGATTTGGATACACTTTTAGCAGGAACGAAGACAGGTAAAAGACAAAATCCTGGTTACTGCTTCCACATGCATTGGTTCCTGTAACACGGACATTCCTGAATCCGGTGGTGGACATAGAGGATACATACATGTCGGTATTGGCCGTATTGGGGCTATATATCGTTATCGCGATATCTCCCGATCCGCTGTAGTCATTGTAGTTAAAGCTTGTACCCGGACTAGTAGAAGAGGCCTCCAGGTAATTTAGTTTCTACCTGACCGAATACGCCGTGGCCTGATAGTGCTGCGATTAGAAGAATGTAAATTTTTTTCATGGTTGAATAGTTAATTTATAGTACGGTCTTTATCTGAAAGGAAATTGCAAGAACTTCAGACATTACTTTTCATGATAACAGTTGCTTTTACTTTACCAAATCTTAGAATTCCCTTATTTCTTTTATTTCTATCTTCTGATATCCAGGATCCCTCCATCCGCAGTTCCAGGTTCCGGATTGGATTTCATACTTTACGGTAACAGCTAAGCTATCAACCCGAAATTTGGGTTCTAAATTGACGGGAGCATATAACTTATTATCAATATCAAGCATCCAGCCACACCCATCGACTGCTGGATCACCGGCAAACACTACAATGGCCTTTTGAGCTTCTGATATTTTACCCAAAGCTTTCACATCACTTCGGCAATCAACGGCCATAATTGGCAAAGCAGAGCAGACAAACAAAATTTTAATTAAATTTTTCATGATCGGAATATTTTAATTTACATGTGCCACATTTGTTACAGCTTCCATCTTAGAATTTATTAAATAATATTCAATGATGATACCGTCAATTAGCTGTCCTTCGCGTCCTGCATATAGCGAAGAAGAAGGGTTACTATAGCAGCTTGATAAGCTGATTGCAGATCCTAAAACAATAATCAAATCTTTCTTAACCTTTTGTTCGTTTAATTTTAAATCAAAAGGCATCTCTTGATATAAATTCAACTATAAAAAGATTAGAATTGATATCTATATTTATTTCAAATATTTAAGGTATTAATTATATATTATAGACCAAATAATTAGTAAAGTGGTTGGAATGTTCTACTGATTTTTTTTTAAATTAACGTAATAGGAAGATGGTAATTCAGTGAAATGGGACCATAACAGAGAGTCATAAATGGTTTAAATTAGCACCGGATGTGATAATATGCGACCTGTATTTGTGAATGAGGATAGTTCCGGCTTTTTACCCGATCATGCCGGAAAGTACATGATCGTACATAGCGTTCGTAAGTAGCTGTACCGGATTGCCAGGTGTGCCGGTATGCTATTCTGTCGCTCCGGTAGCTGTTCATAAATGGCTTTATCCTTTCTAATGTATTTGACAGCCCTCTGTATGCCCTGGTCATTTGGATGCACCCCGAGCGGAGATTTCATTCTTCTTAGTCATAACACTTGCGCAAAAGAAAAAACAATCTACTTTTGTGTCAGTTGCTCAAAGGCTCATAGCTCAAAGCTCATAGCTCATAGCTCAAAACTCACAGCTCAAAAAAAACTTACTTACTCTTCTCCTGACCTCGTTTCCGGCGCTGGGGCTGTTTGCCCAGGTAGACGCCTCCCTGATGAGATACCCCGATGTGTCTCAGACGCACATTGTATTTACCTATGCCAATGACCTGTGGCCGGAGTTGATTGGCGGCTAAGATGCACCCGAAATGTGGTTATAAGCCGATATATAGGAGCTATAGTGTACTGATCAAACTAATTCCAAATGTTTCAGTTCATCGGCAAATTCATGTAATTTGAACTGTATTTTTTCTTTTTTAAAGCTAAATTCAGCTTCTACAAACGCTTTTCCTTTTTGTTCATAAAATGCTTTCATAGCGTCATAAGCCGAATTGAAGTCTTCTACTGCTTCTTTTACCGTATTTCCGGCGCCAGAGAGAAGGTAAGGTTGAGGGGTCAGAATTTAGAAATTGTACCTTAACTTTGACCAGCCAGAATTTCAACCTTATGAAACTGTATTTGATTTGCCTGGGTCTTTTTGCCTGTTTTTTTACAGCGAAGGGTTCCTCTGATTCCGTTTTTGTTGCATTAAATCACAACATTGCAAACAAGGACATATACGTTAAAAAGAAAGAGCGTGTGATTTCAGATATTAAAACTATGCTGCATACGCCCGGAATCACTGTTCAACAGCGTTACGAGATAAATCATCGCCTTTTCGACCAGTACAAAACCTTTATCTCTGACTCAGCGATTTCCTATGCCCGGAAAAATCGTGAGATTGCGCTGCTTCTTGAAAATGAGGTTTGGATCCAGCAGTCAAAGCTGGATCTGATTTCCCTCTATATAATCGCAGGGATGTACATTGAATCGCTTGAACTTCTGGAGTCGATAAATAAGGAGCGGCTTAGCGCCGCATTACTGGTACAGTATTATGACTGCTACAAGCAGCTTTATAGTTATTATTCCCAGAATAATCGGTACACGCTACATTACGGGAACACCAGTAAGGTTTACCGCGACTCCCTGCTGAGTGTGCTGGATGAAAATTCTAATCACTTCAAAATAGTTTTTGCAGAAAAGCTCTACGATGAAGACCGGCTAAACGAGGCTAAAGCCCTCCTTCTGGATCTGCTGGAAAAGACCAAAACAGACAGTCATGAAAAGGCCGTACTGGCCTATGCCCTGGCGAATGTATTCAAAAAAGAAAAAAACATAGAATTTCAGAAACACTATTACGCTATCTCCGCTATTTGCGATATCAAAAATACGATTAAAGAAAACGCATCCATGCAGGCACTGGCTTCTACTTTCTATGAAACCGGCGAGGTGGAAAAGGCCTACAACTGCATACGGTCTTCAATGGAAGATGCTATTTTTTGCAATGCACGGATCCGGACCTATGAGGCCTCTCAGATCTTTCCTATTATTGATACGGCATATAAAGAGCTGCTCAATAGTCAGAAAAGTAAGCTAAAGCTTTATCTGGTAATGGTGAGTTTGCTTTCCGTATTTCTGATTCTGGCAGTGGTGTATGTGTACCGTCAAATGAAGAAGGTGGCCAGGATCAGACAGCAGCTTTCAGACATTAATCAGCAGCTGAATGAATTAAACAACGAACTAAAGCACAAGAACCTCCAGCTACAAACCGTAAATCAGGAAATATCGACAGTCAATACGAGGTTGTCAGAAGCCAATAAAGTAAAGGAAACTTATATCGGACACTTTTTTAACTTATGCTCCACGTATATCAATAAGCTGGAGAAATTTCAAAAAACACTCAATAAAAAGGTACTCGACAGAAAACTGGAAGACCTCTACCGCACCTTAAAGTCCCGCGATATGATTGATCAGGAGTTGAGGGAACTGTATGAGAATTTTGATAATACTTTTCTCCACCTCTACCCTGATTTCGTACAGGAATTTAACGCCCTCCTCCGGGAAGAGGAGCGCTACGAACTCAAACCTTATGAGCTATTGAACGCTGAACTGAGAATATTTGCATTGATACGGCTCGGAATCACCGACAGTTCACGCATTGCTAACTTTCTGCATTATTCTGCCAATACCATTTACACCTACAGAACCCGTATCCGGAACAAGGCAGCGGGGGAAAGAGAGGATTTTGAGAAAATGGTGATGAATATTGGGATTATCCGCCGTTAGGGGCCTGCTTTCTGAAAAATCCAATTTATTGTTTTCATTGTACTAATTATTAAAATATCAGATCTATATATTTTGTTGAAATTTTTTAAATAAACTATTTATTATTAGTTTTTTAACTAATATATTAATCTATATTTTATCCATATAGATTTCTTTGGTGAAATAGTCGCTTCTACATTTGTGTCGGTTGCAGTGCTTACGGGCCTGCCTAGCAATTCAAAAGAATTTAAACATTAACTAGTGGTGAAAAATCAACTACCCTTAAGAATGCCGTCTCCAAGGTTAAGCATAATCCTTCTGTTTTTATTTTGTACCCTGGTGGTTCATGCTCAGGAGCTGAGAAGAGTATCCGGTACCGTAAAGGATGAAAATGGAGAAAGTATAGGCGGTGCTACTGTTCGGAGCACAACAACTACCCGGAGTACAATGACAGATGCAGACGGTAGATTTCAGTGGGAGACAGGTCCTGGCGATGAGGTGATCACGGTTTCGTCGGTGGGTTTCATTACGCAGGAAATACACCTCGGCGGAAAAACAGAAGTTAACGTGGTACTGCCCGAAGACCGGAAACTCCTGGCTGAACTGGTGGTGGTAGGCTACGGAGTGATGCGGAAAAAAGATCTGACGGGTTCTCTCACCTCCATTGCTTCACAAAAGATGAAAGATAACCCGGTAGCTAACCTCGGGGAGGCTTTGCAGGGCCGGGCCGCCGGAGTGCAGATTGTGAACACCGGCGCACCGGGCAGCAATGTTTCCATCCGTATCCGGGGACTGGGCTCGGTCAACAATTCGGATCCCCTACTGGTGATAGACGGGGTACCGACCGACATGCCCCTGAACGCCCTGAATCACAACGATGTGGAATCTGTTGACGTGCTGAAAGACGCTTCTGCCACCGCCATTTACGGATCAAGAGGCGCGAACGGGGTAGTTTTGATAACTACAAAAAAAGGGAAGCCCGGCGACGGCGTGATTTCTCTGGCTACCAATTGGGGCTTTCAGAATCCTACCCGCGTACCCGATATGCTGAATGCCCGGCAGTTTGCTTCGCTTCATAATGAAATGATGGCTGCCAACGGGGAAGCACAAAGGCCCGATTTTGCTGACCCGTCAGCCTTTACACAAAGTACGGACTGGGCAGATGCCTTACTCCGAACCGGAGTAATGAAAAATTACACGGTTTCGTATTCAGGTGGAACCGATAAAAGCAATTACTACGTTTCCGGCGGATACCTGGATCAGGAGGGTACGGTGATTCAAACGGCTTACAAAAGATATACCCTGCAATTCAATAATGAAGCGCGCAACCGCTCCTGGTTAAAATTTGGTAATCACCTCACTTTTAGTCATGACGTCAAGAATCAGGGAAATTACCACGTACTGAACTCCCTTGCTTCTTTGCCTACCCAGCCTGTCTTTAATGATGACGGAACCTATTCAGGCCCCGGGGCGGAAGCGAAGTTTTACGGCGACCTGAGAAACCCGATTGGAACCGCTAACCTGGAAACCAACGAGGCCCGGGGGTATAACGTGTTGGGCAACCTTTACGGAGAAGTGAGTATAACCGACAAATTACTTTTCAGAAGTACCGGCGGAATTGATTTTAAATTCTGGGACAACGTCTCTTTTTCTCCGAAATACGACTGGAAGCCGATTCCCGTACCCAGCTCTCAGCGCAGCGAGTCATCGCATAAAAGTATCACCTACCTGTGGGATAACACACTAACGTATATGGACGTGATTAACGGTAAACACAGCATCAATGCGATGGCAGGTTCCAGTGCCCAAAACAATGTGTTCAGTTTTATGAATGCCAGTATCAAAGATTTTTTGTCGGATGACTTCAATCAGCTAAACAACGGACTTATAGACCCTACCGTGGGCGGAAGCCGGAGCGAATGGGCGCTGCTTTCTTATTTCGGCCGACTCAACTATGCTTATGAAAACAAATACCTGATGACCGCTACGGTCAGAAGAGACGGAACCTCCCGGATTTCGTCGGCCCACCGCTGGGGCACATTTCCTTCTTTTTCTGCGGCCTGGAGAATTTCTGAAGAAGATTTTTTCACAGAAAACTCCTGGATTGATGATTTGAAGCTTCGGGTCGGATACGGCGTAACGGGTAACCAGGCTGTCCTGGATAATTATGCTGCTTTTACCCGCCTTCGTACCTCCCAGTATGTCTTTAACGGTCAGGCCGTATCTACTTTGTATCCGCTGGTGATGCCTAATCCCGATATCCGCTGGGAAACCGTAAGACAGGGCAATGTGGGTGTGGATGCCTCTCTCTTTCAGAACAGGTTGAATGTAACGCTGGATGCTTACCTCAAAACCACCCGTGACATGCTGGTCAGAATGGTGGTGCCCATTACCACGGGCTATTCCGATATTTATACCCCCATGATCAATGCCGGCGAAGTGCGCAACCGGGGCTGGGAACTGAGCCTGCGGTCCGATAACCTGCGTGGCCCCCTGGAATGGACTTCGGATCTCAATATTTCCTACAATAAAAATGAAGTGGTGAAACTGAATAACAGCGTACCTATCTATTACGGGTACCAGCACCACAGAGAGGGGCTGCCCATTGGCTCTTTTTACGGTCATCTGACCAACGGCCTGTTTCAGAATGTGGAAGAAGTGCAGAATTACGCCTACCAGTATCAGGGCGATGACCCGGCCAACAGTACGGCCCCCGGCGATATCCGTTTTCTGGATATCAACAATGACGGGGTAGTCAATGACTATGACCGCACCTATATTGGCAACCCCACCCCCGCCTGGAGCTTTGCATTGACCAATAACCTCCGCTATAAAAACTTTGACCTGCAGTTTTTCCTACAGGGAGTGGCCGGGAATGAAATTTTCAATGCCAACCGCATCACCCTGGAGGGGATGTACACGGTACGGAATCAGACCACGGAAGTGCTGGCGAGATGGACCGGAGAAGGCACCAGCAATACGGTACCCCGTGCTATTTACAGTGATCCCAATAAAAATACGAGGGCTTCTGACCGCTTTGTGGAAGACGGTTCTTATCTCCGGTTGAAAAACCTTACGCTGGGGTATACGGTACCCGCCTCCATTCTGGGGAAACTGGGTAATCCACGGCTTTACCTGTCTGCTCAGAATCTGTTGACATTTACCCGGTATTCCGGTTTTGATCCCGAGGTGCAGGGAGGTGTGGATCAGAGTATCTATCCCATGTCAAAAACCATCAGTTTTGGCTTGGATGTCCGGTTTTAACAAATATATATATGTATAAATGAGAAGTCAGGCTAAGCAATCAGGTTTTTGTCAACTCACTCCTCAGTAATCATTTTTACACCTATGAAAAATATCCTTTATATACCGCTTTTTTTACTGTCCGGTGTACTCTTTTCCTGCTCAGATTTTCTCGACAGAGAACCATTTGAAGAGCCCAGTGCCGGCACTCTGAACGATGCAGCTTCGGCCATAGCGCTCACTAATGCGGCCTATCTGCCCTTACAGCGCCCCAAGCTGTACAACATGCGGATGTGGACCCTGGATATCATTGCGGGAAACAGTGTGGTTGGCGCGGGCGGTGGTGATGACGGGATTGAGACCATCCAGCTGGCTAATTTTGTGGCCGGTCCGGATAACTTTGCCGCCATTGACCTCTGGCGCGGCCCCAACCCGGGAATTCTTTACTGTAATACGGTTCTTGAGAATGTTCCGGCGATGAACATCAGCCAAAAAATAAAAGACCGGTGTATTGGTGAGGCGAAGTTTCTGAGGGCGCATTATTATTTTCTGTTGGTGCAGCTCTTTGGCGATGTTCCTCTGACACTCACGGCCTCTAAACCCGGCGACGACCTGTTTCCCGGCCGTACCGATAAAATTACGCTTTATAACGAAGTGATCATCCCGGATCTTCTCGACGCTGTAGAAGCCCTTCCCCGGAGAGAAGAATATGCCGCACAAGATAAAGGAAGAGCCAGCAAGGGAGCTGCTGCCGGTATTCTGGCCAAAGTTTATCTCACCCTGGGGCAATATGAGAAATGCATTGAGATGTGTAACCTGGTAGAATCGCTGGGTTATACGTTAAACCCGGACTACAGCGATGCTTTTGGAGGCGAAGAACGAAACAAAAATACTGCCGAGTCACTTTTTGAGATCCAGTATTTGGGCTTGACCAAAGCCGGTTTCTGGGATGACGAGAACCAGGCAAATTGGCTCAGTACCTACATGGGGCCGCGAAATACAGGCTGGGTCGGGGGAGGCTATGGCTGGAACCAGCCTACCGAAGAGTTTGTGAAGCTGTACGAGGAGGGAGACCTGCGCAAGGATAAAACTGTTTTGTATGAGGGCGGACTGCCGTTTGATAACAAAGAGTACAAAAGCACCATGTCTTCTACCGGCTATAACGTAAGGAAATTCCTGGTTCCGCTCCAGATTTCACCGGATTATAACACCAATTCTGCCAATATTATTGCTTTGCGATACGCCGATATTCTGCTCATGAAAGCAGAGGCTCAAAATGAACTGGGCAATACACAGGCGGCTCAGGCACCCCTCTACGAAGTCAGAAAAAGAGCCGGTCTTACAGATGCTACCGTTTTGCAGGGACTTACCCAAACGGAGATGAGAGCCCGTATACGAAAAGAAAGACGTTTAGAACTGGCTTTTGAAGGCCAGTACTGGTTTGACTTGCTAAGGTGGGATAACGGTCAGTTTGCCCTTGATTTCTGGCACTCCATCGGGAAAGTAAATGCCCAGCCCAAGCACCTGCTGTTTCCGATTCCGCAAAGAGAAATAGATGCCAACCCTAATCTGAAGCAGAATCCGGGTTATTAATTGACAACTCACTATTAAACTGTATATCCGAATGAAAAAAATATCCCTATTCGCGCTGTGGTTACTTCTGGTTTCCTGCCAGGACAGTTTCATTGAAACCAATCTGGGAAACCAACCCCTTCACCTGTCGGCCAGCGCAGAGCAGCTGGTTCTGGATATCACTGCTGATCAAAGTAATGCGGTGACATTCGACTGGACTTCTGGGTCAAATTTCAATACGAACGCGGCCATTACGTATACCTTTGAACTGGGGCCGGAAGGAGCGGGCCCTTCGGAAGGCATAAAAATGCAGTTAACAAAGGGGCGGAACTCTGTAAGTTATAAAACGGGCGAACTGAACGCACTGTTGCTGGAGGAGTTTGGCATTGAACCGTATGCCACCGTTACGCTGGCTGCCCGGGTAACTGCCAGGGTGCACAGCGATGCGGCTGAGCCCCAGGTTTCCGAAACGCTTCAACTGAAAGTTACCACCTATAAGCCTGTTTCGTCAACTCTTTACCTTGTAGGCGGCGCGGCGCCTAATGGCTGGAATGTGGGCGAGGCCACTCCGATGAATGGGATCTCCGGAACCGCAGGCGGTTTTGTGTGGCAGGGGATGCTGAGCCCCGGTGAGCTGAAATTTGTCACCACTCTGGGGAGTTTTACGCCATCGTATAATAAAGGAAGTGATAATTCCACCCTTATTTTGCGGGAATCGGATGATCAACCGGATGAAAAATTCATCATCCCTGCCGCGGGTATTTACCGGATACAATTGAATATTATTAATTTACGAATAAATATTGAGGCGCTGGATGCACCTGATTATGGCGCGCTATGGTTTGTCGGCCACGCAAGTGGCTGGTCTTTTCAACCCATGACCCTCAGTGCGGCCGATCCTTTTGTGTTTCTTTATAACGGCGACCTGAAAGAAGGCGGGGAGTTTAAAATTGCCACGGCACCGGATTTCGGCAGCGAAGTGGTTTTCCTGAGACCCGAAATTAATAATCAGGGGCCTGGCACCGGTCTGAAAGTGGTTAAATGGTCGGAAAGCGAAAAGCCAGGGGGAACAAATGACTATAAATGGAATATCCCCGGAGGAGTGTACAAAATCAGGCTGGACACACGCGATATGAAAATCGATATCGTAAAATTTGCTCCTTTCCCGATGGTCTATCTGGTAGGCGATGCTACCCCGAACGGATGGGACATCGGCAATGCCACGGCTATGACGGCCACGACTGACCCCAACCGCTTTGTGTGGACGGGGAATCTGAAAGAAGGCGAGGTTAAGTTTTCGTGCGACAGGCAAACCGATTGGGGCGGGGCGTGGTTTGTGGCACCACTTGACGGTGCGGCCCCTACAGGAGATTCAGAATCGATGCTATACAGCGCGAAGGGATCTGTTCCGGATAATAAGTGGAAGGTGACTTCCGCCGGCCGATATACCATAGAACTTGACCAGTTGAATGAAACTGTTAAATTTACTAAACAATAAAATGAATAAATTCGGAATTGCCTTTCTTTTTCTCTGGTTTTCAGCTTTTTCTCTGGCGGCGGAGGACTGTATATCCTATTCAAAAAATGGGAAAGAGGTGGTGTTTAATACCCGTACCGCATCGAAGTTGAGTCTGTCTGTGGAAAGCAGTTCGGTAGTGAAGATCTGGTATGACCCGGAGGGCCGGTTTGTACGAAAAAACGAGTCGTTTGCGGTGGTGAATCATCACCTGGAAGAAATGGGGGAGGTGCAGGTTAACGAGGAGCCTTCGTGCTATGAGATTTTCACTTCCAAACTCCGGATCAGGGTAAATAAAAGTCCTTTGCAGGTTCAGATCTTTGATAAATGGCAAAAACTGATTTACAGTGACTTT
Organism: uncultured Lacihabitans sp.; assembly: GCA_964423865.1. Classification (GTDB taxonomy): domain Bacteria; phylum Bacteroidota; class Bacteroidia; order Cytophagales; family Spirosomataceae; genus Leadbetterella. Next base: position 216,461 of record CAYRGN010000001.1, read on the forward strand.
AAAGAGAAAGGGCACGAGAGCAAGGGGGCGGGCGTAAAGTCAAATAAGGTATTGCGCCCCGATGAACAGTTTTTTGGTTTGGGAGAAAAAACAGGTCCCCTTAACCGGCGGGGCCGAAATTATAAGATGTGGAACAGCGACAGGCCCTGTTACAGCGTCAATGAGGATCCCCTGGCCAAGAGCATTCCCTTCTTTATGAGCAGTTACCGGTACGGGATCTTTCTCGATAACACGTACAAATCGGAATTTAAATTCGGTACGGAATCAGAAGATTCTTACTCTTTTGAGGCGCCGGGCGGTGCTTTTGTGTACTATTTTATTCACGGGAAAGACTACCGCGATATTCATCAGCAGTATATAGCGCTGACGGGTAAACCCATTATGCCACCCAAATGGGCGCTGGGTTTTGCCCAGAGCCGCGGCTTGTACACCAAAGAAAAGCAGGCGCTTGAAATAGCCGCCGAATTCAGGAGAAGACAGATTCCTTGTGATATTATCTATCAGGATATTGGCTGGACTGAAAAATTACAGGACTTTAACTGGCGGAAAGGAAATTATACCGACCCGAAGGGCATGCTGAAAACGCTGGGTTCCCAGGGATTTAAAATGATTGTATCCCAGGATCCGGTGATTTCCCGAAAGGAAAACCCTCAATGGACGGAAGCGGATCAGCTGGGCTATTTTGTAAAAGATGTACGGACGGGCAAGTCATACGATATGCCCTGGCCATGGGGCGGAAACTGCGGCGTGGTAGATTTCACCCTTCCTGATGTGGCCGACTGGTGGGGTAAATACCAGCAGAAACCGATTGACGACGGGGTGAGCGGTTTCTGGACAGATATGGGCGAGCCGGCATGGAGTAATGAGGAAGATACTGACCGCCTGAACATGAAACATCATATCGGCATGCACGATGAGGTGCATAATGTGTATGGTTTAACGTGGGATAAAATCGTAAAAGAGCAGTTTGAGAAAAGAAATCCGAACAAACGGGTTTTCCAGATGACCCGTTCGGCCTACGCCGGCCTACAGCGTTATGCATTTGGCTGGACCAATGACAGTGGAAATGGAAATGATGTGCTGGACGGGTGGGGACAATTGGAGAATCAGGTAGCCGTAGGTATTTCCGCCGGATTGGGGGGCATTCCTTTCTGGACCACCGATATCTCGGGTTACTGCGGTGATATTACGGATTATACGGCCATGGGTGAATTGTACACGCGATGGATGCAATTCGGTATATTTTGTCCGTTAAGCCGGGCTCATCACGAAGGAGACAATGCCGTGGAACCGTGGATGTTTGGGGATGTGGTGGAGAAGAATGCCAAAGCGGCCATTGAGCTGAAGTACCAGCTGTTTCCTTATCTTTATACGTATTCCCGGAAAGCACACGATACGGGTCTGCCCATTACCCGCGGACTTTTCATGGAATACCCTAACGATACCGAAGCGCTTAAAATTGATAATCAGTTTATTTTCGGAGAAGAGCTTTTGGTAGCGCCGGTCCTCAAAAAAGGGGAAAGAGTAAAGCGCGTGTACCTTCCTGAAGGGGAGTGGATAGACTTTAATGATAAAAAGACCGGATACCTCGGTGGGCAGACCATTCCCTATAAAGCCCCTTTAAATACCATCCCGGTTTTTGTTAAGAAAGGCTCCATCATCCCTGCCATGCCTGTGATGCAGTTTATTCATGAGAAAACCGACTACCCGGTCACTTTTCATATTTTCCCTAATTACGAAGATGAAAAAGCGGCATTTACACTCTACGAAGATGAGGGGGAAAACCAGGATTACCTGGAAAATGTCTATTCTGAAACCGGGATAGTCTGCACCACCACGTCTGCAGGTTATGCCATTGAGATCCTGCCCGATGATAAAGGTTTTGTTCAGTCGCGTAACAGGCACTTTATCCTCAGTATCCTGTGTGAAGAAAAACCGGGAAAGGTGGAAATGGAAGGAAAGGAAATCAGCTTTTCGGAAAAGCAGGAGGGTAACATCTGGTGGACCTGGGATGAAAAATCCGGGAAGTGCGTGGTGCGGTTTCCCGATTCAAGACTTTCCAGAAGCATAAAGGTCTTCAACTGACCCGGCTTCGTCTGGATCTGACTTAAAGAGTGATATCCGCGTAGCGCCAGGCTTCGCGGAAAGTGGAGATGACGGCCCGGACTCCCGTATGCTGAGGGCTATTTTATGGTTTTATTTTTCGGAATATGGCGGTCATGGTTTGCGGATCGGCGATATCCATCTCTACCAGCCTCAGCGATTTGACCATCGGGAGTGTGGTTTCTTTATAATGCAGAAAGTGCGGGGTGGTGAGGTGAGTGCGGTAGGCATCTTGATTCTGATAGATTTCCACGATGCGGACTACCGTTGGGTTTTCCTTCTCGTACATGGGAAAGATGGCTATGACGCCCGGTTCAATTTTTACGGAAACAGCCGCTTCTTCTTTAAGAATGGCGCGGTATTCTTCGAGGTGTTGTGGGAAAACCTCAATTTCAGCGATTCTGATCAGCATTTGTTCCGAATCCCGGATGTCGGATTTTGGCGTGCTACCCAAAGATATCATCAGAAGGAATAGAAACGAAAACTTGTTCATTAAGGAAATATTAGTGATCAAAATTACATAAAGTAGAAAATATCAGGCTATTATACACCGGAAATTTATCCACTAGCCCGACCCGAAGGGGCCGTGCCGACTACGGAACAACCCGGGTGTGGCGGTTTGCGTGAGGGATAGCAGCGGAAAGCCCGGAATGGAGCGGAGCGGAGTGAGGACTTGCAGCGAATAGCCCGACCCGAAGGGGCACGCCCAAAAAATCTGCCAGTTTACCTACAGCCCGCATTCCACCTTAGGGCGGGCTTTGGGTATTGAGGTAAGGAGAACGAAAAGGCGGGTCTTCATGCGGGGGAAAGGGGGTATACAAAAATAGTCATGTCTTTGAAAACATGACTATTTTTGAAAAAAATGTTTGTATACGAGCCGTTTATTTCAGGCGCACATCCAGGTATACGGAATGGCGCCCGTAGGTTTCGTAAAACGGTTTGTACAGAATGCCGTCAATGGTGAATTCCAGTTTTTCGGGGTCGCCCTGTATGGTTTTACCCAGGTCATGGGCATCCAGGGTAATCTGCCTCCAGTCTTTCCGGGCCTCGGGTTCCTGGGCGGCCAGCAACACGGGACCGTAGAAAAGGCTGGCGATGTTGGGCTGATCCATGACGGGATCCAGGTGGAAGCCGAACGGCATCTGGAGTTCAATGGTGTCGCCGTCTTTCCATTTCCGGCTGATTTTCAGATAAGAGCCGGGTGTAGCCTCTACTTTCTGGGTTTTCCCGTTGATCCTGACGAAGAATCCTTTGGTGGCCCAGGAAGGTACCCGTACGTGTACGTCAAACTTCCCTTTTCCGTGTACGGTCAGACGGGTGCGGTCTTCTTTGGGGAAGCTGGTGCTCTGAGAGAGGGTCACGCCCCGTTCTGTCCAATGCAGGGTGGAAGGGATGAAGAGGTTGACATACAGCGCCCGGTTGTCGGTACTTTTGAAGTATATCGCACTTTGCAGCTTGGTATTGCTCTCAATGGCTGTGCCGTTGCAGCAGGTAAAGCCGGTCATGTTCGGGTTGCCGAACTGTTTGACTGAACCCGGGCGAAGTGGCACATGATAGGTGTTGGCCGGGGTGTGTTCTGCTACTGAGGCCAGGATGTGGTTGTACAGTCCGCGTTCGTAATAATCCATGAGTTCGGCCCTCTGCTCAAAGAGAAAGAGTTGGCCGGTGAGTTTCAGCATATTGTAGGTAGCGCAGGTTTCGTTTTGTCCGCCGGAGGATAGTCCGTTTTCATACAGGCTGGAGGGCTGGGCGGTGAAACACTCGGCGTTGGCCGGGTTTCGGGCGCCGGCTACTCCGCCTATGCTGTACATGTAGTCGTTCACGGCCTTGTACCAGAAGTTATCGGCCACTTTGTAGTACTCGGGGTCATGAGCCACGCGGTACATCTCTATGCTGCCTACCACCTGGGGGATGTGTTGATTGGCGTGCAGGCCCCGGAAGGTATCCACGTTTTTGGCGAGGCCGTGTACGTGATTGGCGTCTCCGAAAAACATTTTGATGTTGTCAAAGAGCTGGGCGGTTTTGAGGTATTTTTCCTCGTGGGTGATGTGGTATAGGCGTGCCATGGACTCGTTCATTCCTCCGAATTCTCCGGCAATGTAGGTGTTCCACATTTTGATGAGGGTATCCTGTGGCACCTGGCTGAGGCGGGCGTATACCCAGTCGCTCATGCCCGAGGCCACGTCAAGGGCTTTCTTGTTGCCGCTCACGTCGTACACGTCCATGAGGCCGGCCAGTATTTTATGCAGGGTGTAATAGGGGGCCCATACCTGGTTTTTCTGGCCGCCGTAGCGGGCGCCCTGCTCCAGCATGATGAACTGGTCGGGGGGGTAGGCGCTGATAAACCCTTTGCCCCAGTTCCAGTAGTCGTTCCGGATGCCCTCCTGGCTCAGATCGGAGTCGTAAACGGTTTTTCCAGGTCCCATGGGTACGCGGGTGGGATCTGCCACGTGGGGGCTGCCGGGCGCTGTGGGTTGGCCGGAAAGGTGGGCGAGGTCATAGAGGGTATTGACCATATAGTCCATTTTTTGGGCGAAGTTGTCGCGCAGGGTGGCGTCATACCCGGTGCCGGCATAGGCCTGGGCAATGGCGGTGAGGTAATGGCCGGTGGCGTGGCCTCTGAGTTTGGTATCCTGGCTGTCCCACACGCCCAGGGGTTTGGCCCCATCGGGCTGAGGCTGTCCGAAAGCGTGGCGGAACATATAGAGGAAGGAATTGGGGTCGGTTTTGGCCAGGGTCTGAACAAATTTATCCCGGTTTTCCATAAACTTGGTGTCGTGGTGGTGTCCGTCGCTTTCCAGGGAAACCTGGCTCAGGGCGAAGGCCTCCAGTTGTATTTTCGGTGCGGCGGTTTTTGCTGTATTTTTGACTGTAATGGTGGCTTTGGGCTGAAATTCGGTGCCGGGTACGCGGCCGGTCACGGTGTAGGTGCCGGGTTCCAGCACGGCGCTGTTGTCGGTAGGCGCGGGCCAGATCACCCTTACGGCGGGTCCGTTCACCCCGTGGGCGTAGGTGCCGGCCACGTGTGAGGGCAGGCGGGGCAGGTTTCCGGTTTCGGTTTCCGCGGTGACATCGGCTACGCCGGTTAAATAGGCGTTATACAAGCGCGATTCTTCGGGGGAAAAGGCGGGCAGGTTTTCTTCGGGGCGGCCCACATTCACGCCTCCGCCCTGGCTGGCGCCCGGGGCATTGTAATAAATGCCCGCTACCTGGCGGCGGGTGAGGGGCACGCGGTAGATCCGGAAGTCGCAAAGCAGGGCGTTCAGTCCGGGTTGTCCCGGCGCTATAGACCGCCCGATATACAAGCGGTTGGTTCCTCCGCCCGTGAATACGGAGGCCAGGTCGGCCGGGATATCCGTAGTTTCACCTACAGGCCGGCTGTCGGCATAGGTGATCATGGTTTTGGAAGGAATATCTACCACCACTACCAGGTGTACCCATTTATTCCGTTCTATAGCCGAGGCCACGGCGCCTTTTTTCTCACCGGGAGTGGCCGTGATGACCGCCTGGTAGCCTTCCTGGGCGGCGGTACCGGCCGGTGCGGCAAAAAAGTGGTGAGCGGCGTCTTTCCCGAAATCAAATAGATACTGGCCCGCGACGGGAGAACGGAGGTTAATCCAGCCCGATATACTGATGGATTCCAGGTCGGTCAGGGTTTCGGCAGGTAAGGAGAGGTAGCCGTTGCCCGAAAGCGACAGTACCTGGCCGAAGCGGCTGTCATTGACAAACTGAGCACCGGATCCCTCGGCGTGGAGGTTATTCCGTGACCAGTCTTTGGTATCTCCGTTTAATACGTAACGGGCAATCATGCTGGTTTCACCGATGCCGTCGAGGATCTGGTCCTGGGCGGCGGCACTCCCTGTGAGCAAAAGCAGCAGGCATAGTACTTTGTACATCTTCATAGTTTATATCCATTTTATAACCTTTGCAAAACTAGGAAGAAAACGGTAGGCGGTGTAAGTCTATTTTATCTAATGATCACATGATATTAACTGGAGGGGAAGTGGTGTGATGGGGAATGAAATGGATGTCAGCTATTAGCTATCAGCTATCAGCTATCAGAAAACCGGCACACCAAGAGGAGCGCCTCCCGCCGCCAATGTATAAGCGAAGCGTCGCCCGGCTGACTGCTGATAGCTGAAGACTGAAAGCAAAAATTTATACAGATTAAAAAATTGGAGGTGCGGATAAGTGTCGTTACATATTTCCCGTATATTCGTAGCTTTATTTAATCCTTATTATATGTCGGGTGTTTCCGCTTCCGCTTTTTCCGATACGAAACCGCATTATTTGATTCTGGACGGCCTGAGAGGGGTTGCGGCCCTTATGGTGGTTTTCTTTCATGTATTTGAGGCTTTTGCCACCAGCCACCTGGACCAGCGGGTGAACCACGGCTACCTGGGGGTGGATTTCTTCTTTATTCTTTCGGGTTTTGTGGTGGCCTACGCCTATGACGACCGCCAGCTGAGGCCCCTGGAGTTCCTCAAACGCCGGCTGATCCGCCTGCAGCCCATGGTGGTGTTTGGGGCGGTGCTGGGTGCCGGACTGTTTTATTTTCAGAAGTCGTCGGTTTGGGATGTGTCTACCGTGACCGTTTCGGCGCTTCTTTTGGCCACGGTGATGAACGCCCTGATGGTACCGGCCCCCCAGGGCATAGAGGTGCGCGGACTGGGGGAGATGTTTCCGCTGAACGGGCCCACCTGGACCCTCTTCTTTGAATATATCGGTAATTTGCTCTATATTGTTTTTCTTCGCCGGTTGTCCACACCCGTGCTCGGCGGTCTGGTTTTTCTGGCGGGTTGCGGACTCGCCACGTTTGCCATGGCAGGTCCTCTGGGCGACGTGTGTGCGGGCTGGGCCCTGACCGGTACGGAGGTGACCGGGGGGATGCTGAGGCTGCTGTTTTCTTTTTCGGCGGGCTTGCTGCTTTCCCGTCTGTTTAAGCCGGTGAATGTCAAAGGAGCTTTCTGGATATGTACCCTGGCGTTGGTGGTGCTGTTGGGCTGGCCGCGTATTGGCGGGGCAGAGAAGTTGTGGTTGAACGGACTTTATGAAACGGTATGTATTCTGGTGGTGTTTCCTCTACTGGTGGTAGCGGGCGCTTCGGGAAAGGTGACCCATGCCTTTACGGGCAGGATCTGCAAATTCCTCGGGGATATTTCTTACCCGCTTTACCTGGTGCATTACCCATTTATCTATATGTATTATGCCTGGGTGAAGAATAAGGGGCTTACGTTTGAGGCGTCATTTCCGGGTGCGGCGGCGCTGGTAATCGGGAGTGTCGTGTTGGCCTGGCTGGCGTTGAAGTTTTATGATATTCCGGTGAGGAGGTATTTGAGTAGGCGGTTTTTTGGGAGATAGTAGTGAGTAGTGAGTAGGGAGTAGTGAGGTTTGAGTTCCGAGTGCCGAGCTGCGAGGGGTACGAGTTTGCGAAGTCCCCGTAATTTTTAATTCGTAATTGATTCCGAGTAGTGACCCCTCGAGAGCTTCGCTCGCAAACTTCGCACTCTCGTGCTTGTTTGTGCTCGGGGTGACAAAGGCGATCGCTACCTGTCTGTTCGAGCGTAGTCGAGAACCGAGTGGGAGTAAGGAGTACAATTACGAATTGAAAATTACGAATTACGGACAATCAGGCTCACTACTCGGAACTCAGAACTCTATACTCACTACTAAAATTTATACACATGAAGAAAATCGGATTCCTTTCTTTCGGCCATTGGGCCGAACATCCCGCTTACGATACCAAAACGGCGGCGGACACCCTGTTGCAGTCTATTGACCTGGCCGTAGCGGCCGAAGAAATCGGGTTGGACGGGGCGTATTTCCGGGTACACCATTTTGCCCAGCAGCTGGGGTCGCCCTTTCCGCTATTGGCGGCCATAGGCGCCCGCACCCGCAAGATTGAGATCGGCACGGGCGTGATAGACATGCGGTATGAAAACCCTTTGTATATGCTGGAAGACGCGGGGGCGGCCGACCTGATCGCGGGCGGTCGATTGCAACTCGGCATCAGCCGCGGTTCACCGGAGCAGGTGATAGACGGGTGGAGGCATTTTGGTTACGAACCTCTCGCGGGAGAAACGGATGCCGATATGGGCCGGCGTAAAGGACTGGAATTCTTTGAAAAGCTGAAGGGAGAGGGCTTCGCTCAACCCAATCCCAACCCCATGTTTCCCAACCCGCCGGGCTTGCTCAGGGTGGAACCGCACTCTGAAGGCCTGCGCGACCGCATCTGGTGGGGGTCGGGCTCTGACGCCACGGCCATCTGGGCCGGACAGGTGGGCATGAACCTCCAGAGTTCCACCCTGAAATACGACGAAAGCGGTAAGCCTTTTCATATTCAGCAAGCCGAGCAGATCCGCCTGTTCCGTCAGGCCTGGAAAGAGGCCGGGCATGCCCGTGAGCCCCGGGTTTCAGTAAGCCGCTCTATTTTTGCCATTGTCAACGACCAGGACCGTTACTATTTCGGGCATGAGGCCGGCCGAACGGATAAGGTAGGCATGATTGAAAAAGACCGCAGAGCCATTTTTGGGCGGAGTTATGCGGCCGAACCTGACGTGCTGATTAAAGAGCTGGCGGAAGACGAGGCTATACAGGAGGCAGATACCGTTCTGCTGACCATTCCGAATACGCTGGGCGTGGAGTACAACGTGCATGTGCTTTCGGCGATATTGGAACACATAGCTCCGGGCTTGGGATGGCGTTAAGTACCCGGCTTCGTTATAAGACCCGAATCATGGTGATAGGGGCTGGGCAGGCCGGGCGGCGCCTGGCAGTTTCGCTGGCCATCGCTCACGCTCAGTACGGTCAACCGCATCCATGATTTGCCGGACATGGCCTTTGACGAGGTGCTGGAGCCGGGTGCTACCGAGGCACTGGCCAGCGTAGCCGTACCCCGCTACTACGAGGCCTACGAAAAGAAGTTTGATCTGCGGGTGTACCGCCCCCTTAAAGTAGAAAAGGTATATCGCCGGGAAGACCGGTTTTTTATCGACACCCCCAAAACCCTTTTTTCTGCCCTGGGCATCATCAATGCCACCGGCACGTGGGAAAACCCGTATATCCCGGAGTATCCCGTGAGGAGGGTGGGGGAATAGTGATGGACGGCGCCCTGGCCACCCGGGTAGCCAAAGAACCCCGCATTCATTTGCCCGGTTACGGGCCTTCTGCTTCTACGATAGGTGCTAATCGCGCGGGCGGCGGCCGCAAGAGAATTAATCAAGACGTTGGGTATGTAACAGCGTTCAACGGCCACTTGGTTTAATCACCAGCATTGGATTTGTAAGGCCTATTTTATAGCGGTACACGCAATGGCCTTATAGAAATGGAGGTTGGCTTCCGTGCCATCGATTTCGAAAGGGTTAAATTGGGGGTCAGTACAAGAACACAGCAAGGTTTCGGGTGTGCTTCCCGGATTTAAGCGCTTAATAATCAATCCGTTTTTGGTGCTGATCGCATGTACTTTACCCCATTCAATAAACAGGGTGGGATCAATATGTTTAAAATAGACTACCGCGCCGTCGGGGAACTCCGGTCCCAGTCCGTCGTCTGATAATACGATAGCGAAATCGGCCCCTTTCACCGGACTTTGTATTTTTTCGTAGGTATTTCCATGCTTCCGTAGATGCGCGGGACTGATCTCGGCGCTTCGTGCAGAAAGGGGAAGGAGGCAAGTCAGTTGTGCCTGAAAGTATTCCGTATTCTTATCGTAAACAGTTTCTGTATTTCCGGTCTGAAAATTATATTCGGAGTTTTCGTCAACAGGAAGGATACCCATATGGCGTAATAATATCTTTTTTGATTCGGGTATTACGCCACCCTTCTCCCAATTTTGGATAGTCTTGTAATGAACACCCAGTTTAGCGGCCAGTTCATTTTGGGTGAGGTTCAGGCTTTTTCTTATTTTTTTAAAATCTAAAGTACTCATAAACAAGAAGATAAAATCAATATCTAAAAAAATAGACAATATTTATCTATAAAAATTTTGTAAAGAGATAAAATTATCTATATATTTGTGATGTAATAATCTCGGATACAATCGTAAAGTCAATTACCACATTTGTAATTAGCAAAAATAGGTTTTTGATTGACAAAATGGTCATATTTTCTGTATAAGATTGTATCATTCGTATAAAAGAGGTTTAAGGCACAACTCTAAGAGAATCCGTAAAATAGCTTTATACTTTATAATCAGTACTTGCCTGACCCAACTCAGACCATACAGGCAGTAAACATCGTCAACTAATTTTATAACTATGAGAACAATACGATCAACACAAATGATCTCCGGTAAGAAGGGCCTGTACAAGAACATTATCTGTTGGCCGGACTAAGTTGCGCTACGTCATACAGTCGGTATGTCCTCTCACGTGTTTGTTATTCCACAGACTTGGACGTACTATGACTGCATCCTGTCTTTCGTTTTTTCTAGGGAAAAATCGGCTTATTTCTACGATAGGCTCGGTTTCGCTTTGTCTTGATTAACAGCCAGGCAGGTTAATTATTCTATTCTTTTTCAACCTAAACTATTTGATCTATGAACGTAAAAATTTACGTCAGGGCATTGCTATGCCTTTGTCTGAGTCTTTCGTTTGCCCCTGCACCGGCCCAATCTCCTGGAACCCTGCAAGTAGGCGACACGCTGCCTCCCGAACTTTGGGACCTGCCCCTGGAAGTCATCCAGCACCCGGAGGGCACAACCCTTTCCGCTTACAAAGATAAGCTAATTATTTTGGATTTCTGGGCTACATGGTGTGCTCCTTGTGTAAAATCGTTAAATAAACTGAAAGTTTCGGTTTAAGGCGGTATCCCAGATCACTTATTTCATCTAAACTATTAAAACTATGAACGTAAAATTTTACGTAAGGGCATTGCTATGCTTTTACCTTAGCCTGTCATTGCATCATCTAGCAGCTCAGGAATTAAAAGTGGGAGATACCCTCCCGCCTGAACTTTGGAGCCTACCTCTCCAAGTACTGAATCACCCGGACGGGAAAGAGACCATCACCCTTAATGAATACAAGGGCAAACTAATCATACTGGACTTTTGGGCTACATGGTGTGGACCGTGTGTGGCGATGCTGCCGAAGCATGATAGTTTGCAAAAGCAGTTTAAAGATCAAATACAGATAATTCCGGTTACTTACGAAAGTGCAGAAGTAGTCAGTAGTTTCATGGAGAAGTATGAGAGACGCAAGGGCATACATATTGACCTGCCCGATATAATCAATAACCAGAGCCTGAAACTTTTCTTCGAGCACGGAACCATTCCGCATTATATCTGGATAAAAAAAGGGGAGGTAAAGGCCATTACGGGCCTGGATGAAGTTAAAGGGGAGAAGATAGCTGCTATGCTTCAGGAGGAGAACAGCCTCTTTAAGACAAAAGTTGACGTACCATCAATTGGATATTCGCCCCGACAATTACCGTTAATGGACTTCTTAGTGAAAAATAGACCCGAGCTATTGGATATGTTGTCTTTCCGGTCTATGCTATCTCCCTATATACCTGGTTTAGGATCTGGGAGGTCTACATTATTTCGACCAACGGAGTCGTCTCCATTTTGGAGAATTACGCTCTCTAATTTAGCGCTCTTCAGTTTGTACCAGTACGCCTATGGAGAGTGGGAGGATTTTACCAATTTATCCATGATACATTTTGAAACAGCAGATTCATTAAAATTCCGTCCTTCGCCATCTGCAAAGCAACCTGCGGACTGGATTCGGAACAATGCCTACTGCTATGAGTTAGTAGCACCAAAGGATTTTGGAGAGAACGTGTTTTCACGTTTCCGAAGCGATTTGCAAAATGCGTTTCCTCAATATACTGCGACAGTAGAAAACAGGCGTACACGAGTTATGGCATTAGAGTATATAGGACTCTCGGGTCTTAAACCCTCTACTGATTCTATTTACAGGCATAAGTATGATGGTTTTTTGTTTGAATATACTGCGGGCACTTTAAAGCGGTTTGTGAAAATATTAAACACTTTGTACCTGTCTGGTATCTCAGCTCCGATTGTGGATCGTACAGGTTTTAAGGAGAATACCGATTTAATCCTTGAAGCTAACATTAGCGATCTGAAAGATCTAAATATTGCTTTAAAGAAGTATGACCTCCGTTTGATAGAAAAGTTAGATACTATACCCATTCTTGTGATAAAAGATACTCAATATACATCAATTCCATGAATACCCTAAATTCTTGAAAATATGCGAATAGTATTTATACTTTTATTTTTGATGCCTTTTTGTGGTCTGGCCCAATATCAGGTAAAAGGCAAGGTGCGCTCGGAAGAGGGGGCCGTACTTCCGGGAGCTTCTGTACATATTGAAAAAACCGGGAAAGGAACTTTTGCAGATGAAAGTGGAAATTTCCTCATTTTACTTTCTGATTCTACGGTTTCTCTTGTGATTACTTATGTAGGGTTTTATTCAGAACTAGTTAATCTAAAACACCCATTTCCAGAAGAACTAGAAATTGTTTTGCGAAGCAATGAAAATATTTTACGTGAGCTAACCGTATCTACAGGCTATCAGACACTTTCACCAGAGCGTACTACTGGCTCATTTTCTCAGATTGGGGAAACGTTGGTTAACAGACGGGTGAGTTCAGATATTCTTAGCCGGATGGAGGATTTGGCTCCCGGTTTGGTTTTCAATAAAGGAAAAGGAGCCGCTGCGGCATTACTTATCCGGGGACAGCACACGCTAAATTCTTCATCTGCTCCATTGATTGTTATTGACAATTTTCCTTATGAAGGAGATCTAAGTAATATTAATCCTAATGATGTAGAAAGTATTTCGATACTTAAAGATGCCTCAGCAGCTTCCATTTGGGGTAGTAGAGCAGGAAACGGGGTGATAGTGATTAGAACCAAAGCCGGTAGAAAAGCAAAATCTGTATTGACCTTCAATACCAATTTTTCTCTTAGCGATGATCCTGATATTTTCTATCAGCCAAGAATGTCTACGAGTGATTATATAGATATGGAAAAATGGCTCTTTGGACAGGGCAGATACAGCACGGCCATTCGTAGTGCCAATAAATTTCCTCTTACACCGGTGGCAGAGTTGTTGTATTCAGAAAGTATAGGAAAGTTAACTGAAGAAGAGGTTTCAAAGCAAATAGAAGAGCTGAAGAGATATGATGTAAGAAATGATTTTCAGAAATATTTACTACAGAAGGAATTTTCAAGCCAGTATTCACTTGGATTAAGCGGAGGAGATGAAGTTATGACTTACTATGTGTCTACAGGTTATGACAAAGGCAGAAGCAACTTTGCCGGGAATGATACAGAGAGGTATACATTTAGTCTTTCAAACACTTTTAATGTCAATAAGAAGTTACAATTTGGGACATCTGTTTATTACACAGGTAATGTGTCGAAGCAAAACGGTATAGAATTTCCTACGTATACAAATCCTCTTAATGGACAACCCAATACCAGAATGTACCCCTATGCAAAACTCTTAGATTCGGAGGGACAGCCAGAGTCTATAATTAACCAGTATCGTCTTGAATTTGTTAAGCAGGAAAATGGGCTTTTGAATTGGGAGTATCGCCCTTTAGAGGAAAGGCAACATACAAACAGAGTGGCATCCAACAGGGATTACCGGATTAACTTTTCTGCCATTTATAACGTTACTCCGGATTTGAAGGCCAGATTACTTTATCAATATAATAGAGGTGAGGGTAGTAATAAACAACTGTTTGGAGAAGGATCATATTATGCTCGAAATGAAATCAACCGATTTACTCAAATTGATGCTAGCGGGCTAGTTTACAGACCTGTACCTTTGGGTGCAATACAGGATCAGACTTTTATTAATTACAGGGTTCATAATCCTCGGATTCAGCTTGATTATGATAAAGTAATATCAGATATCCATTCTTTGCAAGTGATGGGAGGGTATGAAATCAGAGATTTTGTGTCGGAGAGTAACAGGAGCCGGCTATATGGATTTGATGCCTTAAATGCAACTTCAAAACCTGTAGATTATACCTCTGTTTACAGATCTTTTGTTAATTCATCCAGTTCATTGCGAATAGAAAATAGAGATTTAGTCACTGGGAAAACAGATCGCTATGTTTCTTATTTTGCAAACGCCGCTTATACTTTTAAACATAAATATATTGTCTCATTAAGTGGACGGAGCGATCAGAGTAATTTGTTTGGAGTTGCTTCTAACCAGAAAGCGGTACCGCTTTACTCCGTAGGACTTTCATGGTTACTGTCTAAGGAAAGTTTTCTTTCCAGCGAAAAAATATCTCATCTAAAACTAAGAGCTACTTTTGGGTCGGCAGGTAACAGCAACAAAGAAGTTTCAGCTTATACTACTGCCACATACAGTTCGGTAGTGGATCAGAACACGGGACAAACTTATGCATCTATCGTAAATCCTCCTAACCCTTCTTTAAGATGGGAAAAGGTAAAAACTCTTAACCTAGGTATGGATTTTGAATCGGCTAGCAGACGCCTGGAGGGAAGTATTGATTATTATCAGAAGTGGGGCAGTGATCTCATCGGATTGATGCCTTTTCCGGGCTCTTCCGGCATTAAATCGCTCACCGGCAATTATGCAGAAACCAAAGGGCATGGTATTGACGGGCATATCAAGGCTCTCCTCTACAATAATAGGTTTAGATGGTTTACCACGTTTAATATAAGTTATGTCAGAGACAAAGTCACCAAGTACTCTATAGCGAGGCAAGGCTCCGCATATTTAAACGGAGCAGAAGGTTTTACGACACTTCCTCTGGCCGGAAGACCTTTGTATGCTGTTTATAGTTTGCCATGGGCTGGTTTAGACCCGCAGACAGGAGATCCAATGGGTTTTTTAGATGGAATTGAGAGTAAAAACTACAATTCTCTGCTGGCGTTATCTGTGGAAGAACTCAACTATCACGGTTCGGCAAGACCTTTAACTTCGGGAGCTGTGATAAACCAGTTTTCCTATCGTGGTTTTGAAATGTCAGTTAACGTCAATTATAAATTAGGGTATTTTTATAGAAGAAGTTCTGTCAATTATCAGGATGTTTTGACGGCAAACTGGGGACATAAGGACTATGAACAACGCTGGAAAGAGTCAGGAGATGAAAACTATACTTTTGTGCCTTCTGCTCCTATTACTGTAAACTCTAACCGCGAAGCTTTTTATATGTATTCAGAACCACTAGTCTGCCGCGCCGATCATATTAGATTAAAGGATATTAACATTAGTTACCATTTAGAGAATACCAAATTAAAGTATCTGCCTTTTAAGTCGGTGCAAGTATATATTTACATGAACAACTTGGGAATACTCTGGAAGAGTGACAAGTCGGTATTTGACCCGGATTATTCTACTGCAAATTTCAGACCACCTCTCATGACCAGTATAGGTTTAAAAACTAAATTTTAATAGATTATGAAATTAATTACATATCTGACTATGTCACTGCTTTGTATTGTTTCTTTGTGTAGCTGTCACAAGGATTACTTAGAAGCCAAACCTGACAGATCTTTAATGGTTCCGACTAAGTTGGAAGATCTAACTGCTTTGCTGAATAATAGTCGAAACGTTATGAATATAGCGGGGTTTCACACTCTTTTTACCGATGGAGATTTTCGGATAGCAGACAATGATGTACCACTATTAAGTGAGTCTTTCCGTATTAACTACCTATGGTCGGACGAAGCTACTCCCATTATAGGAGATTGGGATTATGCCTACAGACAAGTTTTTTATTCGAATGTGGTTCTGGAGGGGCTGAGCAAAATAACTGATGTCAAAGATTCTGTTCGTATAAAAGAATTAAAAGGACAAGCTCTATTCTACAGAGCATGGGCTATTCTGTTAATTAGTCAGACTTTTGCAGGTACTTACGATTCAGAAACGGCTGGAGAGACCTTAGGGGTTCCTTATCCCCTAAGTCCTGATGTGAATCAGCCTATTATTCGTCTGTCTTTGCAAGAGAACTTTGACAGAATATTGCGTGATTTACAAGAGGCTATTAGTATTCTACCCGATAAAGCACAATTCTTAACGCAACCATCCAAGGTCAGTGCTTATGCTATGCAAGCACGAACCTTATTATTGATGGGACAGTATAAAAATGCTTTAAAAGCGGCTGAGAATGTGTTGGAGATTCAAAGGGATTTGCTAGACTATAACAACATTATTCCCAGTACAATAAACCGTACTTTTCCTTTACCGCTTGTAGTTGAAAATCCGGAGATACTATTTTACACTATTGGAAATACTTCGTTTATTACGGGTAATAATGTATTTGCGGACACTTCTTTTTATAATTTATATACCGAAAATGATCTAAGAAAGAAATACCTCTTTTCCTCGGATAGAAACTACATAGGTTCTTACACAGGTGGTTCTACTCCTTTTGCAGGACTGGCTACAGATGAAGTCTATCTAATCAAAGCGGAATGTTTAGTGAGAACCGATGAGATTTCTCAGGCGCTAACTACGCTAAATTTATTTCTTTCAAAACGATTGGAACATAAGACATTTAGTGAAGTGACAAGTAGGAATAAAAGTGAAATACTTAAGCTAATCCTTTTAGAGCGGCGCAAAGAATTAACAGCAAGAGGAATAGCATGGATGGATCTTAAACGATTAAATAAAGAACCAGAGCATCAAAGAACATTGTACAGAACAGTAAGCGGGAAGCAACTAGTTTTGGAACCTGGAAGTAAGCGATATATTCTAAAACTGCCTTTGGATGAAGTACAAAACAGCGGTATTCAACAAAACCCGTAATAAAAACCGCACTGAAAAAATCAGTGCGGCTAAAATTATTCTTCATTTAAAGAAGAACACGGTTTCCACGAGAAATATCTTCTTCTGAAACATTCCCAAACTCGTCCTGGTAGGCAGTACAAAACTGAGTTGAACTTTCATCACAGTTGTACACTTGGCCAGATGGAATAGGTTGCCATGCAGAACCATCCCAATACACATTATGTGCATTCAGGTTTTGAGTTGTAGCCAACGCTAACCCACTTCCTAACAAAATTGCCATCACAGGCAAAAATTTAATTACATTTTTCATCTTTTTACTAAATTAGTGTTTGAATATAAAATTGGTTTTCCCTTACTCTGTGTTCAGGTTTTCAGGGGAGTCCTGGTCCCGGGTCGCGGTTTCTGAAACCGCGCCCGGGATCTTAATTTTAGGTAGCTATGTCATGGTCTTTTTAGATTTAGAGTGAAACATATATATACCACCTATCGACAGGATCAGAAAGAAAAGGTTAAACACCAGGTGCGTTTCAAAACTCATAGCGCGAAGCACACCCCCACAGCTGCACGGCACCCGGTCGAAAAAGCGGATAACGACCAGTCCGATGTAACCTGTAAACAGCGTCATCAAGATAGCTGAACCGTATAACCCTGGCAGGCGGGTAGCGGGAATGGCCAATAAGATAGAGAGGAAGAGCTCACTTCCAGGAATGAACCATAACAATATGCCTTTTGACCAAGTGGGTAATGTCTGATTGGCTAGTTGCCTTCTAAACTCCTCTACATCCATTAATTTGGCGATAGCCGTGTAGCAAAATAATAGAATGAGTGTTACAGAAATGAAAGAAGTTATATCCGTTTTTTTCATGGCTACATTTGATTAGAGAAATAGTCCGTTACGGCCCGCATTGCAACAAAAACAGCTTGCCGATTACAGTAACTGATTCATTTTCAATACAAAGTTCCAGTGGTATTTTAGACCAAAAAACAGAAATGTGACCCTTTTTTGACCTGGTTTTACGAGAATGTGTCCGAATTTTCCGGATTTGGTTATAAGGTATGAGAAATTTTAGAGAGGCCGAATTTTTTTAGGGCGTAGCGGAATGTACTTTCGTCGTTGTATCCGCAATCCAGGTAGACCTGGTTAAGGGGTAGTTTGTGGTGCTGCATCAGTCGGGCGGCTTCGGCCAGCCTCAGGCAGGTGTAGTAATGGTGGAGGGTGACGCCGAATTCGGTTTTGAACTGGCGGCGTAGAGAACGTTCGTTAAGCGCCAGGCGAACGGCCAGCTGAGGTACTGCCAGATCGGTATCGCGAAAATGATTATCAAGGTACCGTTTTGTTCGCCAGGGAAGACGACGTAGTTTTTCCCCGGCCAGGTGATTGTACCTTTCCAGAATCAGGGAAATGTAATACCGGAGCTGCCCGTCAAGCGAGCCTTTGCCCTGCCGGAACTCAGAGTAAAGCGAAGTCAGCCAATGGCCGGTGGGCCGGTCGATAGTGCAGTAAGGCAGGTGGTCGCGGGCCGCCGGTGCCTTTAGAAAATCCCGGAGTGCGGGTTGGTCCTCGGAGAAGAAGGTTAACCATTCGGTCTTGAGGGTGATGCACAGTATCGTATGGCGACCCGGCGGTATATGCACCAGGTATTTCCCCTTTTCATTTAAAACAAAGGAAAAGTGACGACTTTTGGCACAGGAGATGTAGAAGCCTTCGGGGGTAGTAAAAGTGGCGCGGCCTTCCAGCATAAAGAAAAGGAAATACTGTTTTTCAGGCATCTCGTAGTGTACTTGGAATGGGTTGTCCGTCTTGATTTCGAACAGTTCCACGTGGAAGGGCGGCATGGAGAGTCGCTGAGATGCGAACTCGGCCCCGCCAAACGTTTTGAAAGAATGTTGATGAGATGTAGTGAAAGAATACCGGCTCCATGGCGGAAGCCGATCCGTTCTTTCCACCACGGGTTTCTCAAACCCGAATATGTAGGGCCTTGGCATACTCATTTTTCTCCGTAAGGTTGCGTGCCTAAAATTAAGGGAGGGCAGGGAGTTGTATAAATCTGTTGGACCAATTGCCGTATTGGAAGTATCAACAGGGGAATTATCAGGACCTGCAACCTGCCCGCAGACCAGCAAACCGCAAGTTGTGATTGTTAATGCGCATTAGCCTTGAATCATATACACTTTTCGTTTTATCTTTGACCTGCACTTTTGACCTATTAGTCTTCCAATCTTATGAATGACATCATTTGCCCCCATTGTAAAAAAGCGTTTAAAGTAGATGAAGCGGGTTTCGCCGACATCCTGAAACAGGTGCGTGACCACCAGTTTGAGGAAGAATTACATGCCCGATTGGATCTGGCCGAAAAAGAGAAAGAAAATGCCGTAAAACTGGCCGAAGCCCGCCTCAGAAATACTTTGCAGCAGGAGCTTTCCGGCAAAGACAAGGAAATCATTGAACTGAAAGCGAAGAGCGAAAGAGAACTAACGGAAAAGGTGACGCGCAAAGAAGCGGAAATCGCGGAAATGAAGGCGAAAATAGAAAATGCGGAGAATGAAAAAAAACTCAGTATAGCGGCCGCTGTTCAAAAAATTCAAAAGGAGCGTGACGACCTGGATAATGCGCTTAGAAATAAGGATATAGAAAAAGAAAATACCGTACGGCTTTTAGAAGCCAACCTCAAAAGCAGGCTTCAGGAAGTGCTGGCCGGTAAAGACCGGGAGCTGGAAGAACTCAAAGCCCGCCTGGAAAAGGGAGAAGTAGAGAAAAAGCTAACCCTCACCGAGGCCACCCGGGAGCTGGAAAAACAAAGAGATAAGCTGGTGAGCGACCTCCAGAGCAAAGATATGGAGAAAGAGCTGCTTGAAAAATCACTGAAAGAAAAGTATCAGTCGGAATTGCAGACCAAAGACGAGATCATCCGCTACAAAGAGGAGGAGATAGCCCGGGTGAAAGATATGAAGGCCAAGCTGTCTACCAAAATGCTGGGCGAGACCCTGGAGCAGCACTGCGAGGTGGAGTTCAACAAGTTGCGGGCCACGGCCTTTCAGAACGCCTATTTTGAGAAAGATAACGATGCCAGCTCCGGCAGCAAGGGCGACTTTATCTTCCGGGAGCTGGATGAGGCCGGCAACGAGATCATTTCCATCATGTTTGAAATGAAAAACGAAGCCGATCAGACGGCTACCAAAAAGCGGAACGACGATTTTCTGAAAGAGCTGGACAAAGACCGGAACGAGAAAAAGTGCGAGTACGCTGTGCTGGTGACCCTGCTGGAAGCGGAAAACGAGTTTTACAATACGGGAATTGTGGATGTGTCTTACAAATATCCCAAAATGTACGTGGTGCGGCCCCAGTTTTTCATCCCCATTATTACCCTGCTGCGCAATGCGGCCATGAACTCCCTCCAGTACAAAGCCGAGTTGGCCCTGGTGAGAAACCAGAACATCGACATCACCCATTTTGAAGAAAAAATGAACAAGTTCAAAGAGGGTTTTGCGCGAAATTACGACCTGGCCAGTCGCAAATTTAAAGATGCGATAGACGGTATAGACAAGACCATTCGTGAGCTGGAGAAAACCAAAGCGGCCCTGCTTTCTTCTGAAAACAACCTCCGTTTGGCCAATGAAAAAACCGACGACCTCACCATCAAAAAGCTCACCCGCGGTAACCCCACCATGACCCGGAAATTCGAGGAATTGCAGCAGAACCAGGATACGGAAGAGTAAGGCTGCTACCGAGTTTATTCAATAATGTGCCCGCAAAACGGGGCCGTATTGTCTATATTTGAAAAGACTAAACAAACTGATTTATTATGAATAAAGGTGGGGTATGAGGGTATGAACCGGGACAATTAATCATTGACAAATGGAAAGAAATTGATGGCGAAAAGTGGAACGAGTTTCAAAACGTTCTTGCTCAAATTGACTTTTGGAATATGCCAACCAATGAAACGGAAGTATTAGGAACGGACGGTTCGCGATGGATTTTAGAAGGTAAGAAAGGTCAGCGATACCAGGTATTGGACAGATGGTCGCCAAGTGAGAAGAGTAAGTATTATCAGGTTTGCTATTTTCTTATCGGGCTGACGGATTTAGTAATCAAGGAGGACGAAAAATATTGAATGTCCCAATACAAACTGAGTTGAAGAACAAGAAATATGTCATCGGGATAAGCATTATAATTGTGACTTTTTTGGTCTCTCTCAATCCGTATATATTAATTTTTACGGTTCCAATACTTCTTATCGGTGTGGTGCTGATATGGTTTAGTAAAGCAAGCGGCTATATTAATCATCAGTATTACTATGTTTCAGCTGAGGGAGAAAAAGGAAAAATTCCCGAACGGGCAGATTACATGTTTTCGGAAAACGTACAACTAAGTAGCTCAGAAATGGGTGTTTGGTTCACCGGTATGGGTAAGGCTACGGCTTTTCCTGCCGAAGTGTTTTCTGATTATGTATTTCTGGAGCTTATCGTTTCTTCAAAAGACAGTTTAGCTAAATATTCAGATTTTCGTTACATCAAACAGGGGGATAGTCTGAAAAATGAGATAGTGAGGTCTTGTCGATAAAAACGAATATTATCCTCCGTTTCTGAACTGTAGATAAGAAATTTTTCAAGCCCTTGCGGTGAGTTTTTATTTCT
>CAYRGN010000002.1:0-50674 GCA_964423865.1 uncultured Lacihabitans sp.
CGAAGGGCGCGTTACTAGCCATTAAGCAAGCTGGGAGCTACCGGACGCGGGCTTCGACAAGCTCAGCCTGACAGTAGTGACTACTCACTACTCACTACTCACTACTCGCTTCTCGGAACTACTTCCTATCCCCTGCAACTCTTTCATCAGCTTCACCAGATGGCCGTCGTTGATCTCCTTAATTTCGTCGGCCAGTTCGAGGAAGCGTTCGTACACTTCATTGACTTCTTCTTTCCTCATTTCATAGCCGAGGAGGGCCAGGCGGTGTTTGAGGGCGTGGCGGCCGCTGCGGGCAGTGAGTATGATGTCGGATTTATCGACCCCTACTTCCTGGGGAGTCATGATCTCGTAGGTTTCGGCATGTTTCAGGAAGCCGTCCTGGTGGATACCCGAGGAGTGGGCAAAGGCATTACGGCCTACAATGGCCTTATTGGCCTGCACGGGCATACGCATGGTTTTGGACACGAGGCGGCTCAGGGGGGCCAGCATTTCGGAACGTATATCGGTATGGAGGCCGAGGTGTTTATGCAGTTTCAGTATCATGGCTACTTCTTCGAGGGAGGTGTTTCCCGCTCTTTCGCCTATGCCGTTAATGGTGACTTCCACCTGCCGCGCCCCGGCGGTAATGCCCGCAATGGTGTTGGCGGTGGCCAGGCCCAGGTCGTTATGGTTGTGCATGGAAAGGATGGCTTTGTCTACGTTGGGTACATGGTTCATCAGGTAGGTGATGCGTTCATGCATTTGATGGGGCAGCAGGTAACCGGTGGTATCGGGCAGGTTGACCACGGTGGCACCGGCTTTGATGACGGCTTCGGTGAGGCGTGCCAGGAACTCTATGTCGGCCCGGCCGGCATCTTCGGCATAAAACTCTACGTCTTCTACAAAGGTCCGGGCATATTTAACGGCCTCTACTCCTCTTTGGAGGATATCTTCGCGGGTACTGTTAAATTTGTATTTAATGTGGGTATCCGAGGCTCCTATCCCGGTATGAATACGGGGCCTTCGGGCGGGTTTTAGCGCGTTTGCGGCTACTTCTATGTCGTTTTTTACGGCCCGGGTCAATCCGCATACCGTAGCATTTTCCACGGCGCGGGCAATGGCTTCCACGGCCCGGAAATCTCCCGGACTGGATACCGGGAAACCCGCTTCAATGATGTCTACACCCAGCTTGTCGAGTTCCCTCGCGATCATGATCTTCTCGTCTATATTCAGCTGGCATCCCGGAACCTGCTCCCCGTCTCTCAGGGTGGTGTCAAATACATAAATCTTTTCGCTCATCCGTATTCATTAAATGGTCATACAAAAGTAGGGAAATTCAGATGCGAAGTAAAGAAACGAAAGGGAAACAGGGACAATTAGGAATAATATGCCGATCATTTGGAAAGTATATGGTATTTTATTCTGTAACTATGAATGAATATGTCTAATTTTGCAGCCGTATTTTTTGTTTTTCAGGAAAAAAAGCCTGTTAAAATCCGTTTTAGTAATGATAAAGAAAACCAAGATAGTGGCTACGGTAGGTCCGGCCTCGGAAAGTGAAGAAATGTTGATCGCGCTGGCCCGGGCCGGGGTAAATGTTTTCCGGCTGAATTTCTCGCACGGGACACACGAGGAACATAAGGTAAGGATTGACCGGATCCGGAAGATCAACCGGGAGCATGGTTTTCATTGCGCTATCCTGCAAGACCTACAGGGACCTAAGATCCGCGTAGGCCTGATGGAAGGAGGGAACGCGGGTGTATCTCTGGAAAGAGGAAGCCGCTTTATTTTTACGAACGAGGAC
Source organism: uncultured Lacihabitans sp. (assembly GCA_964423865.1). GTDB lineage: Bacteria > Bacteroidota > Bacteroidia > Cytophagales > Spirosomataceae > Leadbetterella. The sequence goes on from CAYRGN010000002.1 coordinate 1,784, forward strand.
GTAGTGGGCAATTCAGAAAGGGCCAGTACGCCTTATGACGGCATGTACCGCGATGTGAAGATCGGCGACCGTATCCTGATGGACGACGGCAAGCTGGAGGTGAAGGTGATTGATATCAATGCCGAAAGCCACGAAGTCATTACGGAAGTGGTGTACGGCGGATTGCTGAAACAAAAGAAAGGGGTGAACCTGCCCAATACGGCCATCTCCCAGCCGTCGGTAACGGAAAAAGATTACCGCGACCTGGATTTCGGACTGGAGAACGATGTAGACTGGGTGGCTTTGTCTTTCGTTCGCACCGCGGAAGAGATCCACAGCATCAAAAAATACATTGAGGAGAAAGGTTCCAGGGCCCTGGTGATTGCCAAGATGGAAAAACCGGAGGCTATAGCGAATATGGACGAAATTATTGCAGCCACTGACGGAGTGATGGTGGCCCGTGGCGACCTGGGTGTAGAAATCCCGTCGGAAGAGGTGCCTATTATTCAGAAAGAGCTGGTGAGGAAGTGCCACCTGGCGGTGAAACCCGTGATTGTGGCTACCCAGATGCTGGAGAGTATGATTGACAGCCCTACACCTACCCGCGCGGAAGTGGGCGATGTGGCGAATGCCGTGCTGGATGGTGCCGATGCCGTGATGCTGAGCGCGGAGAGTGCCTCCGGGAAGTACCCCCTGCTGGCGGTACAGACCATGACCCGCACGATACAGCACATTGAAGAGCACGGGGATCCGGCCGTATTGTATTACCGCCACCATACGCGGGTGACCGACCCTAATTATGTTTCGAAAGAAAAGGATAACGACAACGTGATCATGATGGGCTGCCGCCTGGCCCGCGACCTTCGTGTAAAAGCCATCATCGGGGTAACCACCTCCGGGTATACGGCTTTCCGCTTGTCGCACCACCGCCCCAAATCGCAAATCTATATTGTAACGGGGAACGAAAAGCTGCTCTGCCAGCTGAGCTTGTACTGGGGGGTAAATGCGTTTTCTCAAAACGACCTGGAAAACGCGAACAACGAGCTGATCCTGATTGATGAGGCCAATAAGTTCATCGAGAAAAAAGGACTCCTGGCCAAAGGCGATAAGTTCATCAATATGTCGAGCTACCCCCTCGGAAAACAGCATAGAACGAATAACCTGACGCTGATGACAGTGTAGATTTAATGGTTAATGATCAATGGTTAATGGGAAAAACCATCATTAACCATTAACAATTAATCATTATTAATGTTTTTTTAACGGTGCGATAATGACCAGGTAATTTCCGGTACGGATATTTGCGTACATGAAAAACCGATATCGTACCGTTGTTATTTCCGACCTTCATTTGGGTACCGGCGGGTCCAAAGCCCGGGAGGTAACGGAATTCCTGAAATCCTGTTATTGCGACCGCCTGATTCTGAATGGCGATATCATTGACGGCTGGCAGCTGAAAAAATACGGTTCCTGGAAGAAAAAGCATACCGGTTTTTTCAGGGTGATACTGAAAATGATGGACCGCTACGATACCAAAGTGATCTACATCAGGGGTAATCACGATGATTTCCTGGATAATGTACTGCCCCTGGTGATCGGTAAGAATTTCCAGATCCGGCGCGACTATCTCCTTAAATCGGGAGGAAAGAATTTTTATGTGACACACGGTGATGTTTTTGACAGCGTTACTTCCCGCATGAAGTGGCTGGCCTACCTGGGTGATCTGGGCTATACTTTCCTACTCTGGCTGAACAAGCAATACAACCGCTACCGGACGCGCCGCGGACTGCCCTACTATTCGCTTTCCCAAAAGATCAAAAACTCGGTCAAACAGGCGGTGAATTACATCACCGATTTTGAAGAGAAGCTGGCGGAGATGGCCCGGGCGAAAGGCTGCGACGGCATCATCTGCGGGCATATTCACCAGCCGGCTATCCGGGAGGTGAACGGCATACTCTATATGAATTCGGGCGACTGGGTGGAGTCGCTTTCCGCCCTGGTAGAAGACCACGAGGGGAATTGGGAGCTGATTTATTTTACGGAGGAAAAGATACAAGCCGTTAATCTGCAATTTTCCGCATGAGGTTTTTATTCATTGTTCAGGGAGAGGGTAGGGGGCATCTGACCCAGGCGGTGGCGCTTGCGGAACTGATCCGGGCGGAGGGGCATGAAGTGTGTGCCGCCTTGGTGGGTTCGGGTACGGGGCAGAGGGTGCAGTCGTTTTTCTACCGGTCTTTTCCGGCTGAGATTATTCCTTTTGCCAGCCCGGCACTGGTGTATAACCGGAGAAGCAGGGCGCTTTCCCTGTCGCAGACCCTGGCGGGTGCAGGCCGGCATTTTCCGAAATATCTGGTAGGTTTGAGAAAAATACACCGGGCGGTGAGGGAGAAAGAGCCTGACCTGGTGATTAACTTTTACGATGCTTTGGGGGGGATTCACCACTACCTTTTCCCCCGGAAATGCCCTATGTTGTGTGTGGCCCATCAATACCTGATGTTACACCGCGGTTTCGTGTACCCTCCGGGTAACCGCCTGCACCGTTTCCTGGTGAACCTCAATTCCCGGGTGACGGCCCTGGGTTCGGCCCGTAAGCTGGCCTTGTCGTTTTATGCGGGAGAGGCTGACCGCAACATTTCCCTGGTTCCGCCCCTGTTGAGGCAAGGTCTGAAAGCCATGGAAGCCACGGAGGGGAATTTTTTCCTGGCTTATGTGACCCAGGAGGTCATGGCCGGAGAGATCGCGGCCTGGCAAAGGAAACATCCGGAGGTGGAGGTGCATTGCTTTACCGACGGTGCTGTGCGCGGTGAGGTATCTGAAAACCTGCATTTTCACTCCATTGATGCCGGGAAATTCCTGGAGATGATGCGGGCCTGCAAGGGCCTGATTTCTACGGCCGGTTTCGAGTCGGTGGCGGAAGCTATGTGGTTGGGCAAGCCGGTACTGATGGTGCCGCTGCGGGGGCATTATGAGCAAACCTGCAACGCTGTAGACGCGGAGCGGGCGGGGGCGGGCATTTACCGCCCAGGTTTTGAGGTAACTCCCCTGCTGGAGTTTTTACCCCAGTACCGGCCTTGCCGCGCAGAATTCCGGGCCTGGGTAGAACAGGCGGGTCCGCTCTTCTTCAGGGAGGTGGCTGCTGCCGTGGCTCATGGCGTTCGTACAAAGAGGGTGAGAATACCCGCTACCATCATGGATACCCCGCCGATGATGAGGGCATAAACCGGCTCGCTGTGAAAAAAGGTCTTTAGCACAAAGCCCAGAATAGTACCGGCCACAATCTGGGGAATCACGATAAAGAAATTAAATACCCCCATATAGTAGCCCATTCGGGCAGCGGGCAGGGCATTAGACAGCAGGGTGTACGGCACGGAGAGAATGCTGGCCCAGGCAATGCCTACTCCCGTCATGGCCAGCATCAATTGTAGACGGTCTGTAGCAAACCAGATGGAGATCAGGCCCAGTCCGCCCAGGGTGAGGGCCAGCAGGTGGGCCTGGCGGTTGCCGATCCGTGCGGCTATTTTAGGCAATATGAACGCCGCCACGGCACACACCAGGCTGTAAAATGCAAACATCAGCGATACCCAGTCGGCCGCATCGTTATAGGCTTTGGAAGTAGGGTCATGCGCGCCGAACACATGGCCGGTCACGGCCTGGGTAGTGTAAATCCACATGGCAAAGAGGGCAAACCAGGTGAAAAACTGCACCAGGGCCAGTTGTTTCATGGTAGGGGGCATGTCCAGCAAACCGGTGATAATATCGGTAAAGCCGTTGGAAATACGGTTTTGACGTAAGGCCCCGGCCGCCAGGAAAAGGATGCCGGTAAGGGCTATGCCGCCCGAGAGAATCAATAACTCCTTCTCCAATTCATTCTGACGGATCAGCAGCCAGGAGAGCAGTCCCACCGCCACGAAAGCCAGTCCGTAGAGCATTTGTTTCCGTACCGGTACATCGCCGGCGCCGGCTTCGTCAAGGGCAGAGTCTTCAAAATTTTCCAGTTCTTCGGGCGAATATTCATGTGAACGCAGCACGGTCCAGAGTACGGCCAGGAAAAACACGATGCCCCCGCAGTAGAAAGACCATTTTACCGAGGGGGGAATCACCCCGGCTTCGGCTACATTGGATAGGCCGATCCAGTTGCTGAAAATATAGGGGAGGGCCGAACCCACCACGGCGCCCAGGCCTATAAAAAAGCTCTGGGTAAAGAAGCCCAGGGGACGTTGCTTTTCGTTTAGGTTGTCGCCCACAAACGCCCGGAAAGGCTCCATACTGATGTTGATGGAGCTGTCCATGATCCAGAGGGTGCCGATAGCCACCCACAGGGCAGGGGAGTTGGGTATCACCAGCAGGGAGAGGGAGGCCAGGAGGGCGCCCAGCATAAAATAAGGTTTCCGTCTGCCGAAGCGGGTCCAGGTTTTGTCGGAAAAATACCCTACAATGGGCTGTACCACCAGTCCGGTCACCGGTGCGGCCAGCCAGTAGAGGCCGATTTTGTCCACGTCGGCACCCAGGGTTTCGAATATCCGCGAGGTGTTGGCGTTTTGGAGGGCAAATCCAAACTGTATGCCCAGGAATCCGAAGCTCATGTTCCAGATTTGCCAGAAAGAGAGGTCAGGTTTTTTCATGTGTATATATTTTAGCTTTCAGCTGGCTGTATGCCGGGTTATTGGGTTATTTCAAGAGGAAAATTACGGTATTCGCGGGTAAATTCAAGCGGTTTGCCTGTTTTTAGGGTTCCACTTATTGGAGGCACCTATGAAATTTTAAACGAATGCTTGTACTTTTCCATGAAGTATGGTATTATTCCAATATTTTCATGGCACCCTGGGAGGAACTTTTTTTTACTAATTGACACGTATTAAGTAAGTTATGTACCTTTGTGATGTCAAAGAGAAAGACATTAAACGAAATAATTACATAATCAAAAAACCAAACATTATTATGAAAAAGCTTGTAATCGCATTGGCGCTGTTCGCAGGAGTAAGTACTTCTTATGCTACTGAAATGTTACCGGTATCTCCCAAAAAAGTGGAAGTGAAAGTGGTAGACGGACTGAAATTCAAACTGATTATTCCGGAAGTAGCGGAGAAAGGGACTGTGGTGATCAAAAACGCGGTAGGAGAAGTGATCTACCGGGAGTTTATCAGTGAAATTCCGGCTTTTGTAAAGGTGTATAACCTGGCCGGTTTCCCTGACGGAGAGTACACTTTCGAAGTGAAAATTAACAAGGAAGTGATCTCCAAAGACATCAAAATCAATACTACCGTTAACCGGGTAGCATCAGTAAACTAAGACAGGCCGCAAGGTCGGGAAGGGGTCGGAGCCATGCTTCGGCCCTTTTTTGTGGGCAAAATAGTCGGGTTTAAATAGCCGGAAGCTATAGGTTATCTTTATGGCCGACAGTATATCTCCAGGACTATCCTATTTGGGGAAGGTAATCGATGGGATACAAGAAAAATTAGCTTGGTTGATTCAGTGTGTTTAAAGCTACTGGTGGGGATTATTTTTACACTGTTTTCTTGTAATAACCTTGAAAGGTCGCCTAGAACTGTTCAAATAGAGCGAGTAGTACTTAACGAGGATTATATAAATAATGGGTATGTATCTGTAGATACTTTATTTATTAGGAGAAACAAAAAAGAAGATAGCCCATTAAACCCTTTAGTTGGAGTAAAATCTTTCTGGAAAATAGTTATATCTATTCATCATACTACTTTAGTGATGATGCTGGCGTAATTTGGATTTTACCCTATAATGTTTTTATTGACTTGAGGGGCAAGGATATTTTTGATACTGATCTAACTAAAGAATTTTTAAGTAAAAAATTTAAGCTAACCCTAATATTTGGAATGAATAATGAAGATTACGATTTATTTATAGATGGAAAAACACAAATCAAAATCAATCATGGATTTAGAATTGAAGATAGAGAATAATGTATCAAATGTTTCGCTGATGTTATTATCCCCAAACACCAAAAGACCCGCTTAAATCGGAAGCCGGGCCAACTGAACCTGTACGATGACCTGGTGCTGCCTTTGAGGGGGAGGTATTGAAAGGAGTGGAGTACACCTGGATACTGCCGCAGGGGGTATCGGCCCACCAGGACCCGACCCAGAAGCACAAAATCACGATCAACAAGATAGGCAATTACAAAGTCAACGTCACCTCCACGGGTGGGGTAAGCTGCCCGCTGGAGGTAGACATTTCGGCCCTGGCCTGCGCCACGCCGGAAGACTTCCTGGCCTGCGGCAGCACGGCCACGGTCACCTCCACCGGCACAGAGAAGCTGAAGAACCTGGCGGTGGGCGATGTGTTCAGTACGTATGACTACGTGGTATCGGTCACGGAAGTAAGTGGCTCCGAAGCCACGGGCTGGACGGGCCGGGGCTTTATTGAGATGAGTTTCCTGAAGCTGGGGCCAGCGGCGCTGAATGTGCCTCTGGCAGTGAGGTTTGAGAACATTCACCTGAACCAATGTTATCAGTTGCTGGCGGGGAGTAAGGTGGTGACGGAGTTTGACCCGTCGTGGAGTAATGTAAGAAGTATTGATGATATTCAAAATGAACTAAAAACACTAAAACAAGAGATAATTGAGCTAATTGAAAGTGGAAAGCCTATTTCTGATCCTCAAATTCAGAGTTCTATTACCCGCTTAGAAGAAATAAGAGATAATGAAATTAGCATCTGGGATACGGATGTAAAAAATGGTGTTGCCAGTAACATAACCGATTTTATTGAAGGGGCTATTTGCGCTGCACCTAATTCCAGTGCAAGAGCCTTAAATTGCAACCCCGAACAGTCTTTGACTATAATAAAGAGTATAGATTTAAGTGGGTATGAAGTAGTAAAAGTTCTTAGTTTTAATAGAGGTACAATGCTTCAAAAATCAGGAAATTGCTCAATAGATAATACTGCACAGTATTCTTTATGTTATAATGATATGCCTTCTTTAACAGATGCTAGATTCGATGCGAGTGGGAAAGTGAACTACGCTACAAGTAGAGCACTTGGAGAAACTGTAAATTTTTCTATATACAAAGATTTCCTAAGACTATTTGGCGTTTCATATATGGCAGATCACCTTAAAAATGGTAATGGTAAGAACCTTGATTTATCAAATGATGATAAAATAGTAAATAGTATAAAAAATTCCACTTTATATAATGAATTTGTTTCTAAATTTTCTACTGCTATAAGAGACAAAATTGTCACCAGTCAAATTAGTGAGATTAATAGCTCTCTGTTTTTAAATAACGATGAATTGTCTCCTCCAAATTTTTCCATAAAGAGATTGATTTTTGTGCCAACGGTAGCTTATGCAGCTATAGGAGGTACACAGAAATATGAAGTTGATATTATTTTATATCGAAAGAAGGTACTTAATGTAGTGGTCAATAATCCTGTTAATTATAAGGTCGAGTATAAGTTTAATTTTCTGGATACTTATGGAGCAGATTTTGATGATATGAACCTTGGATTAAAAGGTGCTATATATGCCTTAAATTCGTTTTTCACATTACAGCATTATTATTCAGGATATAAACCTTACCTCACCAATGTCAGAATCAAGACAAACATTCTTAATCTGAACTGATATGAAAAGCCTTAAAAGCTGTTTAGTTACATTTGGAGTTTTCTTTGGGTTTCTCTTTATGGTCTATATCATGTTTGCCTACTTCGCTTTAGACGTTCATAGAGATGTGGTTTTTGCTTTAAATAATTGGAAAAATTCCATTGAAAAGGACGAGCTAGTTAAATTAAAATTTATAAGAGAGGAAAAGTATAGAGATACTTTGGAGAATAAGAATGTCTTAATAAAATCATATTACTTAATAAATTTTAAAAACTCTGTAGAAGATTTTAAACTAATTGAGAGGGAATTGGAAGCTGTATACAGAAACAGATTTTTTGAGGGAGACAGCTCATTAAAAAAAATAGTGGTCATTCATCTTTATTGGAATACATATTCTAATATTGCCCGATATATCAGACATCCAGAAACATCTGACCTTGCAAATTTTTTAGGCCTTTTTTCTATTGAAAGCAACTACTTTGCTGATAGATTCTACTATAAGTCATTTGTAGAAAAGGAAAATCTTAATGTTAAAAATGTCCAATATGCTTTTGAAAGTCGAAGCACTAATATGGTAGAGACTAATGCCGAAAGTTTTAATTTTATTTTTTGGCAGCAAGCAAGAGAATATATTGCTAAAGAGGATTATGATTTGAAAGATAGGCGAATTGTCTTTCTTAATAAAAATAAGAAAATTGTAGAATTCAAATTTAACAATTTAGGTGACGGATATAGGCTTAGTTGGTGACGAGTAAAGGTAACTACATGCGGCTGGTGGCCAACAAATCAAAAGCCAAATACGATGAAAGCGTGCTGCTGACCACCTATGGCTGTGATTACGGTTATGTGGAATGGAAGATAGGCGATAACCTGATCCTGGGGCATTCACTGGATGCCAAACGCCAGATTACCCAAACCGGTCCGGGCTTCTACAAAGCGCGCTGCAAAGAAGACTTTATGGTCAACAGCGAGTGGGTGACGGTGTATGTGGAGCTGGACGGCAGCATAGTGCCGGTGATCAGCGGACCCAACAGCCTGTGCCCCAACACGGCCGCCACGCTCACCACCGCGGGCTGCCCCTCGGGTTATTACAGCACCTGGAGTACCCTGGAGCAGGGGGGCTTTGCCTACGGGGGCAGCTCGGTAACGGTGTACCTGCCGCAAACGGTGAAGCTGCGCTGCATCAAGAACGACAACAGTTGGGGCAGTGATGAGAAGCCCTTCACGCTGGCTTCGGCCATTCCGGATGACATCAGGGCCACCTCGAACAGCCCGGTGGTAAACGGCGGCACGGCCCTGCTGAATGCCACCACCCTCACGGGTGCCACCTACGAGTGGACGCCCCCTGCGGGCGTGACCCTTCCGGTGACCACCACCCGCACCCTACAGATTCCGGACATCAGCAGCGCGCAGGCCGGAGAATACAAGGTTAAGGTGAGCAGCGGCGGCTGTGTGGTGGAAGTAAGCACCCGGGTAGACGTAGGCCTGTGTGATAACCTCTACGTGAAAGCCTTTGACCCCGGCAGCGGCGAAGAGAAGACCCGCTTAAACCGGAAGCCGGGCCAACTGAACCTGTACGATGACCTGGTGCTGTAGGTAGAAACCTTTGAGGGGGAGGTATTGAAAGGGGTGGAGTACATCTGGACCCTGCCGCAGGGGGTATCGGCCAACCAGAACCCCGAAGACAAGAGTAAAATCACGATCAACAAGATAGGCAATTACAAGGTCAACGTCACCTCCACGGGCGGGGTGAGTTGCCCGCTGGAGGTAGACATTTCGGCCCTGGCCTGCGCCACGCCGGAAGATTTTGTGAACTGCGGCAGCACGGCCACGGTCACCTCCACCGGCACAGAGAAGCTGAAGAACCTGGCGGTGGGCGATGTGTTCAGTACGTATGACTACGTGGTATCGGTCACGGAAGTAAGTGGCTCCGAAGCCACGGGCTGGACGGGCCGGGGCTTCATTGAGATGAGTTTCCTGAAGCTGGGGCCGGCGGCACTGAAGGTACCCCTGGCGGTGGGGTTTGAGAACATTCACCTGAACCAATGTTATCAGTTGCTAGCGGGGAGCAAGGTGGTGACGGAGTTTGACCCGTCGTGGAGTAATGTGGTGGATGTAGGTGTGGTAACCGACCGCTTGAGTGATGTTTATGCAGAAATTAAGGACTTACTGGCCACTAACCCGGATGATACCCAGGCTTTGCAGAAGAAGGTGGATGAGCTGAATGTCGTAAAAGCAGATTTGGCTGATTCCGGTTTCCGGCCGGAAAAATTGACAATTGACCATTGACCATTGACCATTGACAATTTGCATCCGGGAGGTCTGGATAAGTGTAGGCTTATGGTTCAGTTAAAATTCGGAATATTTTCCTTAAATTTGCAATCCATTTTTCGAAAAAGATATGTTTCAAAGTCTTCAGGATAAGCTAAACGGAGCGTTTAAAACGCTGAAAGGAAAGGGTAAGATCACCGATATCAATATTGCCAGTACGGTGAAGGAGATTCGGCGGGCGCTGATGGATGCCGACGTGAACTATAAGGTAGCGAAGGAGGTAACCGACAGGGTGAAGCAGGAGGCCATTGACCGCAAGGTGATGATTGCCGTAGAACCCGGGCAGCTCTTTGTGAAGATCGTACAGGAAGAACTGACCAGCCTGATGGGCGGACAGGCCGAAACCGTCAACCTGAAAGGTTCGCCGGCGGTAGTGCTGATTGCCGGTCTGCAGGGGTCAGGTAAGACCACTTTCTCGGGAAAATTCGCCGCTTACCTGAAAAAGCAGGGCAAGCAGGTGATGCTGGTGGCGGCCGACGTGTACCGGCCCGCGGCCATTACCCAGCTCCAGGTGCTGGGCGAGCAGATCGGGGTAGACGTTTTTGCCGAACCGGAGAATAAAGATGCCGTAAGTATTGCGCGTAACGCCCTGGCCGCGGCCAAAGCGGCCGGCAAGAGCATTGTGATTGTGGATACCGCCGGTCGCCTCGCCGTAGACGAGGTGATGATGACCGAGGTGGAAAATATCAAAAAAGCCATCAGTCCTTCCGAGATCCTGTTTGTGGTAGACTCCATGACGGGACAGGATGCAGTGAATACGGCTAAAACGTTTAATGACCGCCTCGACTTTGACGGGGTGGTGCTGACCAAGCTGGACGGTGACTCGCGCGGCGGCGCGGCGCTCTCCATACGCGCGGTGGTAGACAAGCCCGTGAAGTTTATGAGCACCGGCGAGAAGATGGAAGATCTGGACATCTTCCACCCCGACCGGATGGCCTCCAGGATTCTGGGCATGGGTGACGTGATCTCCCTGGTGGAGAGAGCCCAGCAGGCCTTTGACGAGGAAGAAGCCCGCAAGCTGAACAAGAAAATGCGGGAGAACAGTTTTGATCTGAACGACTTCCTGGGGCAACTGGAGCAGATCAAGAAGATGGGTAACCTGAAAGACGTGATGGGGATGATCCCCGGCATGGGTGCGGCCATCAAAGACGCCGACATCAGCAATGACTCATTCAAGCCCATTGAATCGATTATCCGGAGCATGACGCCCAAGGAGCGGAGCCAGCCCGACGTGATTGACGGCAGCCGCAGGCGGCGGATAGCAAGCGGGGCGGGCCGCAGCATTCAGGAGGTAAATAACCTGCTGAAGCAGTTTGAGCAGATGAAGAAAATGATGAAGAAATTCAACAACATGACACCGGGGAACCGCGCCCGGATGATGCGCTGATAAACACTTTACCGTTTTAAGATCTCTTCCAGCCGGGCCTTGTACGAGCGCCCGATGGGCAGTTCTTTGCCGTTGATCCGGATATAAGTGGCACTGATGGCCTGGATGTGGTCAAGCGAAATGAGGTAAGATTTGTGAATACGTACGAAACGATCTGACGGCAACTTTTCTTCGAGATAACTGATGCGCAGGTAAGAAACCAGTACGCCGGTGGTGGTATGGATCTTGACATAATCGCGGATGCTCTCAAACCACAGGATATCGTCGAGATACAATTTGACCATCTCCTTATCTACCTTAAAGTACTGGTATTCTCTGGCGGTTTCGGCGCTTTCTGCCGTGGGTGAAGGCATAAAGCGGTACACTTTTCCCACGGCTTTAAGGAAACGTTCAAAAGATACCGGTTTCAGAAGGAAATCCACCACATCAAATTCATAGGAATCGAGGGCGAATTCACGATACGCCGTGGTGAAAATCACCTTGGGCCGGTAGCTCAGGGGGCGTAGCACATCAAACCCGGTCAGTTTGGGCATTTGAATATCCAGGAACAAGATGTCGACCGGCGTTTGCTGGAGGATGCCCAGCGCCTGGGTAGGGCTGTTGGAGACGCCCATCAGCTCAAGGTCAGGCAGACGCTCAATATAATCCTGGATCAGATCAGAAGCCAGGGGCTCGTCGTCAAGTACAAAACATCGGATAGCCATCAGCGAACGGTGAATTTTAAGGTGGCAAGAAACTGGCTGTCTTCCCTCAGAGTCATTAGCTCGTACTGGTTGGGGAAGAGGATATCGAGCCTTTTCCGGAGATTACTCAGTCCGAGGCCGGTAGAAGCCACCGGCTCGCCTTCTTCGGGAACCGAGTTTTCTACCGTAAACGAGAGCCGGTCATTCTGGAGCTGCAGCCGGATCTGTATCCAGGAATGGTCTTCACTTCTGGAGGCTCCGTGTTTGAATGCATTTTCCACAAAGGGCAGCAGCAACATGGGCGGTATGCGCACGTCGGACTGATCTTTCCACTCGTTAAAATTGGTTTGCACGTCGAGACGCTCGCCGTACCGGATCTTTTCCAGCGCAATATAATCTTTCAGGTATTCAATTTCCTTGCTGATGGGTACGGTTTTCTGATTGCTTTCATGCAGCTGATAGCTGAGAAGACCGGCCAGGCGGTGGAGGAGGTCAGGCATGCGTTCTGCCTGATGCAGGGAAACCGACACCAGGTTATTTAGGGTGTTGAACAGGAAATGAGGCTGTACCTGGGAGTGGAGCAGACGGTATTCCGCCTCCAGTTTTTCCTGTTTGTACCGGTCGTTTATCTGTTGCTGGTAGAGCGCCCGCCGCACCAGGTCTACCGCCACAAACAGGGAAACCACCAGGTGGAGCTGCATGGACTCATGGAAGATCTTTGGCCAGTAGAAAAGGGGGGCCGAGGTACCGGCAGGGTAATAGTGGGGGTAGAGCCAGTAATAAAAAATATACCGGCGTACAATTCCGAAAAGGAGGATGCCGCCTGTGAGGCTGAATGTGAAAGAAACCAGTCGCCCCTTGAGTAAAAAGCGCCGGATGGTGAAATAAAGATGCCAGTAGGCGGCTATCATGATCAGGGGCAGATTCATCAGAATACTACAGAAGCTGCGCTCGAAATCGTTCATAGCGGCCCCGGTGTTCAGCCATTCGAACAGAAAATAACAAACCCAGAAAAGAGACTGTATCCGGGTTTCTCTATACGTTATCTCGTTTACTTTTAGAAACATAAGCAAAAAACATCTCCGAAATATAAGGGGAATTTTGGAAATAACGGTAGTTTCTTCGACAAACAACCGGTTCTTCCGCCCGAATGCCCTTTTGTCCGCCAAACGACAGATCAGGCCGTCTAACGGTGCTGGATGGTCACTAACGGCTGTGTGGTGGGGAAAGACCGGCGGTGGTCTAAAAGAAAAAAATGACGACTTTTTTCGGGTTTACTTTGTAGTGTCAGAAACAATTAAACAAAGGAAGATTATGAAAAATCTATGGAAAGGAATAGCAGTAGTTTTGTGGGTCTTCACCGCCGGAACCGGTTTTGCGCAACGTACCGCCGAGTCTTCTGAAAATACAGAAACGTTGGCCGAAGTGAAGAAGAGTGCAGTAAGCGGGTATGTGAATACGAACGGACATTTCCGACTGGCAATTGATAATCCGGAGAGGTTGAAATACAAGATCGTGGTGCTGGATGATAAAGGAAAGGTGTGGTATGAAGAAACCACAAACAGCGGGCGGTTTAGACGGATCATGGATGTAACCTACCCTCCGGCTGAACGCTTGAAAGTGGAAGTGAAAGGCGGTGACGAAGTGGTTTCTTATGTAGTTGAACGTAAGGAAGCCATGTATTCGATTGCGAAACAGGAAGTGCTGTAAGCGATATAAAACGTCTGTAAGAGACATAAAGACGGTTGAATAATTCCCGGTAGGTCTGTTTGCCCGGTGCATCCCCGGCAGACGGCCTCCGGGTTATTCTTTTTTGTACCTTTCGGTAGTTTCCCGATTTAATTGGATTTTTTTCCGTAATAATACAGGGGAGGGATACTTCCGTTGCCTTTTTCACTGAGGGTGTAGTAACCTGCGGCCTGTGTGTCCCAGCAAATGGATTCGCCCTGGGGTTCTATGAGGTAAGGCGCGGTCAGGTCATGGTTGCGGCTCAGGGCCTGGTAGAGGGTTTCGCCCGGCTTTCTTTTCCAGTAGTACACTGCATTGTAGGATTTGAGGAGGATCTCATTGCCGTCGGGCGAAATATCTCCGCTGACCACCAGAAAGTACTTGATGGCGCCCAGGTATTCGGCCACATTCACCGAAGCGGTGTTCTGGGGGTAAGGCAGGCGATACACCCGTACGTTGATCTGGTTTTTGGTTATGATGTAAATATCCAGGCTGGAAGGATCTACCACCAGGGTTTCGGCATCGTACGATTCCCGGTTCGGATACTGAAAATGAATGGTGTCATAGGTGTCAACGCTATACTCCCCCTCGGTGGGTTCAGGAAAGCGATAGATGTAATAGTCGCCATAGTGGGCGTTATTGTCGCCTGTCTCCCCGATATAGAGATAATTGACGCCGGCCTGGGGTCCGGGCCCGGAAGACAGGTCCTCCCAGTCGCGGTTGCTTCCTGAAAAAGGTATTTTCCGGATGTGGGTGCCGTCGTTCCGCAGCAGCTCCAGGGCGGGTTCCGCACCGCTGTCTTCTATCAGCCAGAGGTGATCAGGGAAGTGATAGGAAGGCGCTATACCGGATACTTCGTCCAGGTGGCTTACGCTTAGGTTCACCGCCCGCGGCGTGCCGGCAAACTCCGGCAGGTCCGTTTCCTCCGTAGGTTCGGGGTCTTTGCAATTCTCCAGCCAGCAACACGAGTGCAGGCACAGGGAAAGCAGTATGAGGCTCAGGTATCTCAACAGAAAAAGCTAATGTGTTATTAACGAAGACGGGGGTCAGATATTGGACAGCTCTTTGAGGAGATCTATCCAGAGGGGAGAGTCGTTCAGTGACTCTACCAGGTCCCAGCGCTTTCCACCCTGTTCTATAAACATCTCCTTGTATTCTTCTCCCACCTCAATGGTGGTTTCGAGGCAGTCGGCCACAAAGGCCGGGCTAAACGCCAGCACTTTCTCCACGCCCTTTTGGCGAAGGGTACTCACCACGTCTTCCGTATAAGGTTGTATCCACTCGGCTTTTCCCAACCTCGACTGGAAACAGGTGGTGTAGGTGCCTTCTGCCAGGTTCAGCTTTTGGGCCAGGAGGCGCGTGGTTTCGTAACACTGGGCTTTGTAGCAATGGTAATTTTGATCGGTAAGGCCCGAAGTACAGCCTTCCTCCCGGCAGGTGCGGCCAAAGTGGGCTTTCACCGTCTGGCGCTCGGGCAGGCCGTGGTAGCTGAACACGTAGTGGTCGTAGTCTGACCGTTCCAGGTGTTTCCGGGCATGGTTTGCGAAGCCTTCCAGCAGGAGGGGGTGATCATAAAAAGCGCCTGAAAAATGCATTTCAGGAATGGTTTGCCAGGATTTTACCGTTTCCATCACCTTCTGGTGTACAGACCCCGTGGTGGCCGATGCGTATTGGGGAAAGAAAGAAATGACCCGGATCTTTTCCAGGTTCATGCGTTCAAACTCTTTCAGTACATTCGGAATGGAAGGATTCTGGTAACGCATGGCCAGGCGTACCACGTACTCGTCTCCCAACACCTTCTGGAGCTCCGCTTCATTGCTCAGGCCGTATATTTTCAGGGGAGAACCCTCGGGGAGCCATACTTCCTGGTAGATTTTGGCCGACTTGGGCGCGCGGAAAGGCGCGATAATGAGATTGACCAGCCACCAGCGGTTGAGGAAAGGAATATCAATCACCCGCTCATCCATCAGGAATTCGCGGAGGTATTTTCTTACATCGGGTACGGAGGGAGAGTCGGGAGTTCCCAGGTTAACCAAAAGGATGCCTGTTTTTGACATTTCGTTATAGGATAAAAAAATTGTACTATCGATAATAAAAAATATAAATAATCTTATATTTGAAGTCTAATCAATCGCCCACATCATGAAGACGGCACTTAAACTAGATTCCGTAAGTATCCGGGAGTGTCTCCGGAACTTAGGCATGACAGAGGCTACAGCGAATATTTTCGTGCTTCCGAAAATAAACAAAAAGCCGGTCAGTAAGCCCTGACGTACTTGCCTTCCATGAAGTTGAGGAAGGCTTTGTTTACTACCTTGTTTCCGCCGGGAGTGGGGTAGTTTCCTGTAAAATACCAGTCGCCCAGGTGTTGGGGACATGAGGCATTGAGGTTTTCTACGGTCTGGAATACCACGGAGACTTCGGCCTCAATACCGGAGGGCGCAATGATTTCTGCGATTTTGGTCGAGATTTCTTCGTCGGTAAAGAGGTCAAAAAGTTCTTTGACCAGGTTGGCTTTCCGGAGGTCGGGGAGTTGCAGGATCTTGTGGTACACTTCTTCCTTTTTCTCCTCCATTCCCCGGTCTCCCAGAAGCGCGAGCATAGCCCGGAAGGCCACAAATTCTTTCACCTTTGACATATCGATTCCGTAGCAGTCGGGGTAGCGGATCTGGGGAGCGGAAGATACGATCACAATCTTGCGGGGCCCCAGTTTGTCGAGCAGCTTCAGGATACTCTTCTCCAGGGTAGTTCCGCGCACGATGGAGTCGTCGATGATCACCAGGGTATCGGTTTTTTTCCGGATCACGCCGTGGGTCATCTCGTACACGTGCGAAACCATTTCGGAGCGGTCTTCGTCGTTGGTAATAAAGGTGCGCAGTTTTACGTCTTTGGAAACCAGTTTCTCAAAGCGGGGTTTGAATTCCAGTACTTTCTCCAGTTCTTCTTCGTTCAGGTCGCCGGAAAGTATTCTTTCTTTCCGCCACGAGGAGAGGTGCTGTTCGATACCTTCCACCATACCGTAAAAGGCGGGTTCCGCCGTATTGGGAATATAGGAGAACACGGTATTCTCCAGGTCGTAATTGATTTCTTTCAGGATCTGGGGAATAAGACGTCGGCCCAGTTCTTTTCTTTCCTGGTAGATATTCGGGTCTGATCCGCGGGAGAAATAGATACGTTCAAAACTGCACGATTTCTTTTCGAGGCGGGGCAGGATATTGTGTTCGGCAAATTCTCCGCTTTTGTTAATAATGAGGGCGTTGCCCGGTGTGATCTCCAGGATATCGTTGTATTTCGCGCCAAAGGCGGCTTTGATGGCCACTCTTTCCGAGGCCACTACCACTACTTCCTCGTCGTACCAGTAGTAGGCGGGTCGTATGCCGGCGGGGTCGCGTACCACAAACGCCGAACCGAAGCCGGTGATGCCGGCCATGGCATAGCCCCCGTCGAAGTCGCGGCAGGCCCGGTGCAGTACGCGCTGCATATCCATATTGTCTTCGATGATGTCGCTGAGTTCGGGGTTCTCGTATTTTCCCTTAAAATCATCAAAGATTCTTTGGTTCTCTTCGTCCAGGAAATGCCCGATCTTCTCCAGCACCGTGATGGTGTCGCCTTTGTCTTTCGGGTGCTGCCCGAGTTCCACCAGCTTTTTGAAGAGGTCGTCGGCATTGGTCATGTTGAAATTGCCGGCCACGGCCAGGTTGCGGCTTCGCCAGTTGCTTTGGCGCAGCATAGGGTGGCAGTTCTCAATTTCATTGCGGCCGTGGGTGCCGTAACGCAGGTGTCCCAGCCATACTTCGCCCGTGAAAGCCACGTTTTGCTGCAACCACTGGGCGTCTTTCAGAAGGGCGGGATCCTTCTTCTGCGCCTCGATGAACTTGTCGTTGATTTTTTTGAAGATATCTACCACAGGGCGGTTTTCCACGGAGCGGTAACGGCTGATGTAACGGCTTCCCGGCGGAACTTCTATTTTTACATTGGCTACGCCCGCACCGTCTTGCCCCCTGTTCGACTGCTTTTCCATGAGTACATACAAACGGTTAATGGCGTAGAGCGGCGTTCCGTATTTTTCGATGTAGTACTCCAGAGGCTTGCGGAGGCGGACCATGGCTATTCCGCATTCGTGCTTGATAGAATCACTCATTGTTTTTTGTAATTGGTGACAAAGTTCCGAATTATTGTTTCCCTTAACAAATTAAATTTTTCCGAATGAATTATTTACTTTTGGGTGCGGTTTCTCATATAACAATGAACGAACCGTAAATATTACCGGATTAGGTGAGTATTTACATAAAACCTGTAAGAAATTTGAAATTTCACGAATTTACTTTACACCCTGAAGTGATGGATGGCATTGATGCCATGAACTATAAGGACACCACGCCCATTCAGGAAATGGCCATTCCGCTGGTGCTGGAAGGGAAAGACCTTCTGGCCTGTGCCCAAACCGGTACGGGAAAAACAGCGGCCTTCCTGATTCCGGTACTGAGCAAAATAAAAGACGAAGGAGGCGACAGCCTCTCCACGTTGATTCTGGTACCCACCCGCGAGCTGGCCAAGCAGATTGATGAGCAGATTGAAGGGCTCGGCTATTTTGTAGGCGTCACCAGCCTGGCCATTTACGGAGGCGGAAAAGGGGAGAACTGGGACCAGCAGCGCACGGCCCTGACAGAAGGCGCCGATATTATCATCGCCACACCGGGGCGCCTGATGGCCCACATGAAATCCGGGAAGATCGGGTTTTCAGCCATACGGCGCCTGATCCTGGATGAAGCGGACAAGATGCTCGATATGGGTTTTTCAGACGACATCATGTACATCATTCAGCACCTGCCCGCGGCCCGGCAGAATCTCATGTTTTCGGCCACCATGCCGCCCAAGATCCGGTCTTTCGCTAAAAAGATTCTCCATGATCCTGCCGAAATCAGCCTGGCCGTGTCGAAACCCGCGGAGAAAATAGACCAGCAGTTTTACATGGCTTCGGATGAACAGAAGTTGCCTATGTTGCTGGACCTGATCCGGCCGTTTGCGGGACAAAAGATCATTATTTTTACCTCTCAGCGGGTGATGATCCAGAAGATTCTGCGCGATCTTTCCCGCCATAAACTGAAGGCCAAAGGCATTTCTTCGGACATTGAACAGGAAGACCGGGAAGTGGCCCTGCGCGATTTTAAAGCCGGGAGATACAATATACTGGTGGCCACCGACGTGCTATCCAGGGGAATTGATATTTCGAATCTGAACCTGGTGGTGAATTACGATATCCCCCGTGATGCGGAAGATTATATTCACCGGATCGGGCGTACGGCCCGGGCCGATACCGAAGGCGTTTCCATTACCTTCGTTTCGGAAAAAGACCGGCGCGCAGTAAAAGCCATTGAGGGCTTACTGGAGAAGGAGGTAGACGTCAGGAGAATTACCGAACAGCTCGGCCTGGGGCCTACTCCGGAATTCCGGGCGCCCGGCAAAGGTTTTGGAAATAAAGGAAAAAAGACGGGGCCGAGACCTCCCCAGGCCAAAGGTCAGCGGAACGCTTCGAAGCAGCACGCGAGAAGTAATCCTAAGAATAACGCGAGGAACAGGTAGTTCCTAACTTTATATTTAATTTATGATTTCATCAAACTATCTCATTATTATGGCGGGGGGAACCGGTACCCGCTTCTGGCCCTTCAGCCGCCAGAGTTTCCCCAAACAGTTTCACGACATTTTAGGTACCGGCAGTACGCTGATTCAGCAAACGGCCGAACGTTTCGAGGGCATTTGTCCGAAAGAAAATATCTATGTGGTGACCTCCCGCGAATATTATGAGATCACGAAGGCGCAGCTTCCTTTCCTGTCTGACGACCAGATTCTGCTGGAACCCGGGCGGAGAAACACGGCCCCTTGTATTGCTTACGCGTGTTTCAAGATCGCCAAGCTGAATCCCCGGGCCAATGTGGTGGTGGCGCCCGCGGACCATATTATCCTGAAACCCGAAGAATTCCGGAAAAAGATAAACGTAGCCCTGTCGTATTCGGCCGAACAAGACGTGCTGGTGACCCTGGGCATTACGCCTACCCGCCCCGATACGGGTTACGGGTACATCCAGTTTGACGATACGGAAGAACAGGAGGTGAAAAAGGTAAAGACCTTCACGGAAAAGCCCAACCTGGAGATTGCAAAGATGTTTATTTCCAGTGGCGACTACGTGTGGAACGGCGGTATTTTTATCTGGAGCATCCCGTCTATTCTGAAAGCCCTGGACACCTACCTGCCCGAGATAGCCGACGCCTTTCGCGAAGCCCAGCCTGCTTTCTTTACGGAAGGGGAGAAGGAAGCCCTTGAGGTGGCTTATCCGAGGTGCCGGGCCATTTCTATCGACAACGGCGTCATGGAAAAGGCTGAAAATGTGTACGTGGTCTTGTGCGATATCGGGTGGTCTGACCTGGGTACCTGGAAGTCGCTCTACGAAAACTCCGAAAAAGACGAGGTCAATAACGTGGTCAACTGCCGCACCATGCTCTATAATGTGGAAGACAGTATTCTTAAAATGCCGGCCGACAAGCTGGTGGTGATCAAAGACCTGAAAGGGTACATTATTGCCGAACACGACAATGTGCTGATGATCTGTCCGAAAGATGACGAGCAGTTGGTAAAGGAATTTGTGGAGAAGGCCGAAGATTTTGGCAAGTATTACATATAAAGTTAAATAATCTTTAGAAAATACGACGTAACCCTTATAAAGTATCACTTTTTGGGGTAGAATGTCTTTTTTTATTCAAAACCTCATGCTTCACATGGGGTTTTTTTATATTTGCTGTTCACTCTAATCTGAATTAACCATGCCTGATCAAAATCCGGAGTCTGTCTTTACCCGGGAGGTGCATAACAAGTATCTTGTTTTCAATACGTTGTTTTCGAGGCTTCCCTATGACAAGATGGCCAAGATAGGCTCTCTGATGCCCTTTCTGTACGACAATGCCAAACAGGGCTTTGAGGAAGGAAAATACCCCGTAGAAATCATTGATGAATTTTTTAAGAAATTTACAGTATTTACTACGGAAAAGGAGAAAATAGACCTGCTCTTCCGGCTGATTACCTACGTAGAGCGGCAGGTAGTGCTTTTCGACAGCGTGGAAGACGCGGCGTTTGAGAAACTGACTTCCCCCGATACCCCGGGTACCCTGAAGGCTATTCTGGCCCTGGCCCGCCAGAACAACAAGCTGGATGAGGTGAGGGAAAAGCTCCGGAACTTTAAGACCCGGGTGGTTTTTACCGCGCACCCTACCCAGTTTTACCCGAACTCGGTACTGAGAATCATCCAGGACCTGGAACAGTACATCCAGGTGAACGATATCAACACCATTGATCAGCTGCTTCAGCAGTTGGGCAAGACGCCGTTTTTTAACGACGAGCAACCCACCCCCGTGCAGGAGGCCCAGAGTATTATTTTCTACCTGAGGCACGTGTACTATGAGGTGCTGAGCCGGATCCAGGAAACCGTAACCCGGGAGATTTTTGACGGAGAAGATATTGCGCCGGTGATTGAGCTGGGCTTCTGGCCCGGGGGCGACCGCGACGGGAACCCGTTTGTGACTGCCGACATCACCCGGAAAGTGGCCCAGGAGCTGAGGTCGAATATCCTGAAATGTTATTACAATCATTTCAAGAGCATCCGGAGGCGTTTTACTTTCAAAGGCGTAATTCCCCTGCTCGATAAAATCAATAATAAGTTGTACACCAACATGTTCGGCCTGAACAATGACCTCTCGTATAACGCCCTGCTCAGCCGGCTGGAAGAAGTGCGGGAAGTGATGGTGACGCAACACGGCAGCATGTTTATTGACGAGCTGGACAGCTTTATTCTGAGGGTAAAACTGTTCGGACTGCATTTTGCTACCCTGGATGTGCGCCAGGACAGCAGCATTCATGAAAAAGTAATGCAGGCCGTGAACGAGAAATTCAAGGTGTCAGAAGTGCCTTACGGGGAATGGACCCACGAACAGAAAATAGAATTCCTGACGTCGAGCCGCATTGAGGTGTGGGAAGACGATTTCACGGATCCCCTGGTGAAAGATACGTTCAAGACCATCCGGGCCATGAAGGAAATCCAGGCGCATAACGGGGAGAAGGCCTGTAACCGGTACATCATTTCGAATTCTACCTCGGCCTGTTCGGTGCTGGAAGTGCTGGCCATGTTCCGCTTTTGCGGGTACCGCGATGCCGACATTTCGGTCGATATTATCCCGCTTTTTGAGACCATTGAAGGGCTGGATACGGCGAAAGATTCCATGGAAGAGCTGTACAATAACCTGGCTTACCGCCGCCACCTGAACATTCGCCGGAATATACAGACCATTATGCTGGGCTTTTCCGACGGCACCAAAGACGGGGGCTATATCAAGGCCAACTGGGAGATTTTCCGCGCGAAGGAGCGTTTAACAGAAGTGTCAGAGGAAAACGAAGTGAGTGTGATTTTCTTTGATGGCAGGGGCGGTCCGCCGGCCAGGGGCGGTGGAAAAACCCATCAGTTCTATGCTTCCCAGGGGCCTACTATTGCCAATAACCAGATCCAGGTGACCATACAGGGGCAGACCATTACCTCCATGTACGGCTCCCGGCCCCAGGCCCGTTTTAACTTTGAACAACTGCTCTCGGCCGGTGTGCTGAACGACGTGTTCGGCGATCAGAAAGCCATCATTACCCCCGAAGAGCGCACCCTGATTGAAGAGTTGGCGGAAATAGGCGGAGAAAAGTACCTGGAACTGAAAGAGCACCCTCTTTTTGTACCTTATCTGGAAAATAAAAGTCCTCTGAAATACTACGGACAAACCAAGATCGGCAGCCGGCCTACCAAGCGGAGCTCGGGCGGGAAGCTCAAACTCACTGATCTGAGGGCGATTCCGTTTGTGGGCGCCTGGAGCCAGCTCAAGCAGAATATCCCCGGTTTTTACGGATTGGGCACGGCCCTGGAGTATATGATTGAACAGGGGCGGCTAGACGAAGTGAAGCGCCTGTACGAGGAGTCTTTGTATTTCAAGACCCTGATTCAAAACAGCATGATGTCGCTTTCCAAAACGTATTTCCCCCTTACTTCCTATATGAGGGAGGATCCGGAATACGGAGATCTATGGAACATGATGCACGACGAGTATCAGAAGAGCGTGAAGTATATGCTGGAAATTTCAAACCAGGAAACCCTGATGGAAACCGAGGTGGTGAACTCTTTGTCGGTCAATTACCGGGAACAGATTGTGCTTCCCCTGCTGGCTATTCAGCAATACGCCCTACAGAAGATTGAGGAAACCGATGACGAAGAGCTGAAGCGGGTGTATCAGAAGATGGTCACGCGCTCTTTGTTCGGAAATATTAATGCCAGCCGGAATTCGGCGTAGAAGTTTTGGGTTGTGAGCTCATAGCTCAAAAAAGTTATTCCATCTGTGTTTGTCCGTGCTATCTGTGAGGTAAGTGGTCATTTTACTCACAGATAACACGGATCCACACAGTTTATTTACCGCACAGGGAATGCCGCACGGTCTACCAGTTTGGGAAATTCAGCCTGGGTGGTCAGCTCCAACCGGAAAGTCAATGAAGTTCCTGCCGCCTGGTTGATGGCGTAGCTTACGGTGCGGGTATGTTCCACCCCCGTATTCTGGCTGGATTCATCAAAGGTCTGAACGGTGGTAAAAGCGCCCGAACCTTCCCGCACTTTCAGTACGAGTGATTTTGCCGGATCACTCTTGACATTCACGTACCTCAGGGTAACCTCCACGGAACTGCCGGGTGTCGGTGAAGTAGCAGACACCGGAGAAGCCGTGATAAACGCATTGGTAGAAGTGTTTGTTCCGATCTTCTGGTAAGAGGGACCCACAGCGTTTTCCTCGCAGGAAAGCAAGGCCGTGGCGAAAACAAACAACAGGGAATATAATTTTGTGCAAAATTTCATAATCGTCTTGGTTATTAGTTTTGATCCCACCAGATTCTGTCAGACAATTTTACCGCGGGAACATTGTCTGAGTTGGTAGAGAACTCACTTGAAGGATACTGTAATCTTCTGCTGAACTGACCGTTCAGATCCGGGTTTAACTGAGCGGGTACAGTCATATCCGTATAGGCGAAATTGTACCGGCGGGCATCGTTCCAGCTTTCGGGGCTGAGGAAGAGGGCCACGTACTTTTCTTTCATGATCAGGGCAAGCGAAATGTTCGCTTCGCCTACGGAGACGGCCGGACTGTTGATGTAACTGTCGCGGTTGGCTGCGGTTACGCTCAGCATATCCATGTGGGCTCGGATACCGGCAAGGTACGCCGAATATGCGGCCGGTTTGTTGTTTTTGGCCAGCTGGGCTTCCGCTTCAATGAATTTTTGTTCGGCAAAGGTCATGACCAGTACAGGGGAGGCCCTGTTGGCGTAGTAGGAGGCTTCCACCAGGGTGGAGGCATCCAGGCGAAGGTCCATCACGTCAGAGTCGCGGCCGGCGCCGTTCACCGTACCCCGGAAATTCCCCTGCCGGGTTCTGCTGAACATAAATTCCATGCGGGGGTCTACCACCCCGAAAGTGGTGCCGTCCATGGCTTCCACAATCTGCTGTGATATCCAGCCGTCAAGCACCAGTCCTGCCTGGTTAATGGCCACACTTCCCCAGGGGTTCCATACGGTAGTGGTGAAGGGTACGCTGGCATTGTCGTTGTTACCCGCGAGCCCGTTGGCCAGGGCGGCCAGTACGGCATCTGCACTATACGACGAGGTCTTACTTAAATGGTTCAGGTAACGTGCCTGCAGGGCGTAACCGGTTTTGATCCATTGTGAAAGATTGCCGCCAAACATGAAGTCGTCTGCGCCCATGGTGAGCGTGGTGGCAGGTTCCCGCAGTTTCGCGATACCGTCTGTTAACAACGTAAATATTTCAGTGTACAGCTGCTGCCCGTTGTCGTACGTGGGCTTCAGGGTCTGCACAAAAAAGGCGTCGGAATAGGGTGCGTTATTCCAGGCATCCACCAGGAGTGCCAGGTTAATGGCCTTCATGATTTTCGCGGCACCCACATAGTTGGGCGCTCCCTGCTCTTCCGCCATCAGTTCCATGTCGCTCAGGTTACTCAGTACATTATAAATGCCTACCCAGGTACCGTTGGGGTTGATTTCCTGGTGGGTATCCGTATTGCCTCCCGCGTTGGGACCGGCCAGGTACTGTACGAAAAACGAAGTATAATACCCCACATTCGCCGTATTTGTGGCAGTACGTACAGTGCCCACAGACATGAGTCCTTTTACAGGTACGGTGGTAGGGTTATTCGGATCGGTATTCACGTCCAGGTAATTCTCGCAACTTGTGAAAACCCCTGTGATGATTAACCATATAAAGAATCGTAGTTTCATATTTTTAAACATTATAGGGTGAGATTTAATGAAAATAACATACTTTTCGCGCCGGGGTAACCCATACCGGAAAGCCCGGTGGCATTGCTGGCAGATCCTGAGGAATAGGATTCCGGATCGAAATTACGCCAGGGGGTCCATAAAATAATATTATTCACAGACGTAGAAACCGATACGGCCTTCAGGCGCAAAGGTGTAAGCCATTTTTTCGGCAGGTTATAGGCGAGCGTTGCGTTACGCAACTTTACAAAAGAAGCGTCGTATACAAAGTTTTCGGATATAACCCTTTGAAGGTTCCGGTAATAACCGGCGCCGTAATCTCTTCCGTCAGGACCGAGACCCTGCCCTAACCAAACCTGCTGGGTATTGGTCTGTCCTTCGGCGGTTACCCCGTCAAAAATGACCACATCGTTTCTGTCGTTGGTGTAGTCAGGCTTCAGGAATGCCGCCAGCCAGACACCGTACTGGTCGAACTGGTCGATTCCCCAGCGGGTGTCGATCAGGAAGGAAAGGGATACCCCTTTATAGCTGAATGTATTCCGGATACCGGCCAGCCAGTCGGGCATGGCGTTTCCGATCACCATCTGATCGGTAGTATTCATCACGGGGAAGCCGGCGAAAGATCCCGAGGTGGCAATCACCATAGGAAGACTTTTGTCTAAAATGACGGTTCCGTCCGGTCTGCCTCCTTCATAATAGCGTTGGTAAGAAGTTCCGTACAGGTCGCCATACGGCTGGCCTTTCGCGATTTTCATGGTTACGGCAGAGTTTACGTAACCGCTTTGGGTAGCCAAGGTAATGTCGGTTACTCCCTCCGCGATATCCACTACCATATTCCGGTTCCGGGTGAAATTCACCGTAGCATCCCAGCGGAAATTGCCTGATTTTACGGGAGTACCGTTGAGAATTAGCTCAATTCCCTTGTTTTCAATTTCTCCGGCGTTAATCCAGACAGAGGAATAACCGGTGGTAGTGGAAACCGGTACGGCCAGGATCTGGTCTTTACTGTTGGCTTTGTACCAGGTAAAGTCAATGCCCAGGCGGTTCTGAAAGAACTGAAGTTCCGTGCCAAATTCAAGGGTGGTGGTCATCTCCGGAACCAGCTGGTCGCTTCCCCTGCTGGATGAGCGCACATAACCCACTTGTCCATTCAGGGGGTATCCGGTGGCGGTAGTATAGGTGGCCGCGGTTCTGTACGGATCCGTATCTTTACCCACCTGTCCGTAGGCCGCCCGTAATTTCCCGTAGTTTAACGTTTTGGGCAGGTTAAGCACATCGTTAAACACAAAGCTCATACTTGCCGAAGGATAAAAGAAAGAGTTGTTTCCTTTGGGCAGGGTGGAGGTCCAGTCGTTTCTTGCGGTAAGGTTCAGGTAGAGAAAACCTTTGTAGTCCAGGGCCGCGTCTGCGTATGCGCCGATCAGCCGCCTTCTGTAGATATTTTCTGATATGACGTGCCGTGTAACGTTACTGAAGCTGTAAAAGCCCGGTGTTACAAACTGCTCCCCATAGTTGTAACTGTAATTGAGGTCGGTTTGGAACAACTCGTGTCCCGCGCGGATGGTGGCCCTCAGGTCGGGCGTAATGGCTTTATCAAAAGTGACAAAGAAGTTGGAGTTCACCACGCGGTTGATAAACCTGCGTTGCTCCATATAGCCGATTGAGCTGAGTCCGCTCAGGTTTTCTCCGGCTATTCCCTTGGGTCCGGGTACAATTTCCTCCCGCTTATCCACATAAAAATCGTGGCCGAACCGGTAGGTAAACTGCAACCAGTCGATGGGCTTATAGTTAAACGCCAGGTTGCCTATGGTACGGTCTACCTGGTCTTCATAAGGCCAGTAACGGGCCGTATACAAGGGGTTGGCCGACAGGATACCGGCGATCTGGGTGCCGTCGGGCTTCTCGTATTGGGTGATATCCTGGGTATGTGACCAGTACATCAAGCGTTCGCCCATACTGGTATGAGGTACCCGGTTTCCGCCGGAATTGGAATAGTTCACGCTGGCTTCCACATTGAACTGCTCACTGAATTTCGCGGTTCCTCTTAAACGTACGGATGTTCTTCCCCAGTCGGAGAAAGGAATAATCCCTTCCTGTTTCGTGTTGTTTATGGAAGTATAAAAGGTATATGCGTCTTTCCCTCCGGACATATTGAAATACAGGTCACGCATGCCCCCGTTCCGGTAGAAATTATTGTAGTTATCGTAATAGATATAGGAGGGATCCACTACCGACTGGGCTTCGATAAGCGCTCCCGAAGCGGAATACACGCTTCCGTCATCGATACCGTACCATCCCCTTCCGAAATTTTCCTGGAATTTCGGAAGTTTATTGATTTGGTCTACGCTGAAGCTGGTACCGGCGTTAATGGTAAGTCCGCTTCCTGATTTGCCACTTTTGGTGGTGATTACCACCGCACCGTTGGCCGCCCGTACCCCATAAAGCCCGGTGGCTGCGGCCCCTTTCAGCACGCTGATTGTTTCGATATCGTTCGGGTTAATATCGGCTGCCCGGTTACTCATACCCCGCTGGTAGGTGGCATTATCATTGGTGGTATTGTCGATAGGAACACCGTCAATAATAAAGAGAGGCTGGTTATCCGCACCCGGGTTTAATGACGTTAAGCCTCGCACTACAATCCTGGCACCCATGCCGGGCCCCCCGCCCGTATTGGTGATCTGTACACCGGCTACCTGTCCCTGTAGGGCCGATACAATATTGGGCTGCTTTACCTCAGTCAGTTCTTTGGCGCCTACCGATTGTACGGCATAGCCCAGCGACTGCCTTTTTCTTTCAATACCTAAAGAGGTCACCACCACTTCGGAAAGCTGGTTGGCATCGGGCGAGAGAGACACATTCAGGATGCTTCGGTCGCCGATAGAAACTTCATAGGTCTCGTAACCCAGGAAGGAAAAAACGAGGATTCCACCTGTGGTGGGGATATTCCCCAAGGTATAATTGCCGTCCGCGTTGGTGGTGGTACCGTTGGAGGTCCCTTTCAGTACTACGCTGGTTCCGGGCAAAGGCAAGCCGTCGTCAGACGAGGTCACTTTTCCCTGGATAGACCGTACCTGCGCGAAAACACCGGGCGGAACGGTGAGCGCGATTAACAATACCAATAATAATTTAGTAGAGTATTTTAACATATAGATTGGAGTTTGGGGTGAAAAATAATCATTGGTGTTTTATGGATTCTATAAAATACTATTTTTTAATTGAGCATAAAGATATCAAAAAAGGATTAATTCTAATCTTTCGACCAAATAATTTTCTGTTATTTAAAACAGTTCTTTTTGGAGCATATCTACCCTGAAGGCAGCCTGGAGGGTGTTTTTTCCAGTCCATCAGCCACTTATCCGGGTCTCGATCTCAAAATCGTATTCGTTTTTTTCGGAGGCTTCAAAATGAACCGAATCGGTGATTTTCCAGTTTTTATAGGGAGAGAGGTCGAAGAACGCGTCGCCTTCCGGATCGGCATGTACCCGGGTCAGGTAAATTCGGGTAGCGAAAGGGGGGGCCAGTTCATAGATTTTTTGGCCGCCTATGATAAAAATTTCGTTTTTGTCGGTGAGGGTGGAGGCCAGTCGGATGGCTTCTTCGAGGGAAGAAGCCACGGTAGCACCTTCAATCTGCAGGTGGGGATTCCGCGAGATGATGAGGTTGAGGCGGCCAGGCAGGGGTTTTCCGATGGAGTCGAAGGTCTTCCGGCCCATGATCACCGTGTGGCCCAAAGTACGTTTCTTAAATAACTTCAGGTCATCGCTTAATTTCCATAAGAGTTGGTTGTCTTTTCCTATAACCCCGTTTTGGGCTACCGCTACCAGTACCGAGATGTCCATAAATGATTATTTTTGTGCAAATATAGAGATAGCTTTGAGCTATGAGCAATGAGCTAGGAGGAATTAGGGGTTAGCTATTAGAAATTAGCCATTAGATTATTAGAAGTTAGAAATTAGACGGACCACCGTAAAGCTCATAGCTCATAGCTCATAGCTTACGGCTCACTACTCACTACTCACTACTCACTACTCACTACTCAAAACTAATTATACAATGAAAACAGCATTGATTACAGGAGGAACGAAAGGAATAGGCTACGGTGTGGCGGAAAGCCTGCTGCGTGAAGGGTATGCCGTGGCATTTACCGGAAGAACAGAGCAGGGGGTGAAAGAGGCGGCCACGGCGCTAAGTAAGGGATTTGAAGGTAAAGTTTTGGGCCTCACGGCGGACGTACGCGACCTGGCCTCTCAGGAAAAGGCCGTGGCGGCTACGTTGGAGGCGTTCGGCCGGATCGATGTGGTTATTGCCAACGCGGGAGTGGGCATTTTTAAGGAGATCGGGGAGTTAAGCGCCGAAGAATGGGCCGATACCGTAGATACCAACCTCACAGGTGTATTTTATACGGTGAAAGCCACATTAGACGAGCTGATCAACAGGAAAGGATATATCATTACCATTGCCAGTCTTGCCGGAACCAACTTTTTTGAGAAAGGTACCGCGTATAACGCCAGTAAATTTGGTCTGGTTGGTTTCACCCAGGCGCTGATGCTGGACGTACGCGACAAAGACGTAAAGGTGAGTACCATTATGCCGGGGTCGGTGGCCACTTACTTCAATAACCATATTCCTTCAGACGCCGATGCTTGGAAAATCCAGCCGGAAGATATTGGGCAGATGGTAGTAGATTTGCTAAAAATGAACCCGCGCACCCTGCCGAGCAAGATTGAGGTGAGGCCGGCGAGGAAGAGGTGATTTCAATTACGAATTTTCAATTACGAATTACGGATTGATGGGATTTGGGTGGGCAAAGTATACCCCGGAGGGGTTAAATATGGGTAGCGGATTTTCAATTACGAATTACGAATTTTCAATTACGAATTACGGATTGGGATTACAAGTTGATGGGATTTGGGTGTGCAATGTATACCCCGGAGGGGTTAAATATGGGTAGCCTTTAATTTTTTTTGGCATTGTCGCTTCCCCCGCATAAATTTGTATGAATTTTAGTAAATAAGACGAAATGAAGAAAAGCGTAGGATTTTTTGCCATAGCGGTTACCGTACTGATGTCCGCCTGTACTTACCAGAAGAACAACCGGTATGAGCAGAAGGATGTGAATGCGGGCAATGATTATGTGTACGCGCATCCTGATTCTATGGCGCGCCAGAGAAAGGTACAGTACACCGCCAACTCGGAAAACGAGGTGAGAGCGATGGAGATCCAGGAAAAACTGTACGGTTCTACCGGCGAACAGTAAGATCGATGATATAGCATTTTCAAAGTGGTTTCATAATCCACCGTTTCGGGCAGATTATGAAATCATTTTTTTATGTAGAATAGCTATGAGCCATCAGCCCTGAGCTGTCAACGCTGATAAACTCGTAGCGCAAAGCTCATAGCCGATATGCAATTTTTATATCCGAATGTTTTGTGGGGGCTTTGCGCATTGGCTATACCGCTGATCGTGCACTTGTTTAATTTCAGACGGACCCGCAAAGTATATTTTTCCAATGTGGCCCTGCTCCGCAGCGTGGATACGCGCATTTCGGCCTTCCGGAAACTAAAGCATTTTCTGGTGATGCTGGCCCGTATGCTGTTTATCGCCTGTGTAGTATTGGCTTTTGCCCAGCCCGTAAGAAAAGCGATAGGGAACCAGGACCTGCCCCCCGGTATCAACGGCATTTACCTGGATAACTCCCAAAGCATGCAGAATACCCGTGAGAACCGGCGTCTGCTCGACCTGGCGGTGATCAAAATAGATGAGTTGCTTCTGCTGCTCGACCGTACTTCCAATAACCAACTTTCTACCAATGACTTTGACGGTCAGGATCAGTTTGTGAGCTCGGCCGCCAAGGTGCGCGACCGCCTGACCACGGTGACTTTCTCGGAAACGGGCCGCGACCTGGCGCAGGTGTATAAGCGTCAGCGTTCCGTGGCCCAAAAGCATAACCCGTCGGGGCGTAATCACCTTTTCTGGTTTTCCGATTTTCAGAAAAGTACGGCCGGTAACCTGGCCGACCTGAAAGTGGATACCAATGACGTGGTTCACCTTATCCCTGTTACCGGAAAGGCCACCCGGAATGTTTTTGTAGACTCGCTTTGGCTGAATGTGCCTTTTGTAAGGGAAATGCAAAACAATGTGCTCAGCGTAAAGGTCTTCAATTCGGGTAACCGGGCGGTGGAGAAGCTACCGCTGAAGCTGTATGTTGACGATGTCCAGATCTCCACCTCTTCCGTAGACCTTCCGCCGGATTCCTACGGTACGGCCAGGTTCAATTTTACCGTCAATTCGCGCGGACTGCACAAGGGCAGGGTCAGCTTTGACGATCAGCCGGTCACGTTTGATAATGATTACTATTTCACCCTTGATGCTACCCCGGCAATACGAATTTTGCACCTGTACGGGCAACGCAGCACTCAGGATTACATAGGAAAGATTTTCTCCAACGACAGTCTCTTTGTGTATAAGGCGTATTCCATTGAAAATTTCAACCCGGGAGAGGTACAAAATGCCGACCTGGTAGTGCTGGAAGGCATTGCCGCTTTAGACGGCGAGCGGCGGACCGTTATGGAAAGCTTCCTGAACGAGGGGGGAAATGTGGCGCTGATCCCTTCTTCCCTGGTATCGCCGGTGAGTTTACAGGAATTTCTTGCGCCCTACGGGGTGAAGAACCTACAGGCCGACAATCACGTGCCCAATTCCGCAGGGATGTATGAGATTGCCCAACCGGAAGGCGCATTACCTTTCTTTGACGATGTTTTTGAAAAAGGAAGCCATAACCGCTTAATGAGTCTTCCCAAGGCCTATCCTAAGTTACGTTGGGAAGGCGTGGCCGAGCGTATCCTGACCTTAAAAAACGGAAGGCCCTTTCTGACCCGCACCCGGGCAGGAGAAGGAAATCTTTACCTTTTTGCCGCGCCGCTCACCCGTGATTACGGCAACTTCGCCGAGCACGCGTTATACGTGCCCGTACTTTTCAGGATGGCCTACCTGAGCGGTAAAGCCGACCGCCTGGCCTATAACTTCAGCGAAGGGCACGTGCAGCTCTATATGCCCGAAGCGCCGAAAAATGCGGTCTATAAGCTGAAAAACAAAAACCTGGAGCTCATTCCTGTACAGAACCTGCGGGGGAAGACCCTGATATTGACCCTGCCGAAGTCGTCAGAGCTTCAAAATAACCAGCTGCTCGGTTCGGGCATCTATGAGCTGGAGATCAACGGGAAAGGCGTTAAATCACTGGCGCTGAACCACAGCCGTACCGAATCGTATATGGACACCTGGTCTCCGGATGAGCTGGAAAACATCTTCGCCGAACAAAAAGATAATATTAAGGTCTATGATGATGTACAAGACGGCCAGTTTATAGAAGCCTTCCGCGAGTCTTCGATAGACAAGCCTTACTGGAAATATTTTGTGATAGCGGCGCTGTTTTTCTTGCTGGTTGAGATTTTGGTGGGGAGATTTCTGAAGAGGTAATTGAAGATGCCGTTAGCAATTAGAAGCGGCCCGCTCCGGCGTACCGGCCGCTGCGGTCAGATACACCAGCGAAGCGTCGCCCAATATCTAATAGCTAACTTCTAAATAGTAAAGCTAAAATTTATACATAATGATAAAGGTAATCTCTGTATTTACAGCATTCGCGTTTATGTTTATTCTGTGCGGTTTCGTAAGCCCCGATTCATTTGATGAAAAAAAGCATCAGGCAGAGGGCGGGATTGTTTACAACAAGAAGAAGCATAGCATAACGTTATCATGGCCGGCCTTTGGCTCTTCGGGAAATTATGTGATCACAAGAGGGGGCAGTCGCCTGGCTTCAGAGTTTGTGCCGGTGGGGTCAACTTCCCGGTTGACATTTACAGATAATAAGCCCAATGCAGATAAGTACGAAAACTATTATAAAATTACCCGAAACTCCATAACCCTGATACTTTCGCTGGAGAGCCAGATTTTTGGTGACAACATGTATTTCTACGATAGAAAACATGAAAAGGCGGAAACGGCACGAAACGAAATTAACTCGCACTTTGCTGCTATTGGTCTGGGCGGATCAAACGGCGAGTGGACTACCAAACGTCAGGCCTATTATTTCAAAGCCAATGTTGAGGGTCAAACGTACGATCCGGGCGGGTCGGGTTCTGCATCATCGGCAGAAGCTAACTCGATAGAATTAGGATTCTACTCTCATATCGGAGGTTTGGGCAAAGTACCGGCAGATGTTAAGCTGGGCTCTGTCTTCACCCGGCCTCACCTTTCGGGCGGCGCAAATGCTACGTGTACATTTTGGCGTTCGATGGAAAATGTGGCCGTGATGCGGGATTTTGCCTGGACGGTTTCCCAATCTACCAGTGCACGAAGAATGCAGATCGAAAGCACTTCGAAATATATTTCGGATGTTGGTAACACCAACTTTTGGGGCAGCGGTGGTTTTATTGCCGACACCCGTTATACATCGTCCCGGCCCAACTGGCGCGGGCAACAGCAATGGTACACCCGGAATACGGTTTTCCCTTCCGGTTCGGGGGCGATGGGAGGCTCGTACAATATGGTTTGGCAGGGGTGCGTCAATGCTCCGCAGGCAGATGATGTCAATACGCTGGTTTCGGCTACACCTGTTATCCGGGAAAAGCCTTTCCTTTTTATAGATAACGATGGCGAATACAAAGTGTTTGTTCCGGCATGGCAAAAAGACAGAGTGGGCGTTTCCTGGTCGTCAACCGATATGGGCGAAGGCGAAATTCAGGATCTGCTTACCGGCTGGTATGTGGCCAAAGAAGGGGATACCGATGTGGAAATCAATGCTGCGCTGAAAGCGGGCAAAAATATATTTTTCACACCGGGGCATTACTCCCTGAATGCTCCCGTTCAGGTAAACAGGACAAATGCAATACTTCTGGGTGCCGGTATAGCTTCGGTAACGCTGGAGCCTACTGAGAAAAATACCTGGGGATGTATCTATGCCGACGACAAAGACGGCATTATCATTGCCGGACTTCTGATGGATTCATTCAATAGTACAACGTACCAGGTGAGGATTGGTGACGAAGGAGCCAATGCAGACCATTCTGCAAACCCTGTCCTGCTTACAGACATCACCTGTAGAGTAGGCGGGGTTCAGTCCAAAAATATCCAGATACATGCTTCTATGCAGATAAACAGCAACCATGTGGTGGGCGACCACTTCTGGCTGTGGCGTGCCGACCACGGTTCGCAACGCGGCGGAGATGCCCGTTGGGTAAGAGACAGATGTAAAAACGGACTTATCGTTACCGGCAATGACGTTACACTTTATGCCCTGTTTACCGAACACTACCAGGAATATGAAGTGCTGTGGCTGGGAGAACGCGGCAGAACCTTCTTTTTCCAGAACGAACCGCCCTACGATGCCCCGAATCAGGCAGGCTGGAGCAGCCAGGGAGGCAGAGTGCAGGGGTATGCAGCATTCAAGGTGGCTAATACTGTAAAAGAACATCACAGCATAGGAATGGGCTCTTACGCCGTTTTCACAGGAACAGACGGCCATGTCAATAAGAGTAACGGCTTCGAAATACCGAACAGCCCGAATGTGAAGCTCGAAAAAATGTGTATCACCCGTTTTGCCGGGCCGGGTAATATCTTAAATGTTATCAATGGGGTTGGCGGTAGCACGGCAACCGGCGTAAAACGGGTGGCATTATACAACAACGGTGAGGGTACACCCCCTTACGACGAAGAGTTTGATCTGCCTGATCGTGCATCCTGGCCGGCGTATATTGTTATGGAAAAGTAGGGGTTTAATGAAAAGAGTGTCCGACTTATTGGACACCCTCTCTGCTTTCATGTCGGGATGACAGGATTTGAACCTGCGACCTTCCGCCCCCCAGACGGATGCGCTACCGGGCTGCGCTACATCCCGAACTTTCGAGGTGCAAATTTAAGAAAGAACATCGAAAAAGGAAGCCCATGCACAAGAAAAAACGGAAAAAAATGGAAACATTCTCCGATAATAATTAGATTTGCGTAAATTACGTGTACCCCATGGAGAACGAAAACAACAATTCAATTGTAAAAGCGGGCCTGATTCTGGCCCTGGCTATCGCCGGTTTTTTTGGATATCTCTATTTTAAAGAAAAGCAAAACGTAGACGGTAAGTCGAGGGAAATAGAGCAAAAAACCGCGGAAATCATTCAAACGAACTTCAAACTCGACTCCATAGCGCGGGAACTCGATATCAAAATGAGCGAGCTCCTGGCACTGGGTGGGCGTATCGATGAACTTGAAGCCATTAAGATTGACCTGGAGACCGACAAGCGGAAGCTGATTCATACCAACTCCGTCAATATGGAGGAATATAATACCCGGATTCAAGGCTATGAACGTCTCCTTCTTCAGAAAGAAGATGAACTGAAGAAGTTGAGGGCCGACAATACCCGTCTGAGCGGTGAAAACCTGGAACTGAACCGGGCCAATGTGACGCTCCAGGATGCCAATTCCGAACTGTCTCGCGAGAAAGACGCCCTGGTCGATACCGTCCATCAGTACGCCCTGACCAACCGTGAACTGAATGAAAAAGTCACCATAGGCGCGGCATTGCGCCCCATGAATTACCTGGTGACGGCCATTAACCGGCGCGGAAGAGAGCGGGACGGCGACGAATTTAAATCAAAAAGGGTAGACCGCGTGAAAGTGAGCTTCCGGCTGGCAGAGAACCCCCTGACCAAAAAAGAAAATAAAACCGTCTATATGCGCCTACTCGAACCTACCGGTAATGTGATTTCCGATATGGCCCTGGGTTCCGGCACGTTTAATTTCGGAGGAAAAGAAACCGTGTATACCGCCAAGCAGGTGGTCTATTACGCCAATAACGGCCAGACGGTAGACTTTGTGTATGACCGGGATAAAAAGTATGAAAAGGGCCAGTACAAGGTAGAATTGTATGCGGAAGGCTTCCGTGTAGGTCAGACTACTTTTGTGATCAAATAAGGCTTCGGACGTGTAAATCAGCGCCTGAATTTACCCTGGCCTGCACAGCCGGAGGCAAAATTTACCGTTTTAGCGGCCCCGGTCCTCAAATGCCTGATCACCGTCATATAATCACATGACGGGATTCACGTTGGAGTAAAATCCTCCTCATAGTAATACCCGGCAGAACAGCGGTACTTTGTGATACAAAATTAAAGTATCATGAAACCGAAACTATTCGTACTTCTCGCCCTCCTGGGAATGTTCAATGCCGCCGTAGCACAAACCTATACGGCCAAAACCACCCAAATCAAAGTGCAGGGTAATTCTACCATGCACAAGTGGTCCTCTACCGTCTCCAAGTCTGTTTTTACAGGAAACATCGATGTCAAAGACAACGCGGTCGCGGCTATTCATTCGGCCGTGCTGAAAGTGAACGTGACAGACATCAAGAGCGACAAGGATTCTGACCAGATGGACTCCAGAACGCACAAGGCGTTGAACTCCGATAAGTTTCCTGTGATTACCTACGAATTCGGGAAAGCAAAATCAATTACCAAAAAGGGAAATGATTTTGTAGCCGTAGTAGACGGTAAGCTGACCGTAGCCGGCGTAGCGAAGAATACGACCATGACCATCACGCTGACTCCCCAGGCCAACGGCGATCTGAAAATAAAGGGATCCGATAAAGTACTCTTTACCAACCACGGACTAAAGCCGCCTTCCTTTGTGGCCGGAACCCTGAAAGTAGACAATGAAGTAGACGTGATTTTTGATCTGACTGTAAAAAAATAACCTAAAGAAAATAATACAATGAAAAATGTACTGCGCATCCTCGCGCTGGGTATAGTACCTATGCTCGCTTTCGGACAACAGCCTAAGATTTATAATCTCAGACCGTATGACAAGGAAGGAATCAACCAGTTTGAAACCAAAAAAGAAGAGTCGGAATTTAATGGGGTGAAAGCCAAGCTGGGTGCAGGCTTTACACAGCAGTTCCAGGTACTGAACCATGAGAACGACGGATCAGTGGAACTTTACCGCCTGAACTCCGGTTTCGGCCTCGCCATGGCTAACCTGTATCTTGACGCCCAATTGGCCGACGGCATCCTGCTGAACCTGACCACCTATCTCTCTTCCAAACACCACCAGGAGACCTGGGTGAAAGGAGGATTCCTGCAAATCGATAAGATTCCTTTTCAGGGAAAATTATGGGAAGACCTGTCTAAGATCATTACCATTAAGGCCGGACACTTTGAAGTGAACTACGGCGATGCGCACTTCCGCAGAAACGATGGCGGCCATACCATATACAACCCCTTCGTGGAGAACTATATCATGGATGCCTTCTCTACCGAGATAGCAGGAGAGGTGTATGCGCAGAAAGACGGCCTGATCGGGATGATCGGAGTTTCTAACGGGCTGATCAGCGGAGGGCATCAGGCTACGCTGCAACCCGGAAGTACCACCGAAACATATAAGAGAAGTCCTTCACTATACGCCAAGGCGGGAATAGACAAAAACCTGAACGACGATACCCGTGTGCGGCTGACCGGTTCTGTATACCACAATAACAGTCAGGGAAGAAATACCCTCTATGCGGGAGACCGTACCGGTAGCCAGTACTTTATGGCGATGGCTCCGGCCATGACCAGCGGCGCAGCTTCTACCGCGGCCAACAACTACGCCACCGGTCGCCTGAATCCGAACTTTGCCAACCAGATCACGGCCCTGCAGCTGAACGGATTTGTGAAGTACAAAGGACTGGAATTCTTCGGAACGCTGGAAAATGCCAAAGGTAAACTTCATGCAGAGACCAGCAAAAGAAAAGCAAACCAATACGCCGCTGATCTGGTTTATCGTTTCGGAAAAGAAGAGAACCTTTTTGTGGGAGCGAGGGTTAACACGGTAAAAGGGCAGTTTCTAACCAGTAATATTGCAGAACAAAGCAGTACAAGGACCGCACTGGCCGCCGGATGGTTCATCCTTCCTAACGTGATGATGAAAGGGGAACTGATGAAACAAACCTACAGCGACTTCCCCACCGGAAACGTGTTTAGCGGTGGCCAGTTTGACGGATTTGTAATGCAGGCGATCGTAGGATTCTGACAAATAAAGGATAAATTTGTTTTGCCCTTCGACAGGCTCAGGGTGACACGGGCAATGCTCCCTGTCAGGCTGAGCCTGTCGAAGCCTTAACATCCGGTATATTTCAGGCACTATTTTCTTATAAACCTCATAGCGATGGCCCGTTTACTCCTCATTTGTCTTCTCTTCTTCTCTACCGGGAAAGACACGGTGCGTTACAGTATCCAATCCAGCAGCAAGGTTTCTCTGGAACTGAACACCAACCTTACCCGGGTAAATTGCCATTGTCTGGACGATATCAACTTTGCCAAAGATCAACTGGCTGAATTTGATGGTAACGCCGGTAGGGTGCAGTTTAAAAATACGGCTTTGAAACTGGAGGTAAAGCTGATTAATTGTAGAAACAAAAACATTACCAATGACTTACGGGAAACCCTTTCTGCAGAAAAATTCCCCCATATCGAACTGGAGCTGGTGACTGTGAACGCCCTTCACCAGATGAACGAACTGCCCCTGAACATCCCCAAATATTTTGATGCGGTAACCCATCTGACCATTACCGGGAAGAAATTACCTCAAAAGATCAAAACCACCGTTATTCGCACTGCTCCGGATACCTTCCGGATGTATGCCACCCAGGATATATCCCTGGATGCCTATAACATCGTTCCTAAATCTCCGGTGAAATTCATTAAAATCCATGATACTGCTACTGTAACGGTAGACTTGCTGATTAAGCTAAAAGAGAAAAGTTAAAGTTAAATTAATTAACTTTGCTCAAAAACCGGATACGTATGTCATTTTACAAGGCGTCCAGCCTTTTTTTACTGGCAAATCTTATTGTTCTCGTCTCTTGTAAAAAGGGAGAGAAAACCGAAGAAACCGAGGTTCAGGAAGCCGCTGTCTCGGTAGCCGTGCCGGCCTTTTTGCCGGATTCGGCCTATGCGTACATTGAGAAACAGGTCAGTTTCGGCCCCCGCGTGCCAGGAACTCCCGCCCAGCAAAAATGTGCGGAGTGGATGACGGCTAAATTTCGTGCTTTCGGGTATGAAGTGACGCAGCAGAAATTTGACGCTCTGCTCTATAACGGCCGACGGGTACCCGGCATTAATGTCATTGCCAGCTACAAACCCGAAGCCGCCAAGCGTATCCTCCTGGCGGCACATTGGGACTCCCGCCCGTATTCCGACAAGGACTCCGGTCCGAAAAACAAGGCGATAGACGGCGCTAACGATGGGGCCAGCGGGGTAGGGGTACTGATGGAAATTGCCCGGAACCTGGTGAAAGACTCCGCCGGGGTAGGTGTAGATTTTATTTTATTTGATGTGGAAGACTGGGGCGCTCCGGAAAGCTATGCGGGAGATATTTCCCACACCACCTATGGAGGATGGTGCCTGGGCTCGGAGTACTGGGCCAACACCCCGCACAAGGCCGGATATTCGGCGTATTACGGCATATTGCTCGATATGGTAGGTGCGCCCGACGCACGCTTCTACCACGAGTTGTATTCTTTCCAGTACGCGCCCAGCGTGGTGTCTACGGTATGGAGCGCAGCTTCGCAATTGGGCTACGGACAGTATTTCCCGAATACCCGGGGCGGAGGAGTTACAGACGACCACGTACCGGTGAATGAAATCGCGAAAATTCCCATGATAGACGTGGTAGATTACCGCATGGACGGACGGGGCGGAAACTTTTTCCCCCACCATCATACCCTGGGCGACAATATGCAGGCTATTGACAAACAAACCCTCAAAGCGGTCGGACAAACGGTGATGCATGTACTCTATCATGAGAAGTAATGAGTAGTGAGTAATGAGTAATGAGTAATGAGTTTCGGATACTCACTACTCACTACTCATTACTCACTACTCACTACTCACTACTCACTACTCACTACTCACTACTCACTACTCATATGAATAGAATCGAAAAACTCTTCCGGGAGAAAAAGCAAAACATACTCAGCATCTATTTTACAGCGGGCTTTCCGCGACTGGAAGATACGCGGACGGTACTCACCGCCCTGCAAGACGCCGGTGCTGACCTGGTGGAGATCGGGATGCCTTATTCCGATCCCGTGGCCGACGGAGAGACCATACAAGCCTCTAACCAAAGGGCCCTGGATAACGGCATGACCGTGGCCCGGCTCTTTACACAGCTGGAAAATTTCCGGAACGAGGGAATACACCTGCCGGTGATCCTGATGGGATATTTTAACCCCGTGTACCAGTACGGCGTAGAGGCATTTTGCCGGAGATGCAAAGAAATTGGGATTGATGGCCTGATCCTGCCTGATCTTCCCCTGGAAGAATACCGCAGAGATTACAAGGCCGTGTTTGAACAATACGGCCTGCTGAATATTTTCCTGATTACGCCCCAGACTTCCGATGAACGCATTCGGGAGATTGATGAGGTGTCGACAGGTTTTATTTATATGGTCTCTTCGGCCAGCGTTACCGGTGCCACTTCCGGGGTGAATACCGATATGGAGGCCTATTTTGAGCGGGTAAATACGCTCGGGTTGAAAAATTCCCGG
The DNA here is from genome assembly GCA_964423865.1 of uncultured Lacihabitans sp. Classification (GTDB taxonomy): domain Bacteria; phylum Bacteroidota; class Bacteroidia; order Cytophagales; family Spirosomataceae; genus Leadbetterella. The sequence goes on from CAYRGN010000002.1 coordinate 42,383, forward strand.
TTGGTAGGTTTCGGTATCAAAGACCGGGAAAGTTTCCGGAGATCAGCGAAGCACGCCGCGGGCGCCATCATCGGCAGCCAGTTTGTACGGGTACTGGAGGCTTCCGGTGAGAATCTAACCGAGGGGATACGTGACTTTATAGGCCAGGTGAGAGGGTAGAGGGCTGTGCCTTGACTATGGTCTTAACCTTCGGCATTTTTTCTAATTTGTGATCTGATTACAATAGCGATAATGAAGAAAATTATTCTTTTTGTGCTGAGCTTGTTTATGGCAGTAAACGCATCTGCACAGAAGCGCCATTCGGGAAACGCGGTTTTTGAAGGCTGGTATGCCGATCCGGAGGGCATTATTTTTAACGGGCAGTACTGGATTTACCCCACCTATTCAGCTCCCTATGAGAAGCAGGTATTTTTTGATGCGTTTTCATCTCCTGATCTGACCCGTTGGACGAAGCACCACCGCATACTGGATACCGCGGCCGTCCGTTGGGCAAAAAAGGCGGTATGGGCGCCCGCTATTATCGAAAAAGGAGGAAAATATTACCTCTTTTTCGGGGCAAATGATATTCAGAGCGACCAGGAAACCGGGGGAATCGGGGTGGCCGTAGCCGATAAACCGGAAGGCCCTTTCCGGGATCACCTCGGGAAACCGTTGATCGATCGTTTTCATAACGGTGCCCAGCCGATCGATCAGTTTGTTTTCAAGGACGGTAACGATTATTACCTGTTTTATGGAGGCTGGAGGCATTGCAATATGGTAAAGCTGAATGAAGATTTTACAGGATTTATTCCTTTTGAAGACGGTACGGTATTTAAAGAAATTACGCCCGAAAAATACGTGGAGGGCCCTTTCATGTTTAAGAAGGAAGGGAAATATTACTTTATGTGGTCAGAAGGGGGATGGACCGGCCCCGATTATTCAGTAGCCTATTCGGTAGCTGACAGCCCCCTGGGACCTTTCGAAAGAAAAGGGACAATCCTGCAGCAGGATCCGGCCATTGCCACCGGTGCGGGCCATCATTCCGTCATTCATAATGCGGGGAAAGATGAATGGTATATCGTGTATCATCGGCGCCCTTTGGGTGAAACCGACCGGAATGCCCGGGTAACCTGCATAGACCGGATGTACTTCGATAAAGACGGGAATATTCTACCCGTAAAGATGACATTCAAAGGCGTGAAGCGCTCAAAAGTGAAGTACTGATCAGTACTGATACCGGCATTGGAGGATAACGACGGTATTGTATTCTGTAAGAAAGAGATATACAAGATCTTGTACAAGATTATCGGATATACCGCTGGAAAAACTCATGAATCCGTAAAATCCTATCGATTCGCTGCCGTACATTTCCGGTCCTGGAAAGTTCATGCGTAGCGCCCTGGTAACGTACATATTCTACTTCCCGATTTAGGTATTTCAGGCTTTTGTACATCATTTCTGACTGGATCACCCCCGTGCGCAGGTCGTTGTCGCCGTGTTTGATCAGGAAAGGTGTCGTAATCTTGTCCACATACGTATAAGGAGAATTTTCCCGGATTTTGGTCACGGATTCCTCCTCCCAGGGCAAACCAAAGTAATTTGGTGTTAGTCGCCAGGCGTTACCTTCGCCCATAAAGGTAGTAAGATCATATACACCCCTTTGTGCGAATGCCGCTTTGAAACGGTGGTCGTGGCTAATGATCCAGGCGGTCAGGTAACCGGCGTAGGAGCCTCCTGTGATTACCAGGCGGGAAGTATCTACCCAGCTTTCTTTCGAAGCCATATCGAGTGCTCCCAGGGCGTCTTCCTGAGGCCCTTTCCCCCAGTCGCGGTAATTCGAGAACTGGAAGTCTTTTCCGTAGCCGCCAGATCCCCGCTGGTTCGGGTAGACCACGCCGTAACCCTGAGCCGCGAAATACTGGAACTCGTGCCACATGGAGCCTTCGCCCGGTCCCCACATGGCGGTGGGTCCGCCGTGCAACTGCAAAACCACGGGATATTTTTTACCGTTCTCCGCGTTCAGAGGCTTCATTACCCAGAATTCAATATCCTGGCCGGTGCTATTTTTATAGATCTTTTTCTCCGGGAAACTCAGTTTCTTGTCTTTCAGCCAGGAAGCATTCAGGTCGGAAATTCGGGTTTGGCGAGTAAAGTCTGCATTGGCCAGGTACAATTCGTTGGGGTTGGCCACTTCGGTTTTCGCATAAACCCATTCTCCGTTTTCGAGGCGTGAAAGTTGGGCGATGCCCGTATCAAAATCCGTGATCCGGCTCACTTTTCCGCTGCTAACATCGAGTTTGAAAACCGGGCTTCCTCCGTTCGACTGCGCAGTAAACCACAGCGTTTTCTCGTCGGGACTCCAATTGAAATCTGAGGGTATACGGTCGAAATCGATGAACTTCAGTCCGGTGCCGTCGCTGTTAAGCAGGGCCAGGCGTCCATAGCTTAAGCCGCCGGTGGTAGAGACAAGAGTAACCGCCTTTTTTCCCGAAGGCGACACGCTGAAGCCACGGAATGCCGTTTCTTTCTGTTCCAGTATCGTTTTCTGGGAAAGATCTTCCCGGCGGATCTGCACAATCCGGTTCTCGTTGACCCTGTCGGGGTGTGTACTCAAATCGCGGGCGGTACTGGCATAAATACTCTGGCCGTCGGGCGAATAAACCACGCCGTTGTACGAAGCATAGCCCGAAGTAAGGGCGCGTGGAGTGGCGTTTTCCTGCACCTCAATCTCGTAGAGATGACTCACCGAAATATCCCCGTTCAGGTTGGCTTCCCCCTGGAAGTTCAGGCGGGTAAAGACCCTGGTTTTCTTGTCGTCTTCGTTTTTATTCAGGTATGCCCTGATTTCCTCCAGGGTACCGTCAGGGTTGGGCTTTACTTTCTTGTTCTCCAACAGATAATTGTCGGAGTTAAACCCCGGTTTTTCCAGGGAGAAAGGAGGGAGGTTACGGGCCGGATTCAGCAGGGAATCGTTGGCCAGTTCTTCCAGTTTCAGACTGACACTGTATAAAATGCGGGTGCCATCGGGACTAAACCGGGGATTGGAAGCGCCGTACCGGGAGTGGGTAAGCTGCCAGGGTTCTCCTCCGTTCAGGGGGAGAATAAAAATCTGGGATTTATCCTTTACCCGCCTTACCAGGGCTACATGTTTTCCGTCGGGCGAAAGCTCGGCCTGTCCCGCATTTTCCCGGGTCAGGGCCGTGCTGCTTTTACGGTCGTCTGAAACCAGGAAAAGCCGGGTGACGTAATCGTACTCCAGGGGTTTTTCTTCGTTCTTCTCAATAGAACTGACGGTATAAAGAATTTTATTTTTCGCCACAGATACTCCTGACACCTGCTTTATCCGCGTCAGATCGGTCACCTGTATACGGTCAGACTGGGCTTGTACACTAAAAGATACAAGAAGAAGAAAAACAATAATACGTTTCATAAGTGTAAAAGTTTTAGCCTTCAGATGCTCATAGCTCACAGCTCATAGCTCATAGCTCATAGCTCATCAATCGATTTCAAAATCCGTATTGAGCTTGGTATCATCCAGCTCTCCCTCCCAGCGGGCCACTACCGCGCTGGCCAGGCTGTTGCCAAAAACGTTCACTGAGGTACGGGCCATATCCATCAGTTCATCGATTCCCAGAATGGCCATAATGGGCCAAAGCGGAAGTCCGAAGGTAGCCGCCGCACCAATCAGGATCACCAGGGATGCCCGAGGAACACCCGCCACCCCTTTGGAAGTCAGCATAAGGGTCAGCCCCAGTAACAACTGCTCACCGAACGACATGTGAATACCGGCCGCCTGGGCCACAAACACCGATGCCAGGGACAGGTACAGGGTGGTTCCGTCCAGGTTAAATGTGTATCCCGTAGGAAGTACAAAGGAAACGATATGGCGGGGTACCCCGATTTTTTCCATGTTTTCCATGGCTTTGGGAAGGGCGCTTTCCGAGCTGGTGGTGGCAAAAGCGATCGATACGGGTTCGGATACCGCTTTGAAAAAGTTCTTGATCGGAATCCGGCAGAAAACCATAATCGGCACCAAAACGCCGGCCACAAACACTACGAGGGCCGCATACAAGGTAAGGAGCAGCTTTCCTAAGGCGAACAGGATATCAATGCCCAATTCGGCGGTAGCGTGCGCAATGGCGGCGCCTACCCCAAAAGGTGCGAAATACATCACGATATTGGTGAACTTAAACATCGTTTCCGCCAGACTTTCTGAAAAATTCAGCATCGGGCGCTTTTTCTCTTCCGGAAGGAGGGCCAGGGCTATGCCGAAAATAACCGAAAATACCACAATGGGCAGCACCTGCCCTTCGGCTATCGCTTTGGCTATATTTTCCGGGAATATATCCAGGATGTGGTCCTGCCAGCCCGGCGCGGGGGTGTCGGGCAGCTCTTGCAGAAGGCCTTCGGGTACGTCAACACCTGCGGCATCCATCACCCCGATTACCTCTTTCTGCATTTCCTTCTTTTTCGAAAGGGGGATATCGCTTTTGAGGGTGTGCGGCACATCAATATCTTTTCCTGCCTGGGTCACGTTAATAGCCACCAACCCGATAACCAGGGCAATGGTAGTCACTACTTCGAAGTAAACCAACGATTTCCAGCCCATACGGCCCAGTTGCTTCATGTTGGAATGCCCCGCTATGCCCACCACCAGGGTAGAGAAAAGAATAGGCCCGATAATGGTTTTGATAAGTTTCAGGAAAACTTTGCTCAGCACCTGGAGGTTCATGGCCAATTCCTTAAACTCAAAACCAATCTGAATCCCGATCACCATAGAGACCAGAATCCACGTAGTTAAAGAGCGTTTTTTAAAGGCATAAAGTATAGCAGACGCGGTAAATAGCCACCATACTACTTTCAGTATCACGGAACTAACCGCAATCAGCTGATAGAAATTTAAAAGGGAAACAAGGGCTGCCAGGGTAAATGTGGCAAAGAGGGAAATCAACAGGTTTTTTTGGCTCATATTTATTGTTTTACAAAAACAAATCGGTCAATAGGAGGTAAAAGTAAGAAAAAATAGTGAAATACGGTGATAGCCGTAGAAGGTGGTGTTCTTTTTTTTGTGGGAAATTGTAGTAGAAAGTGAGGAGGTGTGAAAAGTTCATCGGTTCATTACGCCGTTTATCGGTAAGAATAAAACGCTTATCGAAAAGTAATTCTTCCTCTTTTTACAGGTATGTAGTTTTGTGAATGAAAGCAGTTAGGTATTAGATATTAGATATTAGATATTAGAAGTTAGATGTTAGAAGTGGTCAGTTAGACAGCCTGACCGGCCAAGAATAATCTAACAGCTAACATCTAATTTCTAACATCTAAAAAACACTCCGAATGAAAAAGCTATTACTCCTCTTCCTCCTTCCGCTCTTCACCCAGGCCCAGATCAAGGTGAGGGGGAAGGTCACCGATTCCAAAGGCGAAGCCCTCGCCTTTGCCAATATTTCCCTGTTGGATACCTATGACGGCGCCACCTCGGCCGAAGACGGCACCTACAGTTTTGAAACCGATGAAAAGGGCGAATTTAAGTTACAGGTTTCCATGATCGGGTATCACACCCTGGTGCGGAATATCGCCTTGGGAGCTACCGACCTGACCGTGAACCTGGAACTGAAAGAAACCATCAACCAGCTCAATGCCGTAGTGGTTTCCGCCGGCGTCTTTGAGGCCTCTGACAGCAAACGTATGGTCATGCTCAAACCCATGGACATTGTGACTACCGCCGGAGGAAACGCCGATATCACGTCTGTGATGCAGCTTTTGCCCGGATCTTCCCGCGTGGGCGAGCAGGAAGGACTTTTCGTGCGGGGAGGTTCCGCACAGGAAACCAAGACGGTCATTGACGGCATGATTGTGCAGAATCCCTTTTTCAGCAGCACACCCGACGTGCCTCAGCGGGGGCGCTTTGAACCCTTTATGTTTAAAGGAACCGCTTTCAGCACCGGGGGATACTCCGCCCAGTACGGACAGGCCCTGTCTTCCGTACTGCTGCTTTCCACCCAGGATCAACTCGGCACCAATACCTCTACTACCGCCAGCCTGAACCTGGCCGGTGTAGGGGTGTCGCACACTCATAAAGGATGGATCACGGGGTCGGTGTATTATACCCACATTGCCCCGCTGCTGGCTTTGGTGAAAAACCGCTTTGATTTTGAGACCGTTCCCCAGGGAATAGGCACCAGTATGACCATCAATAAAAATCTGAAAAGGAACAGTCACTTCAAGCTCTACGGTACCTGGTCAGATAATAATTCGGCCATGAATCTGCCCTCTTACGACACCGCCGAAGGAGCTTATCGTTTTGCCAACCGCAACAAGAATGCGTTTGCCAATGCATCCTATAAATATGTTTTTAAAGACGAAACCTGGATCATGAACAGCGGCCTTTCGTATTCGAATAACCAGGATAACCTGGAAATTCAGGACTTCAATGCCGACCGTAACGATGAACGCACCCAGGCGCGGGTGGTGATGACCAAGCTCTTCGGAAACTCCAGCGCCAACTCATTTAACTTCGGGGCAGAAACCCATTATATCTCGGTGGGAAACCGGTATTACGAATATGAATTCGGCTTTGACGATAGTTATTCGGCGCTTTTCGCAGAAACCGAAATGTATTTTACGCCTAAGCTGGCGGTGCGGCCCGGCCTTCGTTACGAATACACTTCCGTGCTGGGCGAGAGTAACCTGGCGCCGCGTCTGTCTCTGGCATACAAGGTGGGGCAGTTCGCCCAGTTTTCCTTTGCCGGAGGCCGTTTCTACCAGAATCCCGAAAAAGAGTACCTCTATGTGAATCCTAACCTTACGTTTGAGCAGGCCGACCACCTGATCCTGAATTACCAGGTGATCAAAAATAAACGGACGTTCCGGACCGAGGTATTTTATAAAAAATACGATAAGCTCGTCAAGGAGGAAACGGATACCTTTGATCCCAATCCTTACCGTTTTCCTACCTGGAATACTTCCAACACCGGTGAAGGATACGCCCGGGGCTTCGACGTGTTTTTCCGGGATGAGCAGGCCATAAAAAACGGAGACCTGTGGATCACCTATTCTTTTCTTGATACCGAACGGGAATTTAAAAACTACCCGAAAAAGCTGACGCCCACCTTTGCGGCCAGGCACAACATGAGTGTGGTGACCAAGAAATTTTTTACCGAAATCGCGACCAATGTAGGCCTGACCTACTCTTTTGCCTCGGGGAGGCCGGTGTATGCCCCGAACGACGATTTCACGGAAAAGGAGCTGACCAAGCCGTTTCATTCGGTCAGCATCATGGCCAGCAAGGTGAAGCAAACGCCGAACAGTTTCCTGGTCTTTTATTTCCTGGTCGATAATATTCTGGGGCGCGATAATATTTTCGGCTACCGGTATTCGCCTGACGGTACCGAAAGATACGCGGTGAAATCGCCCATGAAAACCACCGTGTTTTTCGGACTGACCTGGACCTTCGGGAAACTGAACGGCCGGTCAAAAGAAGCAGATTTGAACTTTTAACAATTTAAACAAATACGAAAATGAAAAAAGCGCTTTTAGTCATGTTCCTGGCGGGCAGTTCCCTGGCGGTGAATGCCCAGAAGGAAAAATATGAGGCTAACATGAACGAGCTGACCTCGGTGCTTCAGAATGAATACGAGAAATCGGTTATGCCTGTCATTAACAAAATGGAGCGGGTGGCCAACGCGGAGTCCAACGAATGGTTGCCGCAATACTGGGTGGCCTACGGCCTGATCAAGGAATCGTACACCATCACCAATACTGTGGAAAAAGACATGGTGCTGGATAAGGCCGAAGAGTTCATTGCCAAAGCGGAGGTACTTTCGCCTAAGAATGCCGAAATTGAAGTGTTGAAGGCGTATTTCAACTCGGCGCGCCTGGTGGTAGATCCGATGGGGCGGTGGCAGAAACACGGGCCGTTGTTTGAAGAACACCTGATCAAAGCCGCCGGGCTTGATCCCCAAAATCCGCGTGTCGACTACCTGAGAGCCACCAATATTTTCTATACACCGGAGGCCTTCGGGGGCGGTAAAGACAAAGCCAAACCCTATTTCGAAAGTGCGCTGAAGAAATTTGAAACCTTTACTTCCCCCCATAGCTATTCGCCCACCTGGGGAAAGATGGAGTCGGAGTATTTCCTGGGACAATAAGTAGTTCCATCAGAGTCACTTTAGTCCCATCAGAGTCTCTCGCAGAGGACTCTGATTTCCTCATTAGTTCCATCAGATTCTCTCGCAGAGGGTTCCTGATGTGTTCATTAGTTTAGTCCCATCAGAGTCTCTCGCAGAGGACTCTGATTTCCTCATTAGTTCCATC
>CAYRGN010000002.1:50774-99147 GCA_964423865.1 uncultured Lacihabitans sp.
AGATTCTCTCGCAAAGGGCTCTGATGCGTTTAGTCCCATCAGATTCTCTCGCAAAGGGCTCTGATGTGTTCATTAGTTCCATCAGAGTCTCTCGCAGAGGACTCTGATGTCCTATTTACAATATTTTTCATAAAGCGGTTCCGCTTTCTTTTGTTCCAGCAGGAGCAAGTAAGACAGGCTTTCGCATCCTTCTTCTTTCCTTCTCAGCGCAAACGATACCTCGGCATGCTTAAAATAAGCGTATACGTTGAGCGGGTTAAGGTCAATTGCTTTTTTCAGGTAGGTGGCGGCGTTCCGGTAGGCGCCGTTGGAAATGTACTGCAAGCCGTAATCCAGGTACATTTTGCTGTATTCTACGGAGTCTACTTCGGAAGAGCTCAGGTCCCGGTCGTGGTAGCCCAGGTTATAATCGTATTCCACTTCCGTGGCTACTTTCTCTCCCTTAAACTCGGCCGGTTGCCACATGCCTTTGGTTTGTAACACTGCATTAACCAGGTTTTCGTTAAAACGGTCGTTAGAGGAGGCCACTACCCGTACACCGGTGACATTGCCGGTGGCCGTGACCACAAAGCGTACCACAAAACCTCCTTTACGGTATTCGGGGAACCCGAATTTCTCGAAAATATAGTCGACAGGGCTTAACGTTCTGTGCCTGAACTGGGGTTCCAGCTTGCCGTGAATGGCGGTAAATACCACCTCTCCGTTTTTCGCCCGGTAGGCTTCAGGGGTATAGGTCAGGTCAAAGAGCTTCTTCGGCATAAAGGTGATCCGGAAGTCGAACCCCTCACTCTCCATAGACTCCAACACCATTTTTATATCGGAAATCTCCACGATTTTAAGCCGCAAGCCCGAAAAAACCAAGAGGCTGTCTGAACTCAGCCGGTAGGGGATAGGCGTCAGTTTACTGTTATTGAACAGGTATACGGAATCTCCCGAAATAAAGTGAAGATCGAAATCGAGGTTGACCGTTTCTTCGTCATAGTACGGACTGCCGTCAATGGCGGTGATATCCGTTTTTTTCCAGTTTTTAATCAGTTGTTGTCTGAGTTGCCCAAAGCTGGAGAAAGCCATAAGCAAAGGAAATATCGCCAAAAATACCGTACGCATTTCTTAAGGTTTATGTAATCATTGTCCATATAATAACGGCCAACCGTTATAAAAGGTTTTAATTTAGATGTTTTTCAGCGCCAAAGGTTGAAGGGGAGTGGAAAATTTTAATTCAGATCTTATCTGCCGCAATTCCGGAAAATCTGAGCAGTATCATTTTATATCCCTGTTTTTTACGATAAATTTGTGGCCTGATACTTAAAAAATTAAAGAATGGAAGATATACTGTCCTACACTATAGGAGATAAAAAATACGAAGTCTCCGTAAAAGATTGTCCCCCGTTTAATTATGGAAAGGAAGTAAGGCTTTCCCGGGAAGACACCGATATCGTGTATTCACAACCCTGGTACGACGCCGGACATACTTCGGCCAATTTCCTGAACGAAGAAGAATTTGCGTCTTTAAAGCAGGGTTTAACCCAGAGTGTGGCCACGATCATTAAGAATGAACTGGGCATTACCGTACCGGCAGATTTCAGCCTGGAACGTTATCACGATGTAGTCACTACGCGTGAAGATCACTACAAAGTAGTGGGTAAAACCCGTGACCTTTTTTCGGAAGATTTTAACTTCCCGGTAAAAGAAGTACTGCCCAAGTTCGAAAATATCCTGGGCTTTGGGCTGACCGATATTAATCCGGAAGACGGGAAAGAACTCCATATTATTGTGCGCATTAACCGTCCTGGTTCCCACGATTACAATCCCCCGCACAAAGACGTGTATGAAAGAGTGGATGAAGCCGACTTTATTCCGCCTTTTGTCAACCTGTGGATTCCCATTGCCGGGGTAACGGAGAACTCTTCTCTTCCTATTGCGCCCGGAAGCCATAAACTCAGCGAAGACCAGGTATTACGCACCCATAACGGCGCGGTGGTGGAAGGCAACCGCTACCGGGTACGCATGATCAGGGAATGGGGCGGAAGCAGCCACCTCGAAAGGGCCAAAGTGGGCTACGGTGAAGTGCTGTTCTTCTCCGGTCACCTTATTCACGGACTGGCCGTCAATGCCGAACCGGATATTACCCGTGTAGCATTGGAATTCAGATTATTTAAGAAAGATTGAGTTGGAGGGTAGTAGTACTCCTTTGAAAAATATATGTTAACGAGAAGACCAAGACGTAACCGTATTTCGGCCGGCCTGCGCGATATGGTGGCCGAAAGCACCCTGTCTGTAAATGACTTTATCTTCCCGATGTTTGTGCAGGAAGGGAAGGGAGAAAAAGTGGAAATCCGTTCCATGCCGGGCATCTACCGCTACTCCCTGGATACCCTCCTGACGGAAATAGAAGACGTGGTGGCGCACGGGATTCGTTCGGTATGCCTTTTTCCGAACTACCCGGAAAGTAAAAAAGATTCGGTGGGTTCGGAAAGCATCAAAGAGGGTACTCTCTATCTGAGGGCGCTGTCGGAAATCAAAAACAAATTTCCCGACCTGGTGTTGATGACCGATGTGGCCCTGGATCCCTACAGTTCAGACGGGCACGACGGTATCGTAAGAGACGGCGTGATCCTGAACGATGAATCCGTGGAAGTGCTGGTGAAAATGGCTGTGGCCCAGGCCCGCGCCGGGGCCGATATCATCGGACCTTCCGATATGATGGACGGGCGCGTGGGGGCCATCCGCCGTACCCTCGACGAAAACGGATTTACACGTACCTCCATAATGGCCTATACCGCCAAGTATGCCTCGGCCTTTTACGGACCGTTTCGTGACGCCCTGGAGTCGGCGCCCAAATTTGGCGACAAAAAGACCTACCAGATGAACCCGGCCAATGTAAAGGAGGCCCTGATGGAAGCCGAACTCGACTTTGCCGAAGGCGCCGATATCCTTATGGTCAAGCCGGCATTTTCATATTTGGATGTCATCAAAACTCTCAAAGATCATTTCCATATCCCGGTATCGGCCTACAACGTGTCGGGCGAATACGCCATGATCAAGGCGGCCCACCAAAACGGTTGGATAGACGGGGAAAAAGCCATGATGGAAATGTTGATCAGCATGAAACGCGCCGGCGCCGACATTATCCTGACCTATTTCGCCAAGGAAGCCGCCCGGGTCTTGAACGGGTGAAAGGCAGGAATTGACAATTACGAATTACGGGAGTCAATTACGAATTACGAATTACGAAGACTCTGCCTGGACCAAAGACGTTACTAATGTCACCCTGAGCCTGTCGAAGGGCGCGTTACTAGCCATTAAGCAAGCTGGGAGCTACCGGACGCGGGCTTCGACAAGCTCAGCCTGACAATGGCAACACCCGTACTACTGTCACCCTGAGCTTGCCGAAGGGCAAATATGTAACCCCTACGGGGTATTGGGGGATTATGTATTAACCAAAATCTACCGATATGTAACCCCTACGGGGTATGGGGGGCTATGGATTACCCAAAATCTAAAATTAAAATACAACAAATTCAAATTCACAGAAATATTTTAGTAAATTAGCTTACATTAAGATAAAAACCGGGGCATTTCATGTGATAACTTTAGAGAATAAGAAAGCAAAGTATCAGAGATTTATCAGGCGGGAGTAATTTACAACAATTAAAATCAGATCATGTTTGATCCGGAGTATAAATATGAAAAAAGAGAAAGGAACAAGAATTGAAAGTGAAGAAAGATTATTAGTAAAGTCAGCTAAAGCCGCTTCTTCAAAAGCAGTTCGTTCTTCTTTGGCATTGGGACTTACCGTGAAGTTTATTAAAGACAGCGCTATCATTGAAGTAAATCCCGAAGGCAGAAATGTAGTGAGAAAAAAAACAACTAACAATAAAGTTGATTTGTCAAAACTAAAAAAAGGAATGATTTTAGAGAGAAAATGAGTGTTCCAAGATTAAGAGTTTTTGCCGGACCTAACGGCTCTGGAAAGAGTACATTGTTTGAATCATTCTCTAAAAATTACAATACCGGTTTTTTCATAAATGCAGATTTAATAGAAAAAGAATTAGCTACTAAAGGATTTATTGACTTAAATGACTACAACTTAGAGTTAGATGAAACGGATCTGCAAAAGTTTTTACAAACTGGTAACGCAAAATCATTAGTCCAAAAATCACTACAGGGTGGCCACCCAATCAATTTTGAAATATCACAAAATATTATTGTTGATAAAGCCCGCGATACGCATAGCTATGAAGGTGCGTTAATCAGTTCGTTACTACGTGAAAAACTTCAGGAAAAGAAACTGGATTTCTCATTCGAAACAGTAATGAGTCATATCTCTAAAATTGAAGATATAAAAGAAGCCAAAGAAAATGGCTATAAAACATATCTCTATTTTATCTGTATTGATGACCCTGAAGTGAATATTTCCCGGATACATAACAGGGTTGATAAAGGAGGACACCCGGTAGACGATAAGAAAGTAGAAGAACGTTACTACAGAACCTTAAAAAATCTGATCTCAGCGATTGAAGTAACAGACAAAACCTACTTGTTTGATAATTCCGGAGATCAACTGACTCTGATTGCACAAATAGTTGGCGGCAAGCTTAAACTGACGATTGAACCCGAAAATCTCCCCGATTGGTTTATTGATTATGTTTTGTGCTTTTACAATGTTTGATAATTAAAATCAGGGAAGAAACCTGATCATCACCTATTTTCTCTTGCTTAAATCCCTGATCGTAATATTCCGGAAATCGATCTCCTGGCCTTCACTTTGCAGTCCGATATACCCCGAAGTCAAAGGCTTTCCGGGAATAAAAATTTGAGGGTCGGCACCGTTGACCACACCGCCACCTATCGTGGGTTTGGTGTATTCCAGCACGACTTCCCCGTTGATCAAATGCTGCACCAGGGAGTCGCCGTACACAATCAGCTCGGCCTTCACCCACTCTCCTGCCTTGTATGTTCTTGAACTCGAGTTAATGCAATGTCGCGGATCTTTTTCCCCCTGGTAAACCACATCGGTACCCGGTGAACACATGTTGCCGGTAGGGCGGGGTACGCCCGGCTTTTCCTCTGCCAGAAACTGCATCTCCACCGAAATGGGCCAATCCTGTTCCTTCAATATGGTTTTCGGATCCTGAGAATGAAACATTACCCCCGAGTTCAGGTGCGTGTAGGAAGGGGCATCCTCTCTCCAGATGCCGGTAAAACGGTATTCCAAGGTGAGGTGAAAGTGGGAGTAAGGGGTCTTGTAAAACAGGTGGCCGTAGCGTTCCCTGAATTCGTCGTAACCGTCATACCGCACCTTAATCAGACCGTCTTCCACCCGAAAGGTGTGGGCATAATTGTCCCCGTACTCGTGGTGATGAATCTTGGGCGCCCAGCCTTTCAGGTTCTTCCCGTTAAAAATAGTCTTTTCTTTACTGACATTACAGGAACAAAGTAGAACCCATAGGCACAAAACACTCCATATACGCATAGATCCGGATTTTTTTTTCCGACAAAAATAATAAAAAGGGCGAAGAATGCAACGCGGGAGATTCTCGGAGCTTCGCTCGCAAATTTCGTACTTGAACTGACACCTAGCACCCGCCCCTGTCAGTTCGTAGACGAAAACCTTCCCGCATTCTATCCTTTTGTAAAGATTTTTTATTGATTTTTCATGAAATAATAAAATTTTTTTCTAACTTCAAGCCGGGCATTGATTCAGCGTATGCGAAAAACGTACTTTTTATGGATAATTTTAGGCGGGTTCCTCTGTAGTTGTCAGCAAACGCAAACCCGCCTGGGCGACAGTTCCGGAGAGGTGGACTACAACAACCATATCCGTCCCATACTTTCCGACAAATGTTTTCAATGCCACGGGCCGGATGCGAATACGCGGGAGGCGGGCTTACGCCTCGACACCCCGGAAGGTGCTTATGCCGCCTTGAAAGATAACCCCCACGCCCGCGCCCTCGTGCCGGGAAGTCCCGAGCTGTCTGAAATCTACCTTCGGATCAGCGCCAAAGATGCTTCGAGGAGGATGCCCCCGCCCGAGTCTAACCTGAAACTGTCGGAAGAAGAGATTTCCTTGATCAAAAAATGGATTGCACAGGGAGGAGAATACAAACCGCACTGGGCCTTTATTCCCCCAGAAAAAGAGCCGTTACCTAAAGCCGACCAAGACTGGGTACGGAACGAAATCGATTACTTTACTTATGCGAAAATGCGAATCGCGGGACTGAAACCTTCGGAAGAAGCCGACCGCGAAACCTTGCTGAAACGCCTGAGTCTGGACCTCACCGGCCTGCCGCCCTCCCTGGAGCTGCAAGACCGCTTCCTGAACGATAAAAGTCCAGATGCCTATGAAAAAATGGTAGACGAATTATTGAAAAGTCCGCATTACGGTGAACGCATGGCCCTCGACTGGATGGATGTGGCGCGGTATGCCGACTCGCACGGCTACCAGGACGACGGTCTGAGGACCATGTGGCCCTGGCGCGATTGGGTGATCCACGCTTTCAACCGGAATTACTCCTATCAGAAGTTTGTAACCTACCAGCTGGCCGGCGACCTGATCCGCGACAAAAACGCAGAAACTGTGCTGGCCACCGGCTTTAACCGCAACCACAAAATTACCCAGGAAGGAGGCGTAATCGACGAAGAATATCGCTCGGAATATGTCACAGACCGTACCAATACCTTTGGAAAGGCTTTTCTCTCCCTCACCTTTGAGTGCGCCAAATGCCATGACCACAAATACGACCCCATCAGCCAGAAAGCCTATTTCAGCACCTACGCCTTTTTCAATCAGGTGCCGGAAAAAGGGCTCTTCGGTACCATTGACGCCTCGTTCGCCGATCCGCCCAACCTCCGGATAGGGCAGGAAGAAGTACAGGGCATCCTGAATTTTATCCATAAAAAAGATACCGCCGATGTCTACGTTATGGTCATGAAAGATTCCGTAGGCTTGCGGAAGACCCACCTGCTGGAGCGCGGCAATTACGATACCCCCGGTGAGGAGGTAACCGTGGGATTGCCGTCTCAGGTAATGCCTTTTGATCCCGCTCGCTACGGCAATAACCGGGAAGGGCTGGTGAAATGGATGTTTGCGCCGGAAAACCCCCTGACCGCCCGCGTACCCGTCAACCGCATCTGGGAACATTTCTTCGGAAGAGGTATTGTAGCCACTACGGGCGATTTCGGCATGCAAGGCGATCTGCCCACGCACCCTGAGCTGCTTGACTGGCTGGCCGTAGATTTCCGGGAAAACGGATGGGATATGAAACGCCTGGTCAGGATGATGGTCACCTCGGCTACCTACCGCCAAAGCTCAAAAATAACCCGTAAACACCGGGAAAAAGACCCCGAAAATCATTTCCTGGCGCGAAGCAGCCGGACACGCATGAAAGCAGAACTGGTGCGCGACCTCGCCCTGACATCCTCTGGCCTCCTGAATCCGGAGATTGGCGGACCCAGCATCAAACCCTACCAACCCGACGGCATCTGGGAGAAATCGACTTCCGGAAGGGGCAGCCTGGCCCGTTATGTGCAAGACGAAGGCGCTGACCTTTACCGGAGAGGACTGTACGTGTTCATCAAACGTACCGTGCCGCCGCCCAATATGCTGATCTTTGATGCGAGTAACCGCGACCAGTGCGAAGTGGCCCGCTTGTCGACCAACACGCCCCTTCAGGCCCTGGTCATGCTGAATGACCCCGTCATCCTGGAAGCATCACGGGTAATGGCCCAGAAAATGGCGGATATGCCCGGGCAAGAGGCCCTGAGAACCGCCTTCCGGAAAATACTTTGTCGTGAACCTTCCTCCGGGGAAATTAAAATCCTGGTCCGATTTATGGAGCAGGAGGCCGACCGCCTGAAGAAACTCGGAAAACCCGACCTCCTCAAGGTGGGAGAATACCGCGATTTTCCCGTGAACGAATACGAGAAAACGGTGGCGCTGATGTATACCATTCAAATGATGTATAACATGGAAGAGGCTATTGTGCGGAGTTGAGGGGGGATTTCAATTACGAATTACGAATTACGAATTACGAATTACGAATTGGGATTACGAGGTGGGGATGATGAATTACGAATTATTAAGGTGGGATTACTAATATGAAGGAATTGTTCGAAAATCGACTGAACGTGAACCGCAGGCACTTCCTGGGGAAGGCGGCCGTGGGCATTGGTAGCCTGGCGCTGGGTTCCCTGCTGGTACCGGATCTTTTTTCAGGGAAAACGGACGAGGCGGGACTGCCCCTCGGACTACCCCATTTCGCGCCTAAAGCGAAACGGATCATCTATCTTTTTCAGAACGGTGCGCCCAGTCAGCTGGAATCGTTTGATTATAAACCCATGTTGCGGCAAATGGCAGGTCAGGATCTCCCCGAAAGTATCCGCGGCAGCCAGCGACTTACAGGCATGACCAGCGAGCAGAAGTCTTTTCCCCTCGTAGGATCCAAATTCGCTTTTGGCCAATACGGCAGTTCGGGCGCCTGGATTTCGGAGCTTTTTCCGCATATCGCTTCCGTAGCAGACGATATCTGTATCGTTCGCTCCATGCATACCGAAGCCATTAATCATGATCCGGCCCTCACCTTTATGCAGACCGGTGCCCAGCAGGGAAACCGCCCGAGCATGGGCGCCTGGATGAGCTACGGCCTGGGCAGCGAGAACCAGAACCTGCCCGCCTTCTGCGTCTTGCTGTCGCGGGGGAAAGGCAACGGACAGGGGGTGTACTCCAAACTGTGGAGCAACGGCTTTCTCGATGCTACCCACCAGGGCGTGCTGTTCAGTAGCGGAGACAACCCCGTGTTGTACCTGAACGACCGCGACGGCGTAGACCGGCGCGCCATGCTCGATAAGCTGGCCGAGCTGAATCACCTGGGTTTCGAAGAGTCAGGCGACCCGGCCATCACGGCCAAAGTAGCCCAGTATGAAATGGCGTACCGCATGCAAACCGCCGTACCTGAACTCACCGACCTGAGCCGGGAACCCGATCATATCATCAAAATGTACGGTCCGGAATGCCTGGTACCCGGCACCTACGCGGCCAATGCCCTCCTGGCCCGCAAACTCTCCGAATCGGGGGTACGTTTTGTACAGCTCTATCACCAGGGGTGGGATCAGCACGATAACCTGCCCGGGGAAATGGTAGGGCAGGCCATGGACGTAGACCGGGCTTCGGCAGCTCTCATCAAAGACCTGAAGCAACGCGGACTGCTTGACGAAACCCTGGTGATCTGGGGCGGAGAGTTTGGCCGCACCAACTACTGCCAGGGGAATTTCACCCAAGACAATTACGGGCGTGACCATCACCCCCGGGCGTACAGCATCTGGATGGCCGGAGGCGGAATCAAACCCGGGGTGGTCTACGGGGAAACCGATGAACTGGGGTATAACATTGTGAAAGACCCCGTACACATCAATGATTTTCATGCCACCCTCCTCCACCTGAGCGGACTGGACCACGAGAAACTGGTGTACAAACACCTGGGTCGCCGGTACCGCCTGACCGACGTGGCCGGGAAAATTGTGCCGGGCATCATGGCCTGAAAAACCCTGTGAATCTATGCGGAGAACCCCCGAATACCTGCTTATCATTTTCAATTGCCTGCTGGCGGTACTGGTCGTTTTTCAGACCCGCCTCGAACTACCAGACTGGCTAATCTTCAGCGGGAGGCTTCACCCCGTATTGCTTCATCTGCCCATAGGCCTGTGGGTAGGCGTGCTTCTTTTGTATGTACTGAGACACCGCATTTCCGGGTATGCTGCGGTATTCCCGGTCTTTCTTCGGGTTACTGCCGTCTTTACCGTGCTTACGGCCCTGGCAGGTATGGTGCTGGCCCTCGGCGGAGATTATGAGGCCGAAGAGATCAGCGGACACCAGTACGCGGGCGTGGTGCTTAGCGTTTTGCTCTGGGCAGTAGTCGTGTTTCTGGAGAAAATTCCGGTCCGTGCGATGCCGGTGGTACTGGGGCTGATCAGTGCCGTGGTGTTGGTGACGGGACACTGGGGTGGGCAATTGACCCATGGAGAAGACTTCCTGCGCTTTTCATCTCCCCCTCCCACAGACGACGTTTACCAGGCGCTGGTTGTACCCATACTGAAAGAGAAGTGTGCCTCCTGCCACAACGAAAGTAAAACCAAAGGCGGATTGAGCCTGGCCTCCGTAGCGTCTATGCTCCGGGGAGGGGAGAACGGTCCGGCCCTGGTGGAGGGAAACGCCCTGGAAAGCCACCTCATGAAAAGAATTTTTCTTCCGCTTGAAGATAAGGAACACATGCCTCCCCGCAAGAAGGCGCAACTTACGGAGGCGGAGATTGAAATTCTGACGGCCTGGATCAACCACGGCGCACCGGAAACCCTGACTTTCGCCCAGTTGCCTCCTGACTCCCCCCTCGCGAAATACCGCCCGGAGATTCCGGAGGAGGTGTATGCTTTTTCACCCGCCGATGCACGTACCCTGGAAGGGGTCAATACCCCATTTTGCCGGGTAGCCCCGGTGGCCCTCCACAGTCCTGCTTTGCAGGCTTCCTTCTTCGTTCGGGCCCGCTTTGATGTAGGTCACCTCGAAAAGCTCCTGGATGTACGGGAGCAGCTGGTGGAGTTGAACCTGAGCAAAATGCCGGTAAAAGACAATGACCTCAAAGTACTGGCCCGGATGCAGAATCTCAGGCACCTGAACCTCAGCGGCACCGAAGTTACGGGAAGTTTCCTGGTGTACATAAAAGATCTGCCCCATCTGAAGTCGGTTTCCCTGGCCAATACCCGGCTCCGGTCTCCTGACCTGGAGGTACTGGCGCGCCTCCGTACCGTGTATCTTTGGGAGAGCGGTTTTACAGAAGAAGAGATGGGGCGGCTCAAATTACTGAACCCGGCCATACAACTGGATAGGGGCCAGCAGGAAAACGAGCTTATCGCAATCAACCCGCCGGAAACCTCAGAGAAAAGCGCTTTTTTGCAAAAAGGAACCAAGGTGACCCTGCGGCATGCTTTACCGGGAGTGGCCATCCGGTATACCTTAGACGGTTCGGAACCCGACAGTACACATGGAGAAGCCTATACTGTTCCACTGCCCGTAGAGGGCCGTACCCGCATCAAGGCCAGGGCCTTCAAAGAAGGGTGGCTGGGAAGCCGCGTACTGGAACTCGACTATCTGGTGACCGGCTCAGAACCCGATTCGGCCGTTCTTTCGTCGGTCCCCGCGCCCCAGTATGCAGCGAGGGGTGCCAGAAGTTTATACGACCGGCGTAAGGGAGATCCCGATAATTTTCTGGATAAAACCTGGCTGGGGTACAGGGAAAAGCCCCTGGAAGCGGTATTTTTCTTCTCTTCCCCCCGGGAGCTGAAAGGGCTGACCGTCAGTATGCTGGAGAAGGCGGATTCCTACATTATGCCGCCAATAAGCATTGAGGTCTGGGGGCGTTCCGGGCCTGAAAAGGAACAGTTTCTGGGGAAAATCACCCCGTCCCAGCCCACAGCGTTTCGCCCCCGCAAAAATATGTATTTTGATATTTCTTTGCCCTTGCAAAAATACCGGGAGATCAGGGTGAGGGTAAATAACGTAAATCCGCTTCCGGCCTGGCATCCCGGAAAAGGCACCCCCGGGTGGGTTTTTGTGGATGAGGTTGTATTTAACTGAGGGTGTGTTTATACTTTTGAATGTTTTGTATCACTATCCGGAAGTTTAAATTTGTTTAATCTGCTTTGTTGTTTTTCCGTTAAATAAGGATAGTGATAAAGTCCTTTTTCTATCCAGGATGAACTATTATTGATTTCACTTATGAATTCATTTAAAAGAATGTCGTGAGGATATATATACCAATCTCTATCGAAGAAACTGATATAGATATCTTTCCCAATATATTTTTTATCAAAAGTTAACCTCCCTTTTAATTGAATTTTTAAATATTTATCTCCGGTAAACTGAATTGCTATAAAGTCGGCACCCATCCAATCATCGGAAAGCTTTATGGTGGTGTAGCCGTAATCGGCTAATAATCCTGAAACCTTCTGAAAGTTGTAGATTTCTTTTTGTTTAGCATTTAGTTCTTTATAATCTATTCTTTTGTCAAATAGCTCCATAGTTAAATTGTTATGATGATAAATTTCTAAAACATTAATATGGCATCATTTTTTTTATGTGAAATTTTACCAACTCGTTTATTCATATTTCAAAATTACATGAAAGACTAATGACACAAGTGACCACCATAAAAATAGTCGAACAAAAAAATAACCCCGCCAGGAGTAAATTTAACATTCAGACCGATTATAGAATAAAATCCATCCATAAATTTACATAAGAAGTTATATAATTATTTATGAAAATATTTGAGCGGACAGGGAAAATGGTGTTGGGGAGCAGGCTACGTTTATTAACGACAAAAATGACAGACAAATGGAGTTGAATCTGAAAAAGATCCCTTCTGGTAACCAAACAAAATTAATTAAGGCTTAAACCCGATCTGTTTACGTTCTTTTTGCCGGGCGTCTTGATTGCCCTTTTCTAACAGGTAGTTGATAGCTTCGTACACATCCTGAAACTGCTTGTTGTATGTACTCTCAAGCTCCTTTAATTTGTCGGTTAAATCCTTGTAAGTCAATGCATATTGTCTGATAAATACAAAGGCTCTCATAATGGTAATATTTACCTGAATAGCTTTTTTGCTCCTTAGCACACTTGAAAGCATTGCAACGCCCTGCTCCGTAAATGCAGATGGAGTAACCGGGCTAAATTTTGCCCCGTCCGGTAGCTTATCACAATTTGTGATAAGCTCCTGCCATTCGTTTTTTGTAAGTTGAAACATGAAATCATTGGGGAAACGCTCAATATTTCTTTTGATGGCTTGCTTTAAAGTCCTGTTTTCGACCTCATAAAGCTCTGCAAGGTCAAAATCTAATATTACCTTTTGCCCTCGTACTTCATAAATCTTGGTTTCAATCTTTTGTAGTTGCATGTTGCTTTCTGTTGTGGTCTCAGCGGGAATCGAACCCACATCTAAAGTTTAGGAAACTTCTATTCTATCCGTTGAACTATGAGACCTCCGTTTCGGAGTGCAAATGTCGGAAAACTTATGGTAAATTGAAAATTTCCGGAACAAAAAACCCCGGCAGAACCGGGGTCTTTGAAGATTATTACCAATATGTATGAAGATAAATGCTGTTTAATCTCCATCACAAAATTGCATTTCAAGTATTAACTGAATATTACGTGAGTATTAAGAATTGCAATCATGCACTAAAAGTCCTGCCTGACAAAGCAAAAGCCCCCAACACTTTTCACCTCAAAGGCTGACCGCTTTAGCTACCACCTCACCTGTCCTTCGCCCTGCACCACCCATTTTTCCGTCACCAGCTTTTCGAGGGCGAAAGGACCGCGGGCGTGTAATTTCTGGGTAGATATACCGATTTCGGCGCCCAGGCCAAACTCCCCGCCATCGGTAAAGCGGGTGGAGGCGTTGTGGTAAACGGCGGCGGCGTCCACCTCCTCCAGGAAACGATCGGCCAGCTCCCGATTACGGGTGACTATGGCCTCGGAATGCCGGGAGGAATATTCCCGGATATGCTCCAGGGCCGCGTCCGCGTCCAATACCGTCTTCACCGAAATCTTAAAGTCAAGCCACTCCTTCCCGTAGTCCTCTTTCCGTGCCGGATTCACGGAGAAACCTTCCTCCCGGAAAAGCGGAAAAGAAGCCTCGTCGGCAAATACCTCAATACCGTACTTCTCAAAACCGGACTTTAGCTTCGGAATGACCTCCTTCGCCACGGAAGCATCCAAAAGCAGGCAGTCGAGGGAGTTACAAACCGACGGGCGCGAGGCCTTGGCATTGACAATGATCTCCGCCGCCATATCGGTATCGGCCGTCTTCTCCACGTACACGTGGCAAACCCCGGCCCCCGTCTCAATGGTCGGAATACGGGAGTTTTCCCGTACAAAATCAATGAGTCCCTGGGAACCCCGCGGAATAATAAGGTCTACATGCCGATCGGCTTGCAGCAGCTCCGTCATGAATTTCCGGTCCACAGGCAGAAGAAGCACCACCGCCCGCGGCAATCCGTTACCCTCCAGGGCCCGGTGAATCAGCTCCACCAAAACCCGGTTGGAAAACTCGGCCTCTTTCCCGCCTTTGAGTACGGCGGCGTTTCCCGACAACAGGCAAAGGGCCGCCACGTCAATGGTGACGTTCGGCCGCGATTCGAAAATCGCTCCTACCACCCCCATGGGGGCGCTGATCTTTTTCAGTAGAAGGCCGTTCGGAAGGGTCTTCTCCATCAGTATTTTTCCCGAAGGGTCTTCCAGCCTGCTGACGTCTGACAAAGAATCGGCCAGCGCCTTAATCCTTGATTCATTCAGGAGCAGGCGGTCGCATTTGGGGTCCTTCGGATCCATCCGGTCCAGGTCCTTTCGGTTTTCCTCCAAAATCAACCCCTTATGCTCCAGGAGTAACCCGGCGAGGTCGGTAAGTACCCGGGCCCGAACAGACGCCGGCGCACGCCGGAGCTTGGCCGCCTCCCGGTGGGTGTTTTGCAGGTCAGGCAGTATACTTTCCATTTGTTTATGCCATTGCGTTCCGGTTTCGGAAAGAGCGGGTCAGGAAGTACACCCCGATCAATACGGCCGGAATACTCAGGATCTGTCCCATATTGAGCTTCATCCCCTCTTCAAAAGCAACCTGGTTTTCTTTCGTAAATTCATAGAAAAAGCGCAGGCCGAAAATCCAGATGAAAAATATCCCGGTAAGAGAGCCTTCTGGCGTCTTTTCCCTCCATTTGTTGTACAGGAAAATCAGGATAATGAAGATGACGAGGCAGGAAACCGACTCGTAGAGCTGAGACGGATGGCGGGCTACCTGGCTAAACTCAAAATTCTGCTTGAAGATCACTCCAAAGGGGCCGTCAGTAGGTTTTCCCACAATTTCCGAGTTCATGAAATTCCCGAAACGGATAAACGCTCCGCCCAGGGCAGAGACAATCACCAGGCGGTCGGTGAGCCAAAGATAACTGTACTGAGGGTGCTTGCGCCGAAAGATATAAAGACCGATCAGCACGCCGAAAGCGCCGCCGTGGCTGGCCAGGCCGGCATAAGGAGGTACCAGCATATCGTAAATAAACCCGAGCGGGTTTTCAAGGAAATGATTTCCTTCATAAAAAATATAATGACCAATACGCGCGCCCAGCACAATCGAAAGAATCATGGTGAGCAGGAGAGGGTCAAGGTGATTGCTGTCTTTCTTCTCTATTTTAAACGCCCAGGCAATGATCTGGTAGCCGATCACAAACCCCAGGGCAAAAAGTAAACCGTACCACCGGATTTCAAAATTTCCGAGTTTCACGATTGTGGGTGAAACGTCCCACACCATCTGTAATAAAGTCATATTATTTCGATTAGGAGCGTAAAAATACTAGGAAATTGATGAAATAGGGGAAAGCAAGGGTTTATTTTGTGGTATACAGCACAAAATAAAGTATCAGCGCCGGTATTACTTCTCATTTTAATTCCTACATTTGTGTCAAACTTCTGTTGAGTACTTGAACGCGATCAGCTACATACAGACTCCCCGGGCCGGGCACCGACGATAAGGTACCCGTGCATCTCTTTTTGTTTCATCTGTTAATTTTTATTTCATGAGTTCCATAAAAGTTGGAATCATCGGAGCGGCCGGATATACCGGTGGCGAGCTTCTGCGGATTCTTATCCATCACCCCCAGGCGGAAATTGTGTTCGCCAACTCCCGCAGCCAGGCCGGGAAGCCCGTGTACGACACCCATACCGATTTGCTCGGAGATACAGACCTGGTCTTCACCTCCGAGCTGCCATTTGATGCGGCAGAGGTGATTTTTCTTTGCTCCGGACACGGACAGTCCAGGAAGTTTCTGGAAGAAAATGAGGTGCCGGATCACCTGAAAATCATCGACCTGAGTACCGACTACCGCGATGAATCCCAGGGTTTTGTGTATGGACTGCCCGAACTGAACCGCGAGCGTATACGCACCGCCCGTAAGGTGGCTAACCCCGGATGCTTTGCCACTACCGTGCAGCTGGCCCTGCTGCCCCTGGCTCAGGCCGGTGTGCTGGGCGAAGTGCACGTGTCGGCCGTGACCGGTTCTACCGGCGCCGGACAAGCGCTTAGCGCCTCCACCCATTTTTCCTGGAGAAACAGCAACGTATCCATTTACAAAGCCTTTACCCACCAGCACCTGGCAGAGATACGCCAGAGCCTGACCCAATTGCAGGGGAGCTTTTCGGAAGATATTAATTTCCTTCCCTACCGGGGGAATTTTACTAGGGGAATCATGGCCAATGTGTACCTCGATTTTGAAGGAAGCCTGGAAGACGCCCTGCACCTGTTTGAAACCTATTATGCGGGCCACGCTTTCACCCACATTTCCCGACGACCGATCGACGTGAAACAGGTAGTCAATTCCAATAAATGTATTTTGGAATTGCAGAAACACGAAAAAAAACTCCTGATTACCTCCATTACCGATAACCTCTTGAAGGGGGCCTCAGGACAAGCCGTACAGAACATGAACCTGATGTTTGGAAAAGACGAAAAAGCGGGACTTCACCTTAAAACTATTTCTTTCTGAAAATGAAATTATTTGATGTATATCCAATCAATCCCATTGAGCCGGTAAAAGCGCTCGGCAGTACCATCTGGGATAACCACGGTAACGAATACCTCGATCTTTACGGAGGGCATGCCGTGATTTCAATTGGCCATTCTCATCCGCATTATGTGGAGAAAGTAAGCGCACAACTGGCCCGCCTGGCGTTTTACTCCAATTCAGTAGAAATACCGCTTCAGCAGGAACTGGCCGCGAAGTTGGGCGCACTTTCCGGGCTGGACGACTACCGCCTTTTCCTGGTCAATTCAGGTGCGGAAGCCAATGAAAACGCCCTGAAACTGGCCTCCTTCCATACGGGAAGAACCAAAGTGATCGCGTTTACCAAAGCTTTTCATGGACGTACATCTGCCGCCGTGGCCGTCACCGACAACCCTTCCATCAAAGCCCCGCTGAATTTTGCCCAACACGTGCAGTTCTTGCCTTTCAATGATGTAGAAGCGGTGAAAGCAGCCGTAGACCAGGAGACCTGCGCCGTGATTGTAGAAGGCATTCAGGGCGTAGGCGGGATACAAGTAGCCACCCCGGAGTTTCTCAGGGCGATCCGGGAGGCCTGCGACAGCACCGGCGCCGTTATGATTCACGATTCCGTGCAGTGCGGCTACGGCCGGAGCGGGAAGTTCTTCTCTTTTCAGTACAGTAACGTGCAACCCGACATAGTCTCCATGGCCAAAGGCATGGGCAACGGCTTCCCCATCGGCGGTATCCTGATTGCTCCGAAATTCCAGGCCAAACACGGTCTCCTGGGAACTACTTTTGGAGGAAACCACCTGGCCTGCGCAGCCGGTATCGCCGTACTTGACGTGCTGAAAGAAGAAAACCTGGTGGAAAACGCGGAAAGCGTAGGATCCCACCTGATCCGGGAACTACAGGGCTTTTCGGGCATCCGGGAAGTGCGGGGTCGGGGACTGATGATCGGGATAGAACTCCAGGAACCTGTGGGGGCCATCCGGAAGAAACTCCTGGAAGACGATAAAATATTTACAGGCGTGGCGGGCAGCAATATCATCCGCCTGCTACCGGCACTTTCCTTAGAAAAAGCAGATGCAGATCGGTTCTTGGAGTGTTTCCGGCAATACGTGAAGTAGTTTGGTAAGATGTGAGGTTGCCACCTGTCAGTTCGAGGGTGCCATCTGTCAGTTCGAGCGGAGACGAGAACCGCACACTTCTTTTCTCACATTCTCAGTCCTTTACCGCACATCCGTCAAACTACTGATCTTGATCGGCTGCCCCGACTGAATACTCTTCCGGGCCGCAATGCCGATCATTACTGACATCACCCCGTCGCGGAGGCCTGCGGCATGGCGGTAAGGGTCGGCCGCGTCGGGGTTCAGGAAGATTTTATCCTGCAAACGGCGGTCGCCCCCGCCGTGCCCGGCCCTTTCCGAAACCACATTCACCGTCTCGTACGTTTCCCAGTTCCGGAAAAGAATCAGGGGTTCCGTGATTTGTCCTTCCTTTGCGCCCTGTTCCATCTCCACCGCATGCAGTCTTTCCTGGTCAATCTGCTCGTTCTTCATCCAGGGGATATCCAACCAGGCCTCAATCCGGCCCTTCTGCCCGTTAAACGCGATACGCCAGCCTTCAAAAGGCGAGTAGGTGGTGAGGGAATAATTCGCCACGATATTGCTTTTGTAACGGATCTGCGCCGACATTTTATCATAAATATCAATTTCTTCCCTGAACAGGCAGTTGTCGCGGATGTAGCCGTCGTACTTTTCATTTTCTACATACAGCTTCATGTCGTGGGCGCTCTTGGTGATATCCCAATGGTATTTGCACTCCGTTTTATGCGCGCAGGTCCGGCAGTTTTCTCCGCGGAAAGGACCGTTCTTGCCGTAATGCTCCAGGGAGCCGTAAGCGAAAACTTCTTCCGGGGTATCGTCAAGCCACCAGTTCAGCAGGTCGAAATGGTGGGTGGCTTTATGCACCCAAAGTGAACCTCCCCCGTTCATGAGTCCGTGCCACCGCCGGAAATACGAAGCGCCGTGGTGGGTGTTCAGGTACCAGTTGAAGTCGACAGACGTAATTTCCCCAATACTGTTATTCTGTAGAAGTTCTTTGATTTTGGTCATGTAGGGGCTCCACCGGTAATTGAATCCTACGATCAGGTTTCGGTTCGATTTCCGTTCGGCCTCTACAATCTGTCGGCAGCGGTCCTCGTCCGTGGTAAGGGGCTTTTCGGTCAGCACATCCGCCCCAAATTCCAGTCCTTTAACAATAAATTCATGGTGGGTGGAATCTTTCGTGCAGACAATCACCAGGTCGGGACGGGTCTCGTTCAACATCCGGTCAAAATCGGTATACGTAGGGCAATCTACCCCCATGTATTCCTTGGCAAATTTAACCCGGCCCGGATTGATGTCGCACAACCCCACGAAACCCAATTTTTCAGGGTATTGCTCCACCAGGCGTTTCCCCCAGAAAGAAATACCCCGCACACCTGTGCCTACTAAAACCACTTTGAGTTTGCTATTTCCCCCAAAACCATACAGAGGACTGGATACGGCCGCTCCGGCTGCCAACATGCTGATAGAGTACAAAAATTCTCGCCGAGATTTGTTCATCATGAAATCAATTTTATTCTGCCCAGAAATATAAAAAGATAAAGAAAAGGATAAATATGGGATCATTTCAATTTATAATAGCATTTTTTTATGCAAACGTTGCCGGAAACCTCCCTGCATCCATAGCCTGTTCACCCGTTCCTGAATTTTTATATTCCTAAAATATTTGTACTTAAATAGAATATTTTTAATTTAGCATCGTGTATATACATGAATTAACTCTTAAAAAATTAAGTATGAAAAAAATTGTTTTGTCTTTAGCCGCCGTTCTGATCTCGTTCCTGACGTTTGCCCAGGATTGGGTACTGGATAAGGCGCATGCCAATGTAGGCTTTTCCATTGTCCATCTTAAAATTTCGGAAGTAGACGGAAGTTTTGGGAAGTTCGACGCTAAAATCACGTCTTCCAAAGAAGATTTTACCGATGCGGCTATTGATTTCAGCGCCGAAGTAGCGTCTATCAGCACCGGCAACGACAGAAGAGACGGCCACCTGAAAAGTGACGATTTCTTCGCGGCGGAAAAACATCCGAGCATCACGTTCAAAAGCACCTCGGTAGCCAAAGTATCCGGAAATAACTATAAAATTACCGGTAACCTGACCATGCGCGGTGTAACCAAAGCCATTACCCTGGATGCGGTGATCAGAGGACCTATCGAGGGTCGTGGAGGCAAGAAAATTGTAGGTATAAAAGCCACCGGTACGATCAACCGGATCGATTTCGGTGTAGGGAAGTCGGGCCCGACCGCGGATGACGAAGTTACCCTGAGAGTATCGGGCGAATTCTCGAAATAAGCGAATAAATAGCCCTTCGGTATTTCGTCCGGTCAAGCCGGGCGCCCTCCGAAGGGCTATTCATTTATTCCCGCCAGTCGATCAGCGTTCCCAGCGCATCCACATCAAAAACAGGCAGATTCAGCTTCCGCTTTATTTTCAGTCGCTCCCCGTAGGCGTTATCAATAAAAATAACCCTTTCTTTTTCCCGGATGTATTTGTATTTTTCATCCTCCATCGGGATATGAATAATCTCGTCAAAGATTCCCTTGTGAATGGTCAGCTTTTCCAGGGTATCCTCCAGTTTTTCCTGGTGCTTGGTGATGAGTTTGAGCGTACGCCCTTTGTTTTTCTCGTGATAGAGAAACTGCATCACCTGGGGATTCACCTGGCCTTCTTTGGTAATCGTATCGTCAAAATCGATATAAATGGTATCGTATTCCAGGTCAAGCAGGTAGCGGCTGAACAGGGCGCGGTCTACCTCTATCCGGTAATCGTTCGGAATCACCTCTACGTCATAATCCAGGTAATCGTACACCATGAGCAGAGGAAAATTCACTCCGATGCCCCGGAACACGTTCATGTTTCCCGCCACTTTTACGGAGGCTTCCAGGAGTTTGAAACGCCCTTCCATGTCTTTTTTGACCTGGAAATACCAGGAACCCCGGATACCGATAGTGTCCGAAACAATTTTTCCTATTCTTTCTACCTCAGGGGTGAGGGGCACAGACGCGCTGTTCACGGAAACCCCGTCAAATACCCTTAGTCGGCTACGGGGACCCATAAACAATACCTCTCCGTGGCGGTTGGTAAAGCAATCCACGGTCAGCTCCTCGCCGGGCAGAAGCTCCATCAGTACATAATTTTCCAGGTCGGAAAGCTCATCCAGCTGTGGACGGTCATGCACTACGAATGCGCCTTTGCTTCCCTGGCCTTCGTCCAGTTTCGCATAAATGGGGTAGGAGGAGACCGCGTCAGGAGTGTCAAAAACCGCGGGATTGAAATCGTATTCCTTAAACAGGGCATAGATCTCTTTCTTACTGCGGCAGATCTCCGCTTGTCTTAACCCGGGAACCGCCACTTTCGTACGAATCTTGTCGAGGTTCCGGGCCATGAACACCAGCACGCTGTCGTGCGTGGGCAGAATGAGGTCAATAGACTCCCGTTCAATCAGCTTATTCAGCTCTTCCAGGAAGTTTTCTTCCGCAATGTTGGGGAAGTCTCCGTAGTAATGGGCGAAGAGCATCCGGCCGTGGTCTTTTCTTTGGGAGGCACCCACCACCCGTATATTCATTACATCTTTCAGCGCCAGATGGATTTCCATAGCGCTTTCGGCTCCGCAGGGAAAGACAAGTACGTTAGTTTTCCTGTTCATCTTTTAAAATAATATCGAAATGGTCCAGCCAGGTCCTGATCTGCTCCCGGGAATTGAACATCATCAGGTCAAGTACGGATAACCAGGGCACAAACTCGTTTCCCAGCTGGGGGTAGGAAAACGGTCGTGCTTTATGGAACTGCAAAGTTAAACCCTCCGCTCTGAAATCCGCCGGTTGGTACAGGTCAAATCCCCCGATAGGGTTGAGATAGGTATTTCCTCCCGCCTTTTTGACCAGCGCTATCACCTTCTCCTGCCCCTTCAGGGAGTGGTCGATCTCCAGGGTGGACGAAACCACCAGCGGAGTCCGGATTTCCAGGAAATCACACAGGGTTTTCAGGGAATTGTAAATAAAAGGAAAAAGTCCGGAATCCGGGAAATGAAATATCTGTTCCACCAGGGGGTAAGCTGTCTCAAAATGCGGCGCCTTCCGGTAATTTCCGGCTATCTTGCGCAACGTCTTTTCCCGGTCGGCAGGCCAGGTATCGCTCAGTTTTCGCTCACGCACATCCAGGAAATCGGAGGCTTTTTTCAGGGGCAGGCTGAAATATTCATCCCGGCCGTTCTGTAGCATACGGTTCCGGTGGAACCATCCCTTTTTGGAAAACTGGATATTGTCGTAAACCACAAAGGCGTCAACCGCATGAATGAGCTGAAAATAACCGATATACGGCAGAAAATAGGGTTGCATTACGGCAACCTTTTTAGCAGTAAGTTCCAAGGATTTTTATATTAAAACAATATCCAAATGGCAGATTTACAGTTACCCGGTTCTCATGCTTATTTGAACTCGAACTGACAATCGCCACATGTCAGTTCGAGCACAAACGAGCATGATAATGCGAAGTTTGCGAGCGAAGCTCCGAGAACCGGGCGCAGTCGAGAACCGAGCAAAGCTCGGAGAACCCAGCATAGCCGAGAACCGAATTACAAACTCGCCGCCTTCTGCCGGAGCTCTTCCAGGATAACCTCTTTCATCAGCAGCTTCCTTCTTTGCGTTTTCAGGTTGCTCTGAATCATTTTTTCCATCTCCTCGTCCATGCGCTGACCGTCATAAGAACGGATCAGCTCGTCGAGGTCAGTACGCGCCCTTCTAACTATACTTTCCATTTCCCGGTATTTGGTCAGATCTTTCTGCTTGTCTGACAGGAAGTTGAAAGTAGGATATTTACGGGCAATTACCTTATGCAGGTAGCTGAGTTCAAATATTTTATCGCACGCCGCACGGAAACGTTCGGCAATGGTACGGTCGGCCAGGTGCGCAGGAATCCGGATTGTCTTCCATTCGTTCAGCAGGAACTTGGCCCGGTTAGTAGCCGCGAACATGTCATCGGATTCCGAGAGTTTCTCTACCTCCTTGACCATATTCATCTGCGCTTCTACACGGGGGTCAAGCCGCTTCTTCGGCTGTATTCCTTTCGCGTGGCAATATTTCTCGTAAAACAGGGAAGTTGGCCTCTTGAAGTTTTTGAAAAGAGCCTTCAGGATTTTCGGCGGAATTTCGCCGATAATTTTCCATTCGGTCTGATAATTCTTCAGATCCAGGAAAGCTTCGTCCCAGTCGTCCCGCTCTATCAGCTCTTCCGCTTTCTGAATGAGGTCGTTATACTTGGCTACCCGCTCATCAATTACCCGGTTCTGTTCTTCAAAAAAGGCTTTTCTGGCTTGGTAGAACGTATCAAGAATGGACTTGAACTCCTCTTCAATCGCCGCATTAAGACCCTTCTCTACAGGACCTGTCCTGATCCAGCGGGTCCGGATTTCCTGTAGGGTATCTGCCGTTTCTTTCCATTCCTGGCTATATTCATACGGCTTCGCTTCATCAATCAGCTGACGTTTGATTTCCAGGTTGGAAAGCTGGTTCTGCTCAATGAGGCTCACCAGGTCTTTTTCCATCACTTCCAGTTTGTCCAGGAGAGGGAGGAAATTACCGATGCCGTCAAAATTCAGAAGCCTTTTCCTTAATTGGAGAAGTTTGGTCAGATATGACCCTTTATTCTGAGCGTTTAAGATCTCTTCTTCGAGTTGATTCACTTTGGAAACCGCTATCTCATACCTCCTTTCGAAGTACTGGAAAGCCTCTTCCTCCGTGTTTTTAACTTCTCCGATCTGTCTGTCGGGCATGCCCAGATACCCTTTCAAAAATACCTTACCGTCAAGAACGTAAGCGTATTCATTTTCTAACGTAGCGCCTTTCATATTAATACCAGGAGTGGCCAGGTTTAAGTTATATTGTTTATTTGGTTTTGAGGTGTAAAAAAAGTAAATTTTTTGCACAGTACCAAGTAAGAACGTGATATTTGTGTATTAAATTGCAATTTTAAAAAAATATATGAGTGAACAGGTGATCTTTTCGATGGCCGGAGTGAGTAAAATCATTCCTCCCAATCGGCAGGTACTAAAAAATATTTATCTTTCTTTTTTCTACGGGGCCAAGATCGGGGTGCTGGGCCTGAACGGTTCCGGAAAATCTACACTTCTCCGCGTCATCGCCGGAATAGATAAAAACATCAACGGGGAAGTGGTCTTTTCCCCGGGGTATTCCGTAGGTCTCCTGGAACAAGAACCTCAGTTGGATCCCGACAAGACGGTGAGAGAAGTAGTGGAAGAAGGGGTAGCCGAGGTGGTAGCGCTTTTAAAGGAATTTGATACCATTAACGAAGCGTTTGCCGAACCGGATGCCGATTTTGAGAAACTAATGGAGCGCCAGGGCGATGTACAGGAAAAGCTGGATGCCCTGGATGCCTGGGAGCTGGACTCCCGCCTGGAACGGGCGATGGACGCACTGAGATGCCCTCCGGAAGAAGTGAAGATTTCTACCCTTTCCGGGGGAGAGAAGCGCAGGATAGCGCTGTGCCGGTTGCTTTTGCAGCAGCCGGATGTACTCCTGCTTGACGAACCCACCAACCACCTGGATGCCGAATCGGTACTCTGGCTGGAACAGCACCTGAATCAATACAAAGGTACGGTGATTGCGGTGACGCACGACCGGTATTTCCTGGACAATGTGGCCGGCTGGATCCTGGAACTCGACAGGGGAGAGGGGATTCCATGGAAAGGAAATTACTCCTCCTGGCTTGAACAAAAACAAAACCGCCTGGCCCAGGAAGAAAAAAGTCAGTCGAAGCGCCAGAAAACCCTGGAAAGGGAGCTGGAATGGGTACGGATGTCGCCCAAAGGACGAACCGCGAAATCAAAGGCCCGTCTCAGCGCCTACGACAACCTCCTGAACCAGGATGCCAAAGAGCGGGAAGAAAAACTGGAATTGTATATTCCGCCCGGTCCCCGCCTGGGAAACAAGGTGATCGAAGCCAAAAATATTAAAATGGGTTTCGAAGACCGGCTCCTGTATGAAAACCTGAACTTCAGCCTGCCTCCCGCAGGAATTGTGGGCATTATCGGTCCCAACGGCGCCGGTAAAACCACCCTCTTTAAACTGATTACCGGCCACCTCCAGCCCCTGGATGGTACTTTCGAAGTAGGCGATACCGTGAAACTGGCCTATGTAGACCAGGAACACGACCAACTGGATTCCGGCAAAACGGTATACGAAATGATTTCGGAAGGAAACGAGTGGATCAGCCTGGGAAACAAACAGATGAACGCGCGCGCGTACGTCAGCAAATTTAACTTCGCAGGGGCAGACCAGGAAAAGAAAATCGGAGTACTGTCCGGAGGAGAACGCAACCGGGTACACCTCGCCATGATGCTGAAGGAAGGCGGAAACCTTCTCCTTCTGGATGAACCCACCAATGACCTGGACGTGAATACGCTCCGGGCCCTGGAAGAAGGACTGGAAAATTTTGCCGGCTGCGCTGTGGTTATCTCCCACGACCGGTGGTTCCTCGACCGGGTGGCTACCCATATCCTGGCTTTCGAGGGAGACTCCCAGGTAGTGTGGTTTGAAGGTAACTTTTCCGAGTACGAAGAAAACCGGAAAAAAAGACAGGGAGAGGTAGCCCCTAAAAGAATCAGATACAGAAAACTACAATAATAAATGCATCACTGTTGGCTGAACGGCAAAATCACAGACGTGGCTTCCGCCCGTTTTCACTTTAATGACCTGGGTATACTCCGGGGGTACGGACTTTTCGATTATTTTCAAACGTATAACGGACGTCCCTTTCAGTGGGACTGGTACTGGGAAAGGTTTGAGCGTTCGGCAAAGATCCTGAGAATCCCCTGTCCGCTCACCAAAGACGAAACCCACCGGATCGTATCGAAACTTTTTGCCCTTCAGGACGAAGAAAACTGCGCTTTTCGTTTCCTCCTGACCGGTGGATTTACCTCAGATTCCATCTCCATGCAGGCGCCGAATATGATTATCCTATCGGAAGATCTGCACAAAGACGTACCCGGAGAACACGAGAACGGCATCGGGGTCATGACGTATGAGTTTGTGCGTGACCTGCCCATGCTGAAAAGTACCGACTACAAACATCTGCTGATTCTGCGCCAGGATTTCCCGCAGAAAAAGGTGTCGGATGTACTTTTTCACAAAAACGGGTTCATCAGTGAACTAAGCAGAAGCAATGTGTTTATTGTGAAGGAAAATAAGCTGATCACCCCGGATAAGGATATCCTGGAAGGAATTACGCGGAGGACGGTCCTGGAGTTGGCCCGACCCGACTTTGATATCGAGATCCGGCCCGTTACCTTGCAGGAAACCCTGGAGGCAGACGAGGTCTTTACCACCAGCACCACCAAGAGGGTTCTGCCCATTACCCGCATTGATGAGCATGTGGTGGGCAACGGAAAGATCGGGCCGAAGTCACGCGTACTTCTTGACCGTATCAATGCGTTGGTTAGAAATTGGTAAGACAATTTTTGAACATAAAGATACGTTGCCTATATAATAAGGATAACACATGTATAAATCCATAATCATACTGGCCGTTCTTTTTCTCCAGGGGTGTGCGCCCGGTGGGTCTTCTACCGAAAGGAAGGCCGTGCTGGCCGATTCGACTTCTTTTTATACTATTTCCGTAGAATACCCGGAAGAATACCGGGATAAAGGACAGGTGATGAAGGCCTTTGTGCTGGACCGCTACCGGTCTAAGAAGGAAGAGTGGAAAGCCGGAGGGGCGGTCTTTGAAGAAGAGCAGAAAATCACGCAGACTTTCCCGGAAAGGGCGGATATCCGGTACAGCTACGATATGGGTTTCGAGCGTTTTACTTCCGACAGCCTCCAAACCGTTTCTTATCTTTTTACTACCTATGAATATACCGGAGGAGCCAACGGAAATACCCGGGTGAATACTTACAGTTTCAATGAAAATAACCGGCAGGTGTCCATTGACGATATCCTGGACTTCTCCGAAAACAAAGACATCGAGTTGTCACGCCTGCTTGCCCGGACCGCCCTGTCAGACAGCACGCTTTTCTTTAAAGATTTCGTGGAGTCCGGTTTGGGTCTTTCCTATTTAAAGGAAGACGGGGTAACGCTCGACAAGAGCAAATGCGGTTGTGACGGGTATTTCTTCGGGTCCAATTTTCAGCATTTTGTGGTAAAAGACCGGGGTATCACTTTCTATTTCGATAAATACACCATAGCGCCGGGTGCTGCGGGCATTACCCGCCTGACCCTTCTGTGGGAAGATCTCCGGCCCTATCTGAAGGCTCCCCTTCCTTTCTGACGGCACTGTGGCCTCCTTACGGTAGCCTCATTTTTCAGAGTTTTCGAACTTTATCCCTGAGAAATCAATTATTTTTGCAGTATGGTTAAGATCGGAAATATTGAACTGGGAGAATTTCCCCTGCTGCTGGCCCCTATGGAAGACGTGAGCGATCCGCCTTTCCGCCAGGTATGTAAGGAGAATGGGGCCGATATGATGTACACCGAATTCGTGTCGTCGGAAGGCCTCATCCGGAACGCCGTAAAGAGTGTGCGTAAATTGGATATCTTTCCCTACGAGCGACCTATCGGTATTCAGCTTTTCGGTTCAGACGTAGATACGATGGCCGAATGTACCCGTATTTCCACGGAGGTGAATCCTGACCTGATTGATATTAATTACGGATGTCCGGTCAAAAAGGTGGCTTGCCGGGGGGCGGGCGCAGCGCTGTTGCAAGACATTCCCCTGATGGCGGCCATGACCTCGGCCGTAGTAAAAGCCACGCACCTTCCGGTCACGGTGAAGACCCGCTTGGGTTGGGACGATTCCACCAAAAACATTGAAGAGGTGGCCGAAAGATTGCAGGATGTGGGCATTCAGGCCCTGACCATTCACGGGCGTACGCGGGCCCAGCTCTACAAAGGAGAAGCCGACTGGAGGCTGATTGCCAAAGTAAAGGAAAACCCGAGAATCCGTATCCCGATTTTTGGTAACGGAGATATCGACAGCCCCGAAAAAGCCCTGGAATACCGCAACCGCTTCGGTATAGACGGGATCATGATCGGCCGGGCCGCCATTGGGTATCCCTGGATCTTCAATGAAATCAAGCATTATTTCCGTACGGGCCAATACCTGGACGCACCCGACATGAATCAGCGGGTAAACGCCGCCGCGCAGCACCTCCGCTTTTCGGTAGAATGGAAAGGCGAAACCCTGGGTATTCTCGAAATGCGTCGCCACTACTCCAATTACTTCAAAGGCCTCCCCAACTTCAAAGAACACCGCATGAAGCTGGTGCAGAGCATGAACCTCGAAGAGATCCTGGAAACCCTGGAATTCGTTCGCCGCGAATACGAGGGAATAACTCTGGAGGCGAAAGCGAAGGTGGTGGAGTACGGGGGCGTGGACTAGGTTTACAGGCTCCTTTTCCTTAAAACACGCTATAAATAAGTCTTATTGTGCCTGACTACTCACTACTCACTACTCACCACTCACTCATACGCCACCGCCACCTGCCGCTGCACGCCCAAACCCTCGATCCCTAACTCTACAACATCGCCCGGCTTCAAATAGCGGGGCGGTTTAAAGCCCAGGCCTACGCCTGCGGGTGTGCCGGTGGAGATCACATCGCCCGGAAGCAGGGTCATGAATTGGGTCAGGTGTTCAATAATATGCGGGATACCGAAAATGAAATCGCTCGTGTTGGAATCCTGGAGTTTTTCTCCGTTCACTTTCAGCCACAGGTTCAGGTGATGCGGATCGGTTATTTCGTCGGGAGTGGCCAGGAAAGGCCCGAGAGGTGCGAACGTGTCGGCCGACTTGCCTTTGACCCATTGTCCTCCCCGTTCGATCTGGAATTCCCGTTCTGAATAGTCGTTATGGGTACAATATCCGGCGATGTACTCCCAGGCGTCGGCTGCGTTTACGTACAAAGCTTTCTTCCCGATCACCAGGGCGAGTTCTACCTCCCAATCGGTTTTTACGGAGTTTCGCGGGATGATTACGTCATCGTTGGGCCCACAGAGGGCAGTAGTCGATTTAAAGAAAACCACAGGTTCCTTCGGGATAGCCATCCCGGATTCCGCTGCGTGTTGGGCATAATTCAAGCCGATGCAAATGATTTTGGAAGGTCTGGCCACGCAGGAGTCTAGCCGTGTGTCAGGGGATACTTCCGGACAATCGGCCGAATGGCTTTTTAACCAGGCGCTGAGGCGTTCCGGGCCGTTGTGGGTAAAGAAACCCTCATTATAATCTTCCCCAAATGCGGAGACGTCCAGCCATTGACCTGTAGAGGTGATAATCCCCGGTTTTATTTTCCCGTCCTGTTCAAAACGTATTAACTTCATGTGTATAAAATTTTTGCTTTCAGCCATTAGCTTTCAGCAGTCAGCCTGGTGGAAGGCCGCCCCGCGACACTTCGTTTATTTATTGGGGGGCGCCTAGCCGACGGTCGGGCGACGCTTCGCTGGTGTGCCGGTTTTCTGATAGTGGTACGCCACCCGGCTGAATGCTCATGGCTATTTAATTTAGATATTTCGTTAATTATTTAATTTTATAAATCCGCCGTCAATCGGGTAATCGGTTCCGGTAATGAAAGCTGCCTGATCGGAGACCAGGAAGGCGGTAAGCGCAGCGATTTCCTCCGGTTTTCCCATGCGGCCTATGGGTTGGGTTTTGGAAAGGTTTTCGAACATCTCCGTTTCTTTTCCTGGGTAGTTCTTTTTAATGAATCCGTCTACAAACGGGGTGTGTACCCGTGCGGGAGAGATGCAATT
This sequence comes from uncultured Lacihabitans sp., assembly GCA_964423865.1. Taxonomy (GTDB): domain Bacteria; phylum Bacteroidota; class Bacteroidia; order Cytophagales; family Spirosomataceae; genus Leadbetterella. The sequence continues at coordinate 80,217 of CAYRGN010000002.1, forward strand.
GCACCGGATATGGTCGGAAAGGTAATCGCGGGCCACCTGGAAGGTGATAGCCCGTATGGCGCCTTTGCTCATGGAGTAGGCGAAGCGGTCGGGCAGTCCTACCGAGGCCGCTATAGAGGCCATATTCACAATCACCCCGCCACCGTTTTTTTTCATCACCGGTATCACGGCATGCAGGCAATTGTACACCCCTTTGATATTGACATTATATACCCGGTCGAGGTCGGTTTCCGTTGTACTTTCCACTGTGCCCACATGCGAAATGCCGGCGTTATTGACCAGAATATGAATGGGATGAAGACTGTTGATTTTTTCTACTTTTTTCAGCACTTCTTCCTGCCGGGCTACATCTACCCGGTGGGCATAGGCGACTCCGCCGTTGGCGTTGATGAGGTCCGCTTCTCTTTCGGCCAGAACCGGGTTGACCTCAAAAATATGTACGATGGCCCCGTACCGGGCTAGTGTACGGGAGATCTCCAGGCCAATGCCGCTTGCTCCCCCGGTGACCACCGCCACTTTTTGTTTAAGATTATACATGGTGAACCGTTAATAAACACCAAAAATAGGCAGGATCCGTCAGACTATAAACAGGGGAGGGCATATATTCTGAGGTTCCAGAGGAGAAGTGCTGTAAATCAGATTATTTTACTCTAAACGTTTCATAATTAAATAAAAACTGCTATCTTTGCACTCCCAAAAATAGGGTAATTTATTTTAATTAATTAATTTTTAACAGTTTACAATGCCTACTATACAGCAGTTAGTAAGAAAAGGAAGAGAGACCTTACAGTATAATTCGAAGTCTCCGGCATTGGATTCGTGTCCTCAGCGTCGTGGTGTATGTACGCGTGTGTACACGACTACTCCCAAGAAGCCTAACTCGGCTTTGAGAAAAGTAGCCCGTGTACGTTTAACCAACCAGAAGGAGGTTAACGCTTATATTCCCGGCGAAGGCCATAACCTGCAGGAGCACTCGATCGTATTGATCAGGGGCGGCAGGGTAAAAGACCTTCCGGGTGTACGTTACCACATCGTTCGCGGGGCACTGGATACAGCCGGTGTGAATAACCGTAAGCAGAGTCGTTCCAAGTATGGTGCCAAGCGTCCTAAACCGGGTCAGGTAGCCGCGGCTCCAACAAAAGGTAAGAAAAAATAATTCTTTATAATCTCTGTTCATCAGAATATATAGGGAAGTAATATTCAGTTTTTACCGAATGTGAATTAGTTTAAATCGTTAAACGAAACCTTCTTAAAAAGATTTAAGAAATGAGAAAAGCAAAACCCAAAAAGCGTTACGTATTACCTGATCCGAAATTCAGGGATGTTACCGTAACCAAGTTTGTTAACAACCTGATGTATGACGGTAAAAAATCGCTGGCCTACAGTATTTTTTACGGTGCATTGGAGATCGTTGAAAAAAGAACCAGTGAAAACGGTCTTGAGGTCTGGAAAAAGGCTTTAAGCAACGTTATGCCTTCTGTGGAAGTAAAAAGCCGCAGAGTAGGGGGCGCCACGTTCCAGGTTCCTACCGAGGTAAGAGCCGAGCGTAAGCAGTCGCTGGGTATGAAATGGATGATCGGTTACGCACGTAAGCGTGGCGAGAAAACCATGACGGAACGTCTGGCAGGAGAAATCATCGCCGCTTCAAAAGGTGAAGGTGCTTCTGTGAAAAAGAAAGACGATACTCACAGAATGGCAGATGCCAACAAGGCATTCTCGCACTTCAGACTGTAACAGGTACCAGGATTTACAGAGAGAGCTTTCCGAAAGGGAGGCTCTTTTTTTGTGGCCCGCGCCGCCAACTCCCTGAAATGAATTACGAATTACGGGGATCAATTACGAATTAAAAATTGCGAATTGCGAATTACGGAGACTCACTACTCCCTACTGTCACCCTGAGCTTGACGAAGGGCAAATATGTGACCCCTACAGGGTGGGTCTATGCATTACCAAATTCTAGCGATATATAACCCCTACGGGGTATTTTGGATTGCCCAGGGTTTTCTGAATTGACAATTACGGGAGTAAATTACGAATTAAAAATTACGAATTACGGGGGCTTCGACAGCTCGGGGCCAGCTGCGCGCGCCGGCCCAGGCAGCCTGACAAGGGCAGCGCCTGTGCTACTGTCACCCTGAGCTTGACGAAGGGCACTACTCACTACTCACTACTCACTACTCGGCACTAAGCACTCAGAACTCCCTACTCATCCCTAAATTCCCTCCTCGCGTTCAGGTATCCCTTAATCACCGTGAATGTGGTGATGGCCAGGAAAAACATAATAATGTAGTGCACGTAATCGATAATAAAAGGGAAACGGTTTCCCAGCAGATAGCCGCCGCCCACCAGCGTCAATGTCCAGATGGCTCCCCCCACCACATTGTAAATACTGAATTGTACAAAATTCATCCGTACCAGCCCCGCCAGAATAGGCGCGAAAGTTCTTATCATCGGCAAAAAACGCGCGATAATGAGGGTGCGGTTGCCGTATTTCTCAAAGTAGTTGGCAGTACGGGCCAGGTATTTCTGTTTAAAAAAAAGAGAATCTTTCTTGTTTCGGATCTTGTCCCCGAAAAAACGCCCGGAAATATAGCCGGAGTAGGCTCCCAATACCGCTGCGATAAAAACTCCGATGAGTACCAGAAAAATAGGTTGGTCGAGATGCTGGGAGGCTACAAAAACACCCGTAAGAAACAGGAGGTAGTCGCCGGGTAGAAAGAAACCAAAAAAAAGACCGTTTTCTATGTACACAATCAGCAGGATAGCCAGTAGTCCGCCGGTTTGTATGATCTCTTCCGAGTTCATGATATAGGTAAAGAAAGAGCTGATTGCCTCCATTTATCCGTTTTTTAATATAAATACACGCCCGTCTCAGACGGGTCAGACAGCACCACCTGTACGTGGTCTGACAAGGTAGTCGACAGGCTGTAGCCTACAAAATCTGCTTTGATGGGGTACAGGGGGTGATTCCGGTCTACCATCACGGCCACCTGTAATTTCCTCAGGGGAATAGAAAGAAAAGGCCTCAGGCAAAAGGCCAGGGTTCTGCCGGAATTAAGTACGTCGTCTACAATCACCACCGACTTGTGGCGGAATGTATCTACCTCGCTTTCAATGGTGATGTCAGGTTGGGAGGTGGCGGCTTTGTCAAAACTGATTTTAGCGAGGGTCACCTTCAGGCCGGAGATTTCGCGCAGAAATTCCGCGATGATTTCCGCCAGGTAATAGCCTTCTCCGCCAATACCTGCTATGACTACTTCACTTTCGCCGGTATTGTTCTCCAGGATCTGGTAGGCCATTCGTTTCGCTTTCTGAAGAGTTTTTTCACGGGTGAGTAGCAAGGCTTTAGACATATTCTGGAAATAACATGATTGCAAAAATAACCAATACTTGGTTTTATACCTGAAAATACTTTAAAATATGGGGAAATATATTTTCCAATGGCCGGGACTATTCGGGCGGTTTTTCCTAATTTTGCAGGTCGAACGAACAGATATGATAGTTAAAACCAAGAAATTTGCTTTAGACAAGAAACACTACATCAAAAAGGCATTTATAGGCCAGATTGACCGGGTGAAAATATGGTTTCTGGTGCCGGCGGCGGTGGCGGTACTGGGCCTGGTTCTGAATTTTACAGGGGTGTATAAAAACTGGTGGATCCTGGTGACGGCCATTGTAGGAGCCATTCTTTTTGCCGCTTTCTGGTACCTGCAATTTTATGCGGCTACCCAGATGGACCAGAACAAACAAATGTTTGATAAATTCGCGTACGAGGTAGACAGCCGCCAGATCCTGGTGAAGCTGAACGCCAAAGAAGGCGGTGTAATCAAATGGGATATGGTAAAATCAGCCGAAAAAGATAAAACCGGCTTTTACCTGCACATGGGACGTGGACAATTCCTGCATTTCCGCAATGAAGTATTTACTTCGGAACACGACCAGAAGCTTTTTGAATCCATTCTGCGCAGGAAGAGCCTTCTTCCCGCATAAGCCGCCCTCTGTTAGCTGCTTATCCGAATCAAGAGTTGTTACGACCGGGGGGAAGATGTTTCAAAACATACAAGGCGTTGAGGTTGAAGGAGCATGCTAAAGGTATGTGACTGAAGCCGAATTTTCAAAACAACGCAGCAGTTTGTAAGTTTTGAAACATCTCCGGGAAAGAAAAACGGGAGCCATAAACTCCCGCCTTATCTACCACTAAACATTTAATATACTTTTTGAATGCCGGGGTGAATTTAATGAGTAGCGGCCGGTACTTCTTCCAGGGAAAACTGCTTGTCAAAGCCGAGTAACCGGCAATCGATGTTCCGGTACTTCGATTTGTAATCCACAAACTCTTTGATTCCCTGCAATACGTCAAAATCAATATAGGAAGAATTGGTGGCATCTATCACAATAGCGCTGTTCTTGGGAATAGCCTCCAGAGACTCTTTGATATTGGCTTTGTTCAGGAAAGAAACCTCTTCCGACAAGATCATCCGGATAGGTTCGGAAGAATCGGGGGCGGGCTTATCATAGAAAAAGGAATTTTTGAAATTTCCTTTCAGAATGTAATATACGGAATAGGCCAGTCCCACACCCACGCCTACCAGCAGATCAAAGATGACTACGCTGACTACTGTAACCAGGAAGGGTTTCCATTGGTATTTCCCGTTTCCAAACATTTCCCGGAAGATCGAGGGCTTAGCCAGTTTATAACCGGTATGGATCAGGATGGCCGCGAGGGAAGCCAGGGGAATTTTGTTCAAGACCACAGGAATTAGCAGAACGGAGGCGAAAAGCAGTACTCCGTGAAAAATCGTGGAGACTTTTGTACGGGCATTGGCGTTCAGGTTGGCGCTGCTTCGCACAATCACCGAAGTAATGGGAAGTCCGCCGATCAGCCCCGAAGTCATATTCCCGATACCCTGGGAGATCAGTTCACGGTTATTGTTCGTGAATCTTTTGTGGGGGTCCAGCTGGTCTACGGCCTCAATACACAATAAGGTCTCTATAGAAGCCACGGCGGTAATGGTCAACGCCACCACCCATACCTGGGAGTTCATAATGACCGAGAAATCGGGAAAAGTGAAAAGTCCGAGCACTTCTGAGAAGGAATTGGCTACCGGCACATTCACGAGGTGGTCGCCGGAGACCGCCAGCGCAGGGATATTTTTAAAAATCAGTTCGCTGACCACTACACTGATCACCACCGCCACCAGTCCGCCCGGTATAATCCTGGAAACCGGTTTGAGCCTTTTGGTTTCGAACGCCAGTATGGTGCCCAGGGCGATGAGGCAGATGAGCGCCGCGCCGGGGTTGATCTGTTCAAACGACTGCCAAACGGCCTGGAGGGCATTGCCCCCGTCTTTCTTGAAAAAGCTGGTTAACTCACTGAAGGTTTCCGCGTCATAGCCCAGGGCATGGGGGATCTGTTTGAGTATAATGATGATTCCTATTCCGGAAAGCATTCCCTTGATCACATTGGAAGGGAAATAGTAGGCCAGTACACCGGCTTTAATGAAGCCCAGGATAATCTGGAAGAGTCCGGAGAGGACGACCGCCACTAAAAAGGCTTCAAAGCTACCGAGCGTGGCAATGGCGGAAATAACGATAGCCACCAGACCGGCCGCAGGACCGCTCACACTGAGTTGACTGTTGGAAAGGGTTCCGATGACCAATCCACCGATCACTCCGGCAATAATGCCGCTGAAAAAAGGCGTCCCGGAAGCCAGGGATATACCCAGACAGAGGGGTAGGGCGACAAGAAATACTACCAGACCCGCGGGTAAATCGTACTTCAGATTTCTTAAATACTTCGAATTCATAAGATGAGTTTAAACATTTCAGACGCATTTAGTAACGCCTTTCCAGAGGTTTAAACGCCGGGCTTATCTCTCAGGTTTCATAAAAAACCCGCCAGGGAAGCATTCTAATTATATTCTAATTCGGTCTTAATGGAATTTTAATTTCAGCGGTAACGCCGGCATTTTCAGCTGAAATAACCCTCAGTTCTCCCTTGTGCAGGCGGATAATATTCCGGGCCAGGGGCAGGCCTATACCGTAGCCTTCGAAGTCGTCGGTGTTGGAAGCGCGGAAGTAGGGGTCGTATATGAAGGGCAGTTCGCTTTCCGGTATTCCGATCCCTTTGTCGCGGATAATAATGAGAATATCCTCTTTTTCCCATTCCAGACTGACATCCACAATTTCATTCTTGGAATATTTCAGGCCGTTGCCCATGATATTGGTGAGGGCAAGGGTCAGAAGCTGTCGGTTACCCTGGATCTGGAGCTTTTGGTGCTGCTCTGGCAGGTTGGAGAAATGGAGGGATATTTTATTGGCCGGATCAATTTTGTTGAAAGTTTCTTTACAGCCAAGGAGAATTTCGTCTACACGAAGGGGTTCAAACGGGAGTTTAGACTTTCGGAAACCGGTTTGGGCGAGAAAGAGGAGGGCTTGTGTCTTATGGTTAAGTTTTTCGGCCTCGCTCAGAATCACCTGGAGTGTATCTTGATAAAACCGGGGTTCTCTTTCCCGCGCCAGGGCCAGGTCGGCCTCCCCTATGATGGAAGTGAGCGGGGTACGAAATTCGTGGGAAGCGTTGGAAACGAAATTTTTCTGTGCTTCAAAAGAGGTTTCCAACCGGTCGAGCATGATATTAAACGACTTGGAGAGAATTTCCAGTTCACGGGGAAGATCGCTTTCCGGAATGCGGAGGTGAAGTTTGTCGGTGCCAATTTCATTCACTCGGCTGCTGATTTCGTGCAGGGGCTTGCTGATCCGGCTGGAAATCCAGTAGGAGAGAAAAAAGATCAGGAGTACTGCAAAAATAATGGTACCCACAAGCAATTGGCGGAGGTACACCTCGTGGTGGGTGTGGTAATAGTTTTCTGCGGATACAATGACCAGGTATTCTCCGGCCTCGTGCCGGGTCACCACCGCATTATAGAAAGTATTCCCGTCTTTGTAAAAATGCTCCCCGTCGCGCATAGCCTCCTTTAAAAAACTTTCGGGAATGCGGGTGAGGTCGCTGAGCTCTTCCAGGTTCAGGGTGTCGGTTCTGATAATGTAGTGCCGCTCATTCGTTAGTTTTTCCAGGTATTCTGCTTTGAACTGTTTCAGATAGTCGGCCTCCTGGTTACTTTCGAGCTCAATTTTTGCCGTAGTTAGTGCGCGGGTATGAAGACGGGCGTGAAAATCGGCGTAAGAATATTCAATCAGGTTATAGTAAATAAAACCGCTGAAAAGCAGGATGATCGCGAAGAGAGACGCGAACAGTAAAATGACCAGCTTTCGTTGGGTCGACATGACAAGCGCAATTTAGATGTTAGCTATTAGATGTTAGAAATTAGCTATTAGCCATTGGAAGTTAGCTACCAGAGAGTCTAAAAGCTAATATCTAATTTCTAATATCTAAAATTCCTTAGATATTTGTATAATTATATAATTCCACAATAATATTTCAATGCTTTGAGAATGTCTTTTTTAGTGATGGGGATATCGTATGCGCAGTGGCCGATACCTTCCAGCAAAGCGGCCCTCACCACATTTCCACGGTTTTTTTTGTCCTGGGCGGTTAAGGCCGCAATAGGGGCAAAATCCTGGGAGTCGAGGCGCACGGCTCCGTAAACCGAAAAGATATACTCCTCTATTTCTCCGAGTTCGGTTTCGGTGAGCATATTCCGGGAATAGGCGATATACGCCTCGCAGATCATCCCGATGGCAATGGCTTCCCCGTGCAGCAGTCGCTCTTTTTCGAGGTAGAACGTTTCTACGGCATGTCCGATAGTATGTCCGAAATTCAGAATTTTCCGGAGCCCCTTTTCGGTAGGATCTTCATTGACAATTGCCTTTTTGATGGCCACGGAGTGTACGATCAGCTCCTGCATGGGCATATCGCCCAGCTCGGTCCGCCGGATACGGTCCCACATGGCCCGGTCGCGGATCAGGCAGTGTTTGATGACCTCGGCAAAACCCGACCTCAGTTCCCTTTCCGGAAGCGTAGAAAGAAAGGCTGCATCAATCAGCACCGCGCGGGGAGGTGTAAATACCCCGATATGATTTTTTAACCCCTGGAAATCAATGCCTAATTTTCCCCCCACACTGGCATCTACCTGGGCCAAAAGGGTAGTAGGTACCTGGATAAAGTCAATGCCCCTTTTATAGGTGGCGGCACAGAAACCGCCCATGTCGCCCACTACGCCTCCGCCCAGGTTAATGACCAGGGCGTGGCGGTCAAACGCAGCTTCGGTAAGTTTGTTCCAGATAATTATACAACTATCTAAATTTTTATATTCTTCGCCCTCCTGCACAGCAATCAGCAGATGTTTCGGAAGCAGGTCTTTAATACGGGGGTAACAGTCTTTCCGTGTGTTTTTATCCACGATAACGGCTATCGCGGAGTAATCTTTTCCTTCCAGGTAGTGGGGAAGCAGTTGCTCAATGGAGCCTGGTAGTACCGACATGCAATTTGTTTTAAAAACCAAAAATACTGGAATTTACCGGTTTCTGAAAGCGTGGAAACTACTTATCTTTGTGAAAAAAGAGTAAAAGTGGAGGCAGATATCATTTACAGGTACTTTCCGGACCTGACGGAAAAACAGAAAGAACAGTTCAGCAGACTGGGCGAATTGTACGAAGAATGGAATTCCCAAATCAATGTGATTTCGCGCAAGGATATCGATATGCTGTACGAAAGGCATGTGCTGCATTCCCTGGGCATAGCAAAAGTTTGCCGCTTTGCCGACGATTCCGAGATCCTGGATGTGGGCACGGGAGGCGGTTTCCCGGGAATTCCCCTGGCCATTCTTTTTCCGGAGGTGTCGTTTCACCTGGTGGATGCGGTAGGAAAAAAGATCAAAGTGGTGGAAGAGGTAGCTGCCGGACTGGGACTGACCAATGTAAAGCCTGAACACCAGCGGGTAGAGCAACTCCGCGGCACCTATGATTTTATTATCAGCCGGGCCGTGACGCGCATGGGGCCTTTCCTGGGTTGGGTGCAAAATAAGATTAACCGCAACCATTTCAGTCCCCTGGATAACGGTATTCTTTACCTGAAAGGAGGAGATCTGAAAGAGGAAATGGGGGAAATCAAACGGAAATACCAGATTTTTGACCTGAAAGAGTATTTCGAAGAGGAATTTTTTGAGACCAAAAAGGTGGTCTATGTCCCCTTTTGATCGTTCCCCTAAACCTTTTCGGAACGGAAGAATCTAATAAGAACTAAACACAAATAAAAATGAAAAAAGTAATTGTAACGGTGCTGGTGGGCGTGCTGATGTCGGCCTGCGCCACCGGCGGAGGGTTAAGTACGGGTGGCAGAGAAGCCTCATCCCAGGTTTCCAGCGCCGAATCTCAGGCCAAAGAGCTGACGAACCGCATGAGAACGGTATTGAGCCTGAGTAAGGTGCAGGAAGACAAGGTGTTGAGCGTCAATGTAGTGAACCAGAAGCTTCTGCAAAGAATCCGGGAGAACAACGAGCAAGGCCTGGCGGCCTCCACCAAAGAAAATTACCACAAAGAACTCAAGAACATACTGAGCGCCGATCAGTTTTCGAAATTCAGGAGTTCTTTTCCTGAACTGTAATTACATACGGAAGACAAGCTTTGCCGGCATCCATTTCGCTCCGGGCGGTGAGCCGGGCAAAGCCTGTTGATATTTCCACATGAGCGCTTCCCATTCCTGGACTTTAGGGTTCAGGCGGTCGGCTTCGGCTTTTTGTTCAAATGTAAAATGATCTTCGGTTTCCATCACCATAAACAGGCGGTTGGCAAAACGGTAGATTTCCATTTCCTTTATCCCGGAATCCCGGATACTTTCTATAATCTCCGGCCAGACCTCCCGGTGGTATTTCTCGTATTCGGCAATCAGGTTGTCATCGTCTACAAGATCAAGTACAAGCGCGTATTTTCTCATCAGTTTTTTTGGGCTATTAGCTTTCAGCAATCAGCTATTATTTTGTTTTTGGTTCCCGCTTTTGGTGCCTTAGTGCGAACAGCAGTACCACCACAAAACACACCAGGGGTACATAATAACCCGGCTGTATATTGTCGCCCGCCCGGTCAATCACATTGCCCATGATCACGGGGAAAATGGCGCCGCCGATAATGGCCATTACAATCAGGGAGGAGCCCGCTTTCGTGTGAGTGCCCAGTCCTTGTATACCCAATGAAAATATAGTGGGAAACATAATAGAGAGGAAGAAGCCAAGGGCCCCGAGCGCAAAAATCACCAGGTTTCCTTCAAGGTGAATGGCCATGATACATAGAAGGATAGCCGCGCCCGCGTACACGGCAAGCAAACGCGCCGGAGCGATAACGCGGGTGAGTCCCGTGCCGGCGAACCTCCCGATCATAAACAGAAGGCCGTAAATGCCCAGGTAAGAACCGGCTTCTTTTTCGCCCATACCGCCCCCGGTCATGGCCATGCGGATAAAGAAACTGGTAATGCAGACCTGTGCCCCCACATAAAAAAACTGGGCCACTACCGCAGCGCGTAGTCCGGGGTATTTCCATGCGGCCAGGAAACTGCCGGAGGCTTCCCCGCCTTCCTTTTCTTCAATTTCAGGAAACTTCATCAGGAAAAACAGCAGAGCCAGTACAAGCAGGATCAGGCCGATGATCAGGTAAGGACCTTTCACGGAAGCGGCTTCGGTGGTCAGGTAACTCACTTTTTCCGCTTCGGGCATCAGGGCCATCTGTTCCGGGCTGTATTCTTTTCCCGAAAGAATAAAGAGGGTGCCCAGAAAAGGTGCGGCGGTGGCGGCCAGTCCATTAAACGACTGCGCCAGGTTTAAACGGGTGGTGGCGGTTTCCTCCGGTCCTAGCCGGGCGGCATAGGGGTTGGCTGCCGTTTCCAGGGTGGCCAGGCCGGTACCTATAATAAAGGAACCCAGCAAAAAGATGGAAAACTCCCGCTGATTAGCGGCCGGTATAAATAGCAAACATCCCGCACTAAAAACCAGCAGTCCGGTAATGATACCGTTTTTATACCCGGTTTTTTTCAGGAGTATACCCGCAGGAATGGCTGCGATAAAATAAGCGAAATACACGGCGGTATCTACCAGGGTGCTCTGGGTATTACTCAGTTCAAGCGCTTTCCGCAAATGAGGAATCAGAACGCCGGTGAGGTTGTTGGCCAGTCCCCACATAAAAAAAAGACTGGTGACCAGTATAAATGGGATAAGGTATTTGTTTTTTTCTTTCATATCAAGGTTGAACATCCGGACGCTAAAATAGGAGAAATACGGTAAAGTTTTCTTTTTATACGGGAAAAGTAAGCCTAAAAGGGAGTGATAACCTTTACGATAGAAAGCGGAGACATGTTTTTCACTTTCTTTTATGAAGTGCGTGCCGTAGATGTGGCATGGAAATTGCAGTACTTCATATTCGATAGATATTTGGCTCTAACCGCTAATTGTTTCCGGACGGGGAACTTGACGGCATTGGCTTCCGTCAACTCCATTTTAGGCGGAGGAGATGTGCAGATCTACCAATTTTGAAATACTTAACTGAGCTTTGGATGAAACCTACGTTTACCGCCAAGAAAAATGCGCACTATCAAATTATTCTTATTCTGTGCCTCCTTATAGCAAGTGCAGTAGCAGGATTTTCAAGGGAAAGAACAGATTTAAGAAGTAACCCGTTTCTGAAATCTGAAACCATTCCATTCCCAGGTACGGGATCCGTACCTACCGGAACCTAACAAACTGAAGTTGGTAGGTCAAGTACATCATTGACTGCATCACAGTAGAGAAATAAGAGGAAAGTAGGTGTTGCGGCGCCTCCTTCTGTTTTAAACTCCTTCCCCCAAGAAGGAGTTTTTATTTTACCTCTGATTCACCGTTCATAAAACCTGCGTAACTTTGCACCACTTATGAAAACCTACTTTCTACAAGTCCAGAAAATTGTGAAAGAAACCGAAGACGCGGTTTCCATTCACTTCTGGCATCCTATTAATGAGCAGATCCGGTACAAGGCAGGGCAATTCCTGACGGTGGTGGTGCCGGGAAACGACGGGAAGAAGGTCAGACGCAGTTACTCCATGTCGAGTTCTCCGGCTACGGATTCATCGGTTTCCGTCACGGTGAAACGGGTAAAAGACGGAGTGGTGTCGCATTACCTTTGCGACAAGGTCAAAGAAGGCGACTTCCTGGAAGTAATTGAACCTATGGGCCGGTTTATTTATGAGCCGGACGAAGAACACCCGGAAAAACTGGTGATGACAGGTGCGGGAAGTGGAATTACTCCCCTGTTTTCTATCCTGAAAACCGTGCTGAAAACTACAGACCTCAAGGTACTTTTGATGTACGGAAACCGGGATGAAAATAGCATTATTTTCAAGGAAAAACTGGATCAGCTGGAAGCGGAGTACGCCGGGCGACTGACCGTATTGTATGTGTTGAGCCGCCCGTCGGAAAACTGGAGCGGGCATTGCGGACGTATGGGCCGGGCCAACGTGGAAGAGTGGATGAAAGAGAACGGGGTAGACTTTCAAAAGGATTTCTTTTACATGTGCGGTCCGGATGCCATGATGGACGAGATGCACAAGGTTTACCGTTTTTTTGAGGTTCCTGAAGCCCATATATTTTACGAAAGATTCAATGCTCCCTTAGCGGAGGAAGATGCGGAAAATGCGGATCTTCCTGAGCTTGTAAAGCGTACCGTGACGGTTCATTACGATGGGGAAACGCACGTTTTTGATGTGGAACCCCACCAGACCGTACTGGAAGCGGCCCTTGAACGGGATATTGACCTGCCTTACTCTTGCCAGGCCGGTATGTGTACCGCCTGTCTTGGTAAATGCCTGAAAGGACAGGTGAAAATGGACGAAGACGAAGGGCTGACCGAAAAGGAAAAAGCGGAAGGATTTGTGCTGACCTGCGTTTCACACCCGATGTCTGATGGGGTGGAAATTGAAATTGATTAATACCTGTTGACAAACGGTTGTCAATGGCTCACGGTAGATTTGCTTTGTAAACAAAACAAATACAATCATGAGTGAAGTTATTTCATCAGAAGCCCTGCTTGAAATGTGGCAGGGAAATCGCAGGTTAACCCGTCGGGTAATTGAGGCCTTTCCTGAAAAAGAACTTTTTGAATTTTCTATTGGCGGTATGCGTACTTTTGCTGCTCTGGCAAAAGAATTGCTGGCCATCGGCGTTCCCGGCCTCAATGAAATGGTGGGGGGCGATATTAAACCCCTGGATGAAGATCTTGATGTGCATTCCAAAGCTGAACTACTGAAGTTGTGGGATGAATCTACGGAAGGAATCAATATGCTCTGGTCGAGGCTTGCGCCGGAGCGTTTTGCCGAAAGCGTTAATCTTTTTGGGCAATACCAGGGAACCGTGCTGAGTTCCATCATCTACTTTATTGAAAATGAAATTCATCATCGCGGCCAGGGGTATGTGTACCTCAGAGCGCTGGATATTCAACCGCCTTTCTTCTGGGAACGGTAAAGGCCGGTTCTCTCACGGGTTTACACCGATATAATACAGATAAGAGCTGTGTAAACCTGTGGGAGCCTGGAATGGATCATCCGTGAATTTGCTGTATCCGTTGTAGCAGTTTTTCCATGTGATATTTCAGCTCTTCCGGCTCCAGTACCTCGATAAAATCCCCGAAGCTGATGATCCAGCGGGGGAATCCCTCCGCGATTTCAATGGTACGAAAGACCATTTCTACCCCGCTTTCTGTGGAGGTTTCCGATACAAACCCGTAGTTGTTCCGGGTATTGGCCAGATACCGGGCCACTTTGGGTTCTACCCGGAGGCGTACGGTGATCCGTGGGAACGTTTCATGCCGTTGGAGATGATCAGAGAGCTTGCCGTGCCTACGGGTAAAGTGATGCGACGTGCCCCGGATGGCCAGGATGCGGTCAGTGCGGAACTGTCGGTAATCGTTGCGTAATAGACAAAACCCCAGGATATACCAGTTGTTGTTTTCGTGGAAAATACCCACCGGCTCAATCTCTCTTTCGGAGATGATATCGGTAATGGCCTTGTATTCCAGGATGATTGATTTCCTGTCGGCAATGCCATGCAGTACAGTCTGGAGAGAATCTTCTATCTCGCTATTGAAAAGGGGCTTGGGTGGCCGCACCTGTATGGTTTCCTCCAGGGTGTCAAGCCACTCCTTGTCGTAGCTTTTCAACACAGAGCGGATTTTAACGATGGCCGACCGGTAATGGTCGCCCAGGCTTTTGTCGGAGAAGCTGCGCATCAGTTTTTCTCCGGTAAGCAGGCTGCCGGCTTCTTCCCGGGTAAACATCACGGGCGGAAGCCGGTATCCTTCTACCAGAGAATAGCCGATCCCGGCCTCGGAGAGAATGGGTACACCTGCACTTTCCAACGTTTTAATATCGCGGTAAATGGTACGCAAACTCACCCCGAACCTGTCGGCCAGGTCCTGGGCCCGAATGATTCGTTTGGCCTGGAGGGAGGTCAGAATAGCAATGATCCGGTTGATTTTTTTAAGGCTGTCGTCTATCATTTAGATATTTTCGTTATTGTATAAATATATTCATGTAGAATTATAAATATATATAAACAATTATTTGACTTCTTTCACCTGGTTTGTAAATTTAAAGAAGTATCGGAGAAAATAAATGCAGTCGAAGCAAATTGCATCATTTTGTAGCAAGTGCATCCTGCCCAAACGTCAGCAAATTGTGATCCGGATCGAGCAGCGAAAATTCTCTTTGTCCCCAGGGCTTGGCTTCCAGGGGGCCGTTCGGATGGATGGGAACCCCTTGTTCGTTCAGGCTGCGGTACAGTTCGTCAATGGCATTGGTGCGGATATACACTTGTCCGTAATTTTCTTTGGGGTCCAGTTCGGGGAAAAGGAAGAAATGAATTTCGATCTGATCCCGTGATAGTATCAGGTAGTCGTCATATTCTCCCAACAGTCTGAAATTCAGTTTTTCCAGGTAGTATGCTTTGGTCTGGGCCTTAGCACGCATGGGCAGTTTGGGGTGAATGCTGGTGATCATAATTTTTTATTTCATGTGTATAAAATTTTTGCTTTCAGCCTTCAGCTATCAGCAGTCAGCTTATACATTGGCCGGTTGGTGTGCCGGTTTTCTGATAGTGGTACGCCACCCGGCTGATAGCTGAATGCTCATGGCTATTTCATAAAGACAAATTTAGAAGCCGCTTCATTCTTTCCCCGGGTTCAAAACGAACCAGTAGAACTTTTTGGTCTTCCTCCGCCCACTTCCATTCCTCACAGGCGGCATCCAGGAGATCAAGTAGGGTGAGAATCTTGTTTTCGTTCCGTTCTTTGACTAAAAACTGATCAGAATTCGTGAAATAAATCAGAATCTTCTCATTTTCTATCCAGGAGAGGTCGTTGATCATTTCATCGAATGAATCCAGGTTAAACCCAAAATACTCCGGAAATTCAAATACTTCTGCCAGGGTTTCGTAGAACTCCCGCAGGGTTGCGATTTTTGAAGCGTCAATTTCGGCCACTTCAAAGTCTTCGGGAAGTGCATCCCGTGTAGCAAGGGCGATGTTTTTCATTGGAATGTGATTAGAAGTTAGCTATTAGACATTAGAAGTTAGATATTAGAAATTAGATGTTGCTTGTGATAGCCACCCGGCTCATAGCTCATAGCTCATAGCTCATAGCTCACTCATCGGATTTGGGTAAAAGACTTGTTCTGTACCTGGTTTGAAGCAAAAATAGTACACGTTGGGGCAAATGACACCACCCGTATATGAAAAAAGCTCACCGCAATACGCAGTGAGCTTTTAGAATTACAGCCTCATTAGAATCTATTCGTCATAATTAAATACCACTACAGGAATTTTGGCGGCGTTGATCATGCCCCGGGTCTGGGAAGGGTCAATGATGCCTTCGAAGAAGCCGCGTTTCCGGGTGGTTACAAAAAGTAAACTGATGCCTTCCTTTTCAATAAATTCCGCAATTCCTCTCTTGTAGGCTTCCGCGGCGAAGTCTTTGTACACATAACCCCTTTTTCCGAAGTCCTTATCTATAGACACCTTAAACTGCTCGTTCGCGTTGATATCAAGAGGAAATTCCTCAATGATATGTCCGATGATCAGGTCGTGGTCGGAATATTTCCGCCAGTCCAGCGCTTTGGCAATGTGCCTCTTTTCGTTGAATTCCAGTTTCGAAGCATAACATAACCTTTCGAAAATATCGCCCGAAAACTCTTCCGGCACCACCAGCAGAGGCGGTTCGATATGGTTGATCAGGCTTTGTGCCGTAGAGCCGATCAGGCGGTCAAGGAAAGTGCGGTGCCCCGTTTTACCAATCACCACCAGATCTACATCGGGCGTTTCATTGATGGTGGAAACAATATCCTCAAAGGAAATAATGTAACCGGAGGTAAGTCCGCGGTTTTCGTCCAGCGCTACCAGTTTACGGAGACGGTCTTCGGCATCGGCCTTGAGGTCATCAATGGTCTCACTTACCAAGGCGGTACTCACCATGGGGTCTACTATCGGCAGGGTCACAATGTGCAGGTAGGTGATTCTGCGGGAAGTAATACGTGCCAGCGCGCGGGCGTATCCCGCCGCATTTTCAGCTCCCTTCGAAAAATCTGTGGCTACCAGGATACTTTTCATAATCTTTTAATTTGAGAGTAAAATTAGATATCGTAACTTATAAAAAAACTGACGAAGGTGCTAATTAATTATGATTATTCTCATAAAAGATAGTGAATTTAATGGTTTCTTAATTTAGAGGGAGTGAAGACCCTTACATAATCCGGTAAAAGGTAGACGTAAACCCTCAAAAATAAATTATCTTTGCACTCCGATACTCAGTACAAATCAATAGCAGATGA
The DNA here is from genome assembly GCA_964423865.1 of uncultured Lacihabitans sp. Taxonomy (GTDB): domain Bacteria; phylum Bacteroidota; class Bacteroidia; order Cytophagales; family Spirosomataceae; genus Leadbetterella. The sequence continues at coordinate 97,012 of CAYRGN010000002.1, forward strand.
CTTCACAATCAAATACGGCCGTTTTATTGCTTCAGGACGGTACCGTTTTTAAAGGAAAAGCACTTGGGAAAATTGGAACTACTACAGGCGAGATCTGTTTTAATACGGGCATGACCGGTTACCAGGAACTCTACACCGACCCTTCGTATTTCGGACAGATTATCGTGAACACCACAGCGCATATCGGCAATTACGGTGTGAAGCTGGATACGGAAGAAGAGTCAGACGGCATCAAGATCAAAGGAATGGTGTGTAATACGTTCGAGGCGGATTACTATTCCCGGGCCACGGCTGACGGTTCTCTGCAAGATTATTTTGAGAAAAATGGAATAGTGGGCATATCGGATATCGATACGCGCCAGATTGTACGTCACGTACGCGACAAAGGCGTGATGAACTGCCTGATTTCTTCGGACTCGGACGACCTCGAAGCGCTGAAAGCCATATTGAACGAATGTCCGGATATGGAAGGACTGGAGCTAAGCTCCGTGGTGAGTACGGCGGATCCCTATTTCCTGGGCGACCCGTCTGCGAAAACCCGCCTGGCGGTAGTAGACTACGGCTGCAAGCGGAACATCCTCCGGAACTTTACCGAAAGAGATTGCTACCTGAAAGTTTTTAATGCCAAAACCCCGGCTTCTGAAATCATAGCCTGGGACGCCGACGGCTATTTTATCTCTAACGGTCCGGGAGATCCCGGCTCCATGCAGTATGCCGTAGATACGGTGAATGAGTTGCTGGAAACCGGAAAGCCGCTTTTTGGCATCTGTCTTGGTCAGCAATTGCTGGGACTCACCCAGGGCATCGGTACGTACAAAATGCATAACGGTCACCGCGGACTGAATCACCCGGTGAAAAACCTTCAGACCGGATTGTGTGAGATCACGTCCCAGAATCACGGGTTTTCCCTGAAGCCGGAGGAAGCCAATAATCACCCCGAGGTAGAGGTGACCCATATCAATCTGAACGATAATACCATCGAAGGAATTCGTCTTAAAAATAAGCCGGCATTTTCGGTTCAATATCACCCCGAAGCTGCGCCTGGCCCCAATGACGCCAATTACCTGTTCGATCAGTTCCTAGACATGATCCGGGGGTAAGCAGCAGCCATCAGGATGAAACTGTACAGCACCCATCATCTTAGTCCGGAGGTAGACTTCCAGACGGCCATCTTCCAGGGGTTGCCTCCTGATAACGGCCTGTATATGCCCGCGGAGATTCCGGTATTACCCCCGGCTTTCTGGGATAATGTGGAGAATCTGAGTTTCCGCGAAATGGCGGTAGCGGTCTGCGGGGCTTTGCTGAGCGAAGATATACCGGAAGCGGACCTGGTATCCATTATTCATTCGGCCATAGATTTTGAAGCACCGGCCGTAAAGTTGGACGATGACCTGTATTGCCTGGAGCTGTTTCACGGCCCTTCTATGGCCTTTAAAGATTTCGGGGCCCGTTTTATGGCCGCCACCATGTCGTATTTCCTCCGCCAATCCGGAAAAACACTCAATATACTGGTGGCTACCTCCGGCGATACCGGCGGGGCAGTAGCCCAGGGGTTTTACGGAGTGCCGGGCATTTCGGTGACCATCCTGTATCCGAAAGGAAAAGTGAGCGATATCCAGGAAAAGCAACTGACTACCCTGGGTGCGAACATCCGGGCCCTGGAGGTGGAAGGCACTTTTGACGACTGCCAGGCCCTGGTGAAGCAGGCCTTCCTGGATGAAGAGCTGAGAAGTCGCTACACTCTGGCTTCGGCCAATTCTATCAATATCGCCCGCCTGATTCCCCAGGCATTCTATTATATTTCGGCCTTCGCCCAATTGAAGAAAGAGGGGAAGGAAATGGTGTTTTCCGTACCTTCAGGAAATTTCGGTAACCTGACGGCCGGAGTGCTGGCCATGCAGATGGGTATGCCCGTAAAACGTTTTGTGGCGGCCACCAACGTGAATAAGGTGGTGCCTGAATTCCTGAGAACAGGCGTATATACCCCCATTTCGCCCTCTATCTCCACCATTTCCAATGCCATGGATGTGGGTAATCCGAGCAATTTCCCCCGATTGAAAGCCCTGCTGGGAGAGGAGATGAAAGAATACCTGAAAGGGTATTCCTATACTGACGCGCAGACCCGTGAGGCAGTGC
>CAYRGN010000002.1:99157-160466 GCA_964423865.1 uncultured Lacihabitans sp.
TGCAGGAAATCTATGAAAAGTACGGGTACCTGGCTTGTCCGCACACCGCAGTAGCCTATCTGGGGTTGCAAGATTACCGCAAGGAGAACGGGAACGATTTTACCGGGGTCTTCCTGTCTACCGCGCATTTCGGGAAGTTTCTGCCTGAAATGGAAGCCATATTGGGTTTTACCCCCGAAATACCGGAAAGACTGACCCTGAAAGGAGAAAAAAGGGCCACGACAGTGGATACTTCCTACGCTACTTTTAAGGCGTATCTTCAACAAAACCTGATTTGATTTGGAAGTCCGGGAAGTACATATCACCCGGTACATTACCCCCCTGAGAGAGGGCGGTTCCCTGCCTGCTGTGGTGGAGGCCGACGACACCTTCCTGTATGTGTTGAAATTCAGAGGGGCCGGACAAGGTACCAAGGCCCTAATCGCCGATTTTGTGGGCGGCAAAATTGCGGAAAAACTGGGGTTGAAAGTACCGGAAATGGTGTTCGCTCATTTGGATGACCGCTTCGGCAAAACCGAACCCGACGAAGAAATCCAGGATCTGCTGAAATTCAGTGTAGGACTGAATCTCGGGGTACATTATCTGTCGGGCGCCATTACGTTTGATCCCGTACTGCATGAGGTAGACGAAGAAACCGCCTCCCTCATTGTATGGCTTGACGCCTTTCTGACCAATGTAGACCGCACGGCCAAAAATACCAATATGCTCATGTGGCACCGGGAACTCTGGATGATTGATCACGGGGCATCCCTGTATTTTCACCACCATTGGGATACCTGGGAGAAGCAGGCTTTGAGCCCGTTCACTCCTGTGAAAGATCATGTTTTGCTGAAATATGCGGGCGGTTTAGCCAAGGCTGACGCGCGGGCGAAAGAAATCATCACGGAGCCGTTTATCGAAGAGGTGGCGGCGGCCCTGCCTGCTACCTGGCTCCTGGAAGAAGCGGACCGGCAGGTGTATGCCGATTTCCTGAAAATACGCCTGAAGAATTCTGAAATATTTGTCAAAGAGGCGGAAGATGCAAGAAAGACACGTATATGAATACGCGGTGATCCGGGTAGTACCCCGTGTGGAACGTGAAGAATTCTTCAACGTGGGGGTAGTACTCTATTGTAAGTCCCTGGGCTTTTTGCAGGTAAAGTATGAAATTAACGAAGTGAAATTTCATGGCTTTTGTACCGAAATGCAACTTTCCGAACTAAAAGAATATCTCCACACCTTCCAAAAGATCGCTTTGGGCGGAACAGATGCCGGCCCTATCGGGCAGCTTCCTGCGGCAGAGCGTTTCCGCTGGCTTACGGCCACGCGGAGCACCGTACTCCAGACTTCCCGGATTCATCCCGGTCTCACCGCCGACCCCGGTGCCAAGCTGGAGCAGTTGTTCCGGGAGATGGTGCAGTAGCTTTGAGCTATCAGCCTTCAGCTATCAGCCTTCAGCTATCAGCCTTCAGCTATGAGTTATGAGTTATGAGCTGTTGGGGTTTGGTTTTGTCGGCTGAAAGGTGCTGGTGAAGGCATTAAAATTATGATATATCCGATTTGCTTTCTAAATTGCGTCAGGGGAATTTGCCCCGAATTTAACCGATAGAGCCCTTATGAGCACCCTTTTCAGCGAGAAGCAAACGTTTCGTTTTTTTTGGACGAAGTTAATTCTGATTGTAATTTTCCTTGCTATCGGTGGCGGGGCTGTCCGTCAGGTTTTTTGGGGAATCCCTTTTGGAAATAAACCCATGAGCGATGTAGGAATCGCCTGTTTAGCGCTTTTCCTGGGTATGCTTCTTCTTTTTGCCTACAGCTCAAATCTTAAGACCCGGATTTCAGCAGAAGGAATTACCGTGGCCTTTTTCCCGTTTCTTTGGAAGAAACGATTTATTGCATGGGATACCGTGCAGTCGGCTTATGTCAGAGAGTACAGTCCTATCCGGGAATATGGCGGTTGGGGTTTCAAAGTGGTCAATACCGAAACCAATAAGGGTGCGTGGGGCGGCAACAGAGCTTATAATGTAAGTGGAAACCAGGGCTTGCAATTAGTTTTTAAGAATGGAGACAAGCTACTGATTGGTACCCAGCGCCCTCAGGAAATACAGGATGTATTGAAAAGCATTCAGACCCCGAGGTGATTAGCTATTAGCTATTAGCTATCAGCTATCAGCTCATGGCTCATAGCTCATTGCTTACAGCTAAAATTTAACTCTATAGGCTTTGTAGATTTAGTAGAGTTTTTTACTTTTGTGCATCATTGTAACCGGAGATGCGCATGGAATACTTTACCATCATTTTGGGGCTGGGTCTGGTGGCGTATATTGCTTATCGAACGTACGGCATTTATAAAATGGATAGGGAGGGGTAAGTTCTTTTCCCTTTTTAAAATTCCTTTTAACAATAGCGGGGGTATATTCCACAGGAGAAGTGATATCACTTCCCCTGTAAGAATAAGGCTACGTATCGTGAAAATTTAATCCCCGAATCCCCAGTCAATGCCCTTTAGTGTAGCCGGAACGCCCTTTTCTATCCACGGTGCGGCCGGTTCTCCTTTTAAGAAGTGATCAAAGAACTGTTGCTCGCGGCGCTGGATGTCTTTGCGGTTCTGGCGCTGGATCAGGTTATGATCATCGCCGTTGTAATTCAGTAACCAAACTGGCTTCTGTAATCTTCTCAGGGCTGTAAACATTTCGATTCCCTGGTACCAGGGTACGGCGCCGTCCTGGTCGTTGTGCATGATCACCACCGGAGTGGTTACATTCGGCATACGGAACAGGGGGGAGTTCTCAATGTAAAGTTCGGGTTTTTCCCACAGGGTGGCTCCGATCCGGCTCTGGGTTCTTTCGTATTGAAACTGGCGGTTCATGCCACTGCCCCAACGGATTCCTCCATAAGCAGAAGTCATGTTGACTACAGGTGCGCCAGTCCAGGCGGCATCGTACATGTCGGTTACCGTAATCAGGTGCGCCACCTGGTAGCCGCCCCAGCTTTGTCCCTGGATACCCATTTTTCCTGCCCACGAGTTCTTTTTCACTTCCGCCATACCGGAGTTAATATACTCTTCGGCAGATTTTCCGGGGTGACCAATGGTGTACACAATGTCTGGTGCCAGAACCACATACCCGTTACTTACAAAATAAGGAATATTCAGTCGCGATGGCGTGGGTGCCGGCGCCTGGTAGCGGTAGAGTCCGTCAGACAGTTTTTCATAAAAATAGGCAATCACGGGGTAGGTTTTGTTCGGGTCAAAATCTTCCGGTTTGTACAGAATTCCTTCGGCGGCGTGCCCACCCGGGGTGGTCCACTTAAACAGTTCTGCCGTTCCCCAGTTGTAATTTTTTTGCTGAGGATTGGTGGCCGACAACTGAGTTTCATTTATAAAATCTTTGCTGATGAAGAGATTTGGCGATTCTTCGTACCTTTCTTTCGTATAAATATACACTCCCCCGTCTTTGGCTTCTTTCACCTGTCCGAAGTAATTTTTGGCCCAAACCAGTTCTTTGAAGGGCTCTTTAGGTGCCTTTTTCCCGGTTTGCAGGGTCATGCGGTAGAAGCCGTTCTCTTTACTGGTATGGTTAAATGCACTCAGTATAAACGGCGCTTTTTCGTCCAGAATAGTCGGAGCAAACCGCGATTTGCGCTCTTTCCAGTCGTCGTAACGGTAGGTGATATGATTTTCTCTTCCTGAAGTAAGTTTTACTGCCTGTGAACCGTCGGCTTTGAACGACCAGATATCAAACTTATCGTACAGCCATACTTTTTCATCGCCCGCGGTCCACCCGCCCGTGCCGTACGAACCCGGCGTGTCGGGTGAATCGTTGTCTTCATCCGAGAAAGCCACCGAAAGGTCTTTGTTCAGTAGAACGGTGGTGCCGGTACTGAGGTTGTGGGTGTACCAGTTCTGATCTTCGCGGTTATACCAGAGCAGATATTTTCCTTCGGGGGAGAGAGATACATTCCCGCGCAAGTCTTTCACGATCAGTTTCCGTGAACCGTCAACTGTAGAAACTGCATAGATGTCCTGGAAGCTACCTGTTCTCCATTGGGTTTCTATTCTCCGGCCCACGTCGGTAGTGGCCAGCACGAACTCGTTGTCGGCATCTTCCGTGACGCGGGTGTCGGGCAGGTTTTCATCCGCCAGGGGAATCACCCTGCCGGTGGCGTTCATGTGCATTACGGCCAGGTAGCTCCGGCTCAGTTCGCGGCGGAGATTCACCAGCTGCTGGGGCTGGAGGTAGTCGTCTTTCCAGTGCCAGATGTCGACCTTGGCGTGTTCAAATTCCACAAGGGTGGTGTCTTTCACGCGGGGTACCGGCGCGAGGCCCAGGTACAATTTTTCCCCGTTTTTACTGAATCGGAGGTTGCCGTCTCCGCTCACATACCATTTGTCTGGCACGCCGGGAGTGGTGGCGCTAACCAGCACCTGGGCAGAGTCGGCGCTGCTTCCTTGATGGTAATATACCCGGAAGTTTTTCTCCAGCGACTTTTCGGGCGATTTGTCGGCCAGGAACACCAGTTTCTCCCCGGTTTCATCAAAGGTAAACCCTTTGAAAGTGCCTTTTCCGGAGGTCAGGTGGGTGAGTGTGCGGTTCGGAAGGTGGTACCGAAAAACACCTCCCGTAGTCCCCAGGCTGTCTTTTTCGTCGGCTTTTCTCGTAAATACGAGGTAATTTCCTTTTTTGTCAAATTCAAACGACTCCACGTGGGTAAAGAGGGTGTCTTTTCCTACACCCAGTTGATATACCGCCAGGTTGGTAGTGGGTTTTTTAGGCCGTTCTACTTTTGCTTTTGTCGAATCGGTTTTTGCGGTACTGTCTTTTTTGGCTTTCTTCTCGGGAATGTCATCATAGAGATAGGCCAGGAAGCGACCGTCTTCTTCGGCCAGTTGGTAAGATTTCACGTTCGGAAACTTGATCCATGATTTGGTGGCGAAAGAGTAGATGGCCAGGGAATCTTTGGGCATGTCTTCTCTTTTCTTTTTGTCGATTTTGGCTTGGCGGGTATCCCGGTACAGGGGGGAGATCAGGCTTACAAAATACTTTTCATCGTAAGTGAGCTTAGGGCCGCTAGCTCTCGGAAGGGTCAGCAGGGTTTCGTTCTTTCCGTTTTTCAGAAAGAATTCGGAGTCGCCTTCCTGGGGAGAGACCGTATAGAGAATTTTATCTCCGCTCCGGGAAATGGCGGTATTGCCCACGGTTTGCCAGCCGTCATATACGCTGTGATCCAGGGGCTTTTTCTGCGCGGAAGTATCCAGCGCCAGAAAGGTTGCAAATAAAAAAACGTAAAAGACTTTCATCATTACAATCGGGTTTTTAAAGCCCGAATATACGTAAAAAGTCTTTTACGCGTTTATTCTTTCGACCAACAGGCCGTTCTTATCGAGGAGATTTTTTCAGATAAATCTCGATGACCCCGTTTTCCCCTTTTTCGCCGTATTTTTCAATGGCCGATTTGCCTTTCAGTACAGAAATGGCCTGGATCTGGTCAGGGGATACGGTGGAGAGGTCGTTCGTAGTTTCTTTTCCATCCAGAATTATCAGGGGAGCCTCTTTGGAAGTATGAACGCCTTTTAGTGTGACAGAGGCGGTGTTGTTTTCCCCGGCCAGTGAGCTGTGTCCTTCTATAAACAGACCTTGACCTGGTGATGACGCTTTAAATTCTATCTTTTCTATTCCGGGTTTTTTTGTTGTTTCAGAAGCGGCAAAGGTCCGCTCCAAAACGATTCCCTCCCCCTCTTTGGATTTGGCAAAGGTATCCAGGCTCTCTTTCTGGCAGGAGACGGTCAGTAAACCGGCGCAAGCCAGTACCATGGGGGTCAGCAGCAAGTAGGCCAGGAGGCGGCTTTGGGGAGATTGGTCTTTGTTCATCATCAATATTCGTTTTTTTAAGGTTTTATATGCAAACTGGTTGCCGTGGCTGGGCTGGGGGAAACGGGAGAGGGAAACTCCGACCAGGCTGTGCTGGTAGGAAACGCGGTCTATTCCCGAGTGAAGCACCTGGGCGTCTACAAGGAATTCAAGATTATCTTTCACCGCCCGGGCTAGGTGTTTCACCAGGGGATTATACCAGCAGATGATGGTACAGATTTCGGCAATCAGCACATCCAGGGTGTGGCGTTCACGGGTATGAATGTGTTCATGCGCTACAATCTGGCCCATTTCCCGGTCGGAGTGTGAGTTTCGATGAATGTAGATCCATTTCCAAAAGGAAAAAGGATTGATCTGGCGTCGGGTATTTCTGAATTTCAGTCCGTTAAACTGCGCGTTATCGGAAGCGAAATGGATTTTCCCCAGGCTGAAAAAGGGAACCAGGAATTTTAAAAAAAGTACAAGGAAAACGGCCGAAACGAGGTAAACCGCCCATTGGTTGTAATCGGTACCGCGGACCAGGCCGGCTTGGGAAATATCGGGGATCGCGATGGTGAGCCCTTCCGCGGGCGTATGCACAGCTTGCTGTACCTTTAAAAAAGGATAGGCAAGGCCGGTCAGCATTCCTCCTGCCAGGTAGGCGCGGGTCCACCGGAAAAAAGTCAGGTTTTTAAGCAGAAGGCGGTACCCCAGGTATACGATACTGAGTACGAGGTTGATTTCGAGGAGGGTGGTCCAGAAAGTGTTCATTTGATCATCTTTAAAATTTCTTCGAGTTCTTCCGGTGTGAGCTTTTGTTCTTCCGCGAAAAAACTCACCATTTCCTTGTAAGAATTGCCAAAATATTCGCCCACGAAACCGCTCATGAAACTTCGTTTGTAGTCGGTTTGGGAAATACGGGGCAGGTATTTGTTGGCGTTGGCCTGGCGCTCATGCGCCACATAGCCTTTTTTCTCCAGGTTTTTTACAGTAGAAGCCAGGGTAGTATACGGTATATCCGACTGCATTTCCTCCAGGATGTCTTTCACAAAACCGCCCTTTAGTTTCCAGATGGCCTGCATGGCTTCCTCTTCCTGTGCCGTTAGTTTTTCCAAATCAATTACTATTTTTTCGTAAATCTACGAATTTTTCGTAGGAATGCAATTTTTGTGTGGAAAATTTTTCATGGGGGGATGTGAGCTATGAGCTGTGAGCTATGAGCTGTGAGCTACGAGATATTAGAAGTTAGGTGTTAGATATTAGATGCGGCCGCCGTTGCGGTTAGCTATTAGATATTAGAAGTTTGTTTGTGTGTGATTATGCGTGACCGTTTTTCACTCGTATCTTTGTACAATTTTTAAGACAGCTCAAAGCTCATAGCTCACAGCTCATGGCTCACAGCTAAAATACATACCAATGAAGATTTCGTACAAAAACCTCCAGAAACTGATTCATTTCACGCAAACACCGGAAGAACTGGGTGTTTTGCTGACTTCTACAGGTCTGGAAGTAGAAGGGATAGAAAAAGTGGATGCCATACGGGGCGGACTGGAAGGCCTGGTGATAGGAAAAGTGGTGACTTGCGAAAAGCACCCCGATGCCGATAAACTGAAAGTTACTACAGTAGATGTAGGTGGGGAAGAATTGCTGGAAATCGTATGTGGTGCGCCCAACGTGGCGGCGGGACAAAAGGTGATTGTGGCACAGGTGGGCGCTACGCTTTATCCTACCGAAGGAGAGCCCTTCACCATCAAGAAATCCAAGATACGGGGCGCGGTTTCCAACGGTATGTTGTGCGCCGAAGACGAGATTGGCCTGGGGAAATCGCATGCCGGACTGCTTATCCTGGAAACTGAGCTGCCTCTGGGTACGCCGGTGTCGAAATATTTTAATCTTGAGGCCGATTACGTCTTTGAGATCGGGCTGACGCCTAACCGGGCTGACGCGGCTTCCCACTACGGTGTGGCCCGCGATATCCGGGCAGTAACGGGTCTTCCCCTAAACCTTCCCGAAGTGGAGGGATTTGCTACGGGAGAAGAAAAACCCACGATCGACCTGAGCGTGGAAGCGACCGAGGCGTGTCCGCGCTTCTGCGGACTGGAGATCAGGGGAGTAGAGGTGAAAGAATCTCCCGAATGGCTGAAGACCTTCCTGCATACGCTGGGCATGAATCCTATTAATAATGTGGTAGACATTACCAACTATGTCTGTCATTTCCTGGGGCAACCCATGCACATTTTTGATGCGGATGAAATCCGGGGAGGGAAGATTGTGGTCAAAAAACCGGCCAAAGATACGGAACTGGAAACGCTTGACGGCGTGAAGCGTAAGTTTACGGGCCATGACCTGGTGATCTGTGATGCCGAAGGCCCCATGTCTATAGCGGGTGTTTTCGGAGGAAACCGGTCGGGCGTGAAAGACACTACCCGGAATATTTTCCTGGAAGTGGCGTATTTTGACCCGGCGCATATCCGGAAGACCGCTACCCGTTTCGGACTTAAAACCGATGCTTCTTTCCGGTATGAAAGGGGGACCGATCCCAATATGCCGCCCTTTGCGCTTCGGTTTGCCGCCCTTTTGGTGAAGGAACTGGCCGGAGGTACCCCGGTGGATAAGGTGTTCGACGTATATCCTTCTCCCGTGCAGGATTTCGTATTCGGGGTGAAGATCCGGAACATCGACCGCCTGATTGGGAAGTCGCTCGGAGAAGAGAAAATCATGTCCATCCTGGAAAGCCTTGATATCCGGACTACCCGGGCAGGAGAAGGGTTGTTGCAAGTTTCCGTACCGCCTTACCGGGTAGATGTAACCCGTGAAGCGGATGTCGTAGAGGAGATTCTCCGCATTTACGGTTTTGATAATGTGGAAGTGTCGGAACATCTCCGTTCCGATTACCTGTCCGATTTCCCGGTCAGGGAGGAAGAATCGTTGCGGGTGCGACTGTCGGAGGCCCTGGCCGCGGCGGGCTTCCACGAGATCCAGTGCCTTTCGATTGTGAATCCGAAAGAAAACGATAATCCGGAGACGGCCGTCCGCCTCCTGAATCCCCTGAGTGAGGAGCTGTCTGAAATGCGGCAGTCTCTCCTGTTTTCGGCTCTGAATACTGCGGTCTACAATATCAACCGGCGGAGTCGTGATCTGAAACTTTTTGAGTTCGGGCGGGTGTATTCGCGTGGGGTCAACCAGGAAGGGCGAACCCGCGTGAAAGAAAAAAAGGTGCTGAGCCTGTTGCTTACCGGAAAAACCTCCGCGGAATCGTGGGCGCAAACACCGGAGAATACGGGATACAAGCATATTCACCAGGCGGTTCACCAGGTACTCCGCCTGATGAAGACGGGGGCTACTGAAAACACGGAAACCTCGTCTCCGTCTTTTGCTTACGGCCTGGATTACCTGGTGCGGAACAAGATTCTGGTGAGTTTCGGACCGGTGAGTGCGGGGCTTCTGAAAAAAGCCGATATGAAGCAGGCGGCCTTTTATGCGGAATTCGACTGGGAGCTGCTTCTTCAGCTCTATTCCCCCGATTTTAAATACGTGGAAATTCCGAAATTCCCCGAAGTGAGGAGAGACCTTTCCCTGGTACTACCTGACCAGGTGAGATTTGAGCAGATCCGTAAGCTGGCGTACCAGACGGAGAAAAAACTGTTGAAAAATGTGAATATCTTTGATGTGTACAAAGGCGATAAGCTGGAGGAAAATCAAAAATCGTATTCGGTGAGTTTTATTTTGCAGGATCCGGAAAAGACGCTGAACGACCAGCAGATTGACCGGACCATGCAGAAGCTGATGGAGGTGTTTGAAAAAGAAGCGGGGGCGTTAATCCGGAAATAATGCAGGAAGACGACTTTTTAAAAGAGAACGGTTTTTTACTTTCCAAACTGGAGGAAGTACATGGGCAGTTCATGCTTTTAAAGAGCCGGTTAAGAAGTCAGAAGGCGGTAATTGAGGGGCTGGAATACGATATTTCGAATTATAAAGGCAGGGTAGAACAGCTTACGGAGAAGAACCGTCTCCTGAAAGAAAAGAACAGGGCGCTGGAGGCTCGTTTAAACGAGCAAAGTATTTTGGTTCCCGAAAACTTTAAAATACGAAATAATTTTGTTAAAATTGTAACCGATATTGAAGAAAAAGGGTCGGTGGAAACGGTAAATCTGAGAGATTTCCTGGATACACTGATTGAAGAAATAGATTTTTGTATTAATCAATTGGCAAAATAATATAAGCGTCTTGTGGCTACAGAAAAGGTAAAGGTGGTGTTTAACCTGACGGGTGAGCAGATCCCACTCCTGGTATTTAAGGAGGATGAACCTTTTTATGTAGAGGCACGTGAAATGTTAAATGAGCGGTTGGCTGTGTTAAAGAACAAGTACTCCGCTTCGGCAAATCTGAATCAGTTGCTCACGCTTTTGGCTGTAGATACTCTGGTAAACGCCCTCAAGGTAGATGACCGTTATACCAAACTGAAAAGAGAAGTGGACTCAAGGTTAGACCTGATCAAGAGTACCTTGCCGGATTGATTTTCGCCAAATTTCTTGTCTTCTTTTTTGATATCAAGTGGAACAAAATGTTTCATTTTTTAATCATCAAAAGAAATTTATAATGTCTGTTTATTTAATTGTAGCAATAACCTTACTCGCAGGACTGGCCCTGGGGTATTTTTTGGGCAATAGCCTGATGAAGAAAAATGTGGCCAACTTCGAAGAAGAGGCCAGAAAGAAAGCCGATGAAATTGTAAGAAATGCCAACCACAACGCCGAAAGTATCAAGAAAGACAAGATGCTGGAAGCCAAAGAGCATTTTCTGAAGCTGAAATCCAATTTTGACGAGGACTCGAATAACCGGAAGAACCAGATTGTTCAGAACGAACAAAAGGTGAAGCAGATGCAGCAGCAGGCTGCCCAGCAGGTGGAACAAAACAAGCGTCTGGAGAATGAATTGAATCAAAAGACCCACAAGTTGAACGAGCAGATTGAGCAGGCCGCCAAGAAGAAGGAAGAGGCCGAAAAGATGCACCAGCAGCAAGTGGTTCAGCTGGAGAAAATCGCGAATCTTACCGCAGACCAGGCACGGAACGAGCTGGTGGAGGCCCTGAAGCACGAGGCCGAAACCAAGGCGTCGAGCTACATCAAGCAAACCATGGAGGAGGCCAAGCTCTCCGCTACGAAAGAAGCCAAGAAAATCGTCATCGAGACCATACAACGTACGGCAGCCGAACAGGCGATAGAAAACTGCGTTTCGGTCTTCAATATTGAGAGCGATGAAATCAAAGGAAAAATTATTGGACGGGAAGGCCGCAACATTCGGGCGCTGGAAGCCGCTACGGGGGTGGAAGTCATTGTAGACGATACCCCGGAGGCTATTGTGATCTCCAGCTTTGATCCGGTAAGAAGAGAAGTGGCCCGTTTGTCTATGCACCGCCTGGTGCAAGACGGGCGGATTCACCCGGCCCGTATTGAAGAGGTGGTGAATAAAACCCGGAAAGATATAGACAACGAAATCATTGAGATCGGGGAGCGTACGGTGATTGACCTCGGTATTCATGGTCTCCATCCCGAACTGATCAAAATGGTGGGAAGGATGCGTTTCCGGTCGTCTTACGGACAAAACCTTCTTCAGCACTCTCGCGAGGTAGCCAAGTTGTGTGCGGCTATGGCTTCTGAAATGGGCCTGAACGTGAAGTTGGCCAAACGGGCCGGGCTGTTGCACGACATCGGTAAGGTGAATAACGAAGAGTCTGATCTGCCCCATGCGTTACTGGGTATGGAGCTGGCCAAAAAATATAAGGAAAATCCCGAGGTGTGCAATGCCATTGGCGCCCACCACGACGAGATCGAGATGACTTCCCTCATTTCTCCTATCATACAGGTGTGTGACGCCATTTCCGGTTCAAGACCGGGCGCCCGCCGCGAAATGATGGAGTCTTACGCCCGCCGTCTGCGTGATCTCGAAGACCTGGCCCTTTCTTTCAAAGGCGTAGAAAAATGTTATGCCATACAGGCCGGTCGTGAACTGCGGGTGATCGTGGATTCGGAGAATGTTTCGGATGATGATGCCAACATGATGTCATTCAATATTTCCCAGAAAATAGAGAAGGAAATGCAATACCCCGGGCAGATCAAGGTATGTGTGATCAGGGAGATGCGGAGTGTGAACTTTGCGAAGTAAAATCATTTTTTTTCTAACAGTAAAAGCGGCTTCGGTCGCTTTTGTTGTTTATTGAAGAAAATAATGTAATTTTCAGGTAAAAATAGATTTTGCCTTTTCGGGCAATTCAACCTACACCTGATGAGACTTTCCCTGTTAACAGCCCTGTGCAGTTGTGTGTTCTTTACCGCCTGTAAGATGCCGGGGGAAAAAGTGGATTATATCACGGAGGTAAAGCCCCTTCTGAACAAGCACTGTATCAGCTGCCACGGGGGGGTAAAGATGCAAAGCAATTACAGTTTGCTTTACCGTGAAGAAGCGCTCGGCAAAGGCAAATCGGGTAAGTACGGCATCATTCCCGGCAATGCTGCCGGCAGTGAATTCATTCGTCGGTTAACCCTCCACGACCCCGAAGAGCGCATGCCTTACCAGAAGGAGCCGCTAAGCCGGGAAGAAATACGCCTTTTGACAAAATGGATAGACCAGGGGGCAGAATGGGGAACGCACTGGGCCTATGAACCTGTGAAAAAGCCTGTGGTTCCTAGGGTTAAAGGGGCCAAAACGGATATCGACAAGTTTATTCTGCACGAAGCGGAAAAGCAGGGATTGAGGCCTTCGGGGCGGGCAGCGGATGAGGTGCTGATGCGCCGGGCGGCATTAGATGTGATCGGACTGCCGGCACCTGAAAGCCTGAAAGCAGAATACCGCCGAAACGGGAATTACGAAAACTATATCGACCGGTTACTGGCATCGCCGGCCTACGGGGAAAAATGGACCTCCATGTGGCTGGATCTGGCTCGCTATGCCGATACCAAGGGGTTTGAAAGAGACGGTCGCCGAAATATCTGGCGGTACCGCGACTGGTTAATTCGGGCTTTCAATACCGATATGCCCTATGACCGCTTTCTCACCGAGCAACTGGCCGGTGATTTGCTGCCGGATCCTACCGAAGACCAACTCATTGCCACGGCCTTTCACCGCAATACCATGACCAACGACGAAGGCGGTACCAATAACGAAGAATACCGGACAGAAGCAGTGATTGACCGCGTAAATACCACCTGGGAAACGCTCATGAGTACCACCTTTGCCTGCGTACAATGCCATAGCCACCCCTATGATCAGTTCCGGCACGAGGAGTACTTTAAGTTTATGGCATTTTTTAATAATTCCCGCGATGAAGATACTTATGCGGAATATCCTGTTTTAAGGCATTACGACAGTACCCAAAGGCAAAAGATGGCAGCACTGGGCGGTTGGCTGAGGGAAAAGGTATCGCCCCGGCAGCAGAAAGAACTGATGCTGTTCCTGAAGACCCTTCAACCGGCCTATAATTCCATCGTTTTTGACGAGTTTGTGCATGCAGAGTTGGCCGATACGAAATGGCTGGCCTTGAGAAACCGTTCCTCCGCCCGATTGAAAAATGTCAATCTTTCGGATAAAAATATCCTGATCATACGGATTTCGCATAACGTCGACGGTCGGCTGGAATTGAGATTGGACAGTCCGAAAGGCCCTTTACTGGGGCATTTGCAGGTAAAGGGAAATTCTCAGGGCTGGCAGTTGAAAGAAATTCCTTTAAAAAAATCGGATGGGCAGCATGACGTGTATGCGCGGTTCGAAAGTGCTCAACTGAACGATCCCCATGCTACGGGAATGATGTTTGACTGGCTGCATTTCACTAAGGGTTTTCCATCCGAAAACGATAACAGGGAATACGCCGCTGTTTTTTGGGAGCTGCTCAATGCTAACGTGGAACAGACGCCTGTTATGATAGAAAATCCGAAAGACTTTAAAAGAAAAACGCATCTTTTTGAAAGAGGGAGCTGGTTGAGTCCGGGGAAGGAGGTGGAGCCCGGAGTACCCGTCTTATTGGGTGCTTTAAAACCGGGGCAGCCGGAGAACCGGCTTGGTCTGGCGCAGTGGATGACCGCCCCCGAACACCCGCTGGTGGCAAGAACCATGGTAAACCGGGTATGGGAGCAGCTATTTGGACAGGGGCTGGTGGAAACCCTGGAAGATTTTGGATCTCAGGGTGCCGCACCGGTGAACCGGGAGCTGCTGGATTACCTCGCCTATCAGTTTATCCATGAATACGGCTGGTCAGTGAAGAAGTTGATCCGGGCTATTTTGGTTTCTGAAACCTACCGCCAGCGTTCGGAGGTCACTCCTGAAAACCTGGAGAAAGACCCCTATAACCGTTTTTTGGTGCGGGGACCGCGGGTACGCCTTTCCGCAGAGCAGATCCGCGATCAGGCCCTGGCGGTCAGCGGGGCATTGAATAACCGCATGTACGGTCCGCCGGTGATGCCTTATCAGCCGGAGGGCATCTGGAACAGTCCGTATAACAGCGACAAGTGGCGGATTTCGGAAGACGGGCAACAATACCGCCGGGCCATTTACACTTTCATGAAGCGTACCAGTCCTTATCCGGCTCTGGTCACTTTTGATGCTACGGGGCGTGATATCTGCCTGTCGCGGCGGATCCGGACCAACACCCCGCTCCAGGCGCTGGTAACGTTGAATGATTCGGCGTTTGTGGATCTGGCCGTGCATTTTGCCCGCCGTGTGCAGGGCGAGTCAACGCCCGAAAAATGCATAGAGAAGGCCTATGAGGCCGCCACCGGGCGACCTGTTTCTATAGAAAAGAAAAAAATATTGCTGGGCCTGTACCGGCAGGCGTACGAGACCTATCGGAAAGACCCTGCATTATGCCGTGAGTTGACGGCCGGTACTGACGCGGGCTTTGCGGCACTGGTACTGGTGGCCAATAGTATTCTCAATCTCGATGAAGTAATTACCAAAACCTGATGGAAAAAATTGTAAAAGAAGCCTTTTGGCGGAGTCTGGAGCGAGACACCCGGCGAAATTTCCTCAAGGGGAGCTTTATGGGGCTGGGCGGACTGGCGTTGGGTTCTCTGTTTTCCTGCGAATCCGGGGGGAAGGCGCCGGCCTTTGACCCGCGGAATCCCCTGGCAGCCCGACCGCCGCATTTTGCACCCCGGGCGCGGTCGGTCATTTACCTGCACATGGCGGGTGCGCCCTCGCAACTGGAGCTTTTTGATTATAAGCCGGCCCTGGCGAAACTCGACGGGCAGGATTGTCCGCAATCGTTTTTGGAAGGCAAACGCTTTGCTTTTATCCGGGGCGTGCCCAAGATGTTGGGCCCCCAGGCTACCTTTCGTCAGCACGGACAGTCGGGAGCGTGGATCAGCAACTATCTTCCCCACCTTAGCGGGGTGGCCGATGAACTCAGTTTCATGAAAGCGGTAAGTACCGATCAGTTTAATCATGCACCGGCACAGTTAATGATGCAGACGGGCGGTGCCCGGCTGGGAAGGCCCAGCCTGGGATCCTGGGTGACGTATGGGCTTGGATCGGAAAACAACGATCTGCCGGCGTTTGTGGTACTTACCTCTGGCGGACAGAACCCGGATGCCGGCAAAAGCATTTGGGGCAGCGGCTTTCTTCCTTCGGTTTATCAGGGTGTGCAGTGCCGGTCAGAAGGTGATCCCGTTTTATTTATAAAGGATCCTGACGGGGTAAGCCGGGATCTTCGGAAGGCTTCGATAGAAGCCATCAATGCCATTAACCGGGAGGAGTATACCGAATATGGAGACCCGGAAATTCTTAGTCGGATCAGTCAGTATGAAATGGCTTACCGCATGCAGATCACAGCACCGGAGGTCTTCGATATCGGTAATGAGCCCGAATACATCCATAAAATGTACGGCACAGAACCGGGTAAGACCAGCTTTGCCAACAATGCCCTGCTGGCGCGGAAGTTGGTGGAAAACGGCGTGCGGTTTGTGCAACTGTACGACTGGGGCTGGGATATGCACGGCACCCAGGCCAGCGAAGCAGTGGATATCGGGTTGATTGATAAATGCCGCTCTGTTGACCAGGCCATCACGGCTTTGATTCAGGATCTGAAGCAGCGGGGTTTGCTGGACGAAACCCTGATTGTGTGGGGCGGGGAATTTGGAAGGACCCCGATGGCCGAAAACCGGGAAGGTAAACCCAATGCCTTTAAAGGCCGGGATCACCATGCAGAAGCATTCACCATGTGGATGGCCGGTGGCGGCATCATTCCGGGCGTAACGTATGGAGAAACCGATGAGATCGGGTATTCGGCCCTTTCGGGCAAGCTGAACCCCCACGATGTACACGCTACCGTGCTGCATCAGTTGGGGTTTGACCATGAAAAATTTACGTATGAATTTCAGGGAAGGCCTTTCCGCCTGACCGATGTGGCCGGAAAAGTGGTAAAAGAGATAACAGGATGAGCTATTAGAAATTAGATGTTAGAAATTAGACAGGTGCTATCAGAGATTAGCCCGACCGGTTTTCTGTAGCCATCTTCTAACATCTAATAGCTAACATCTAATAATAGCTAACATCTAACAGCTAAAATTTAAAATATGAACAGAAGAGAATTTATCGAACGGTCAGCAGGCGGAGCCATGGCGCTGACCATGAGCGGCCCGGTCATCGCAGGCCCGGAGGCAGAAGTACTGGTTCTGGCGACGAACTGGGGTTTTGAAGGGAATATCCATGCCTTCTGTAAAAAGGCGAAAGAGGCGGGGTACCACGGAATAGAGGTCTGGTGGCCGGGGGATCCGGCAGAAAGGGTGGCGCTTAGAGAGGCTCTAAAGGCTTTTGATCTGAAGGTGGGGTTTCTCTGTGGCGGACAGGTCACGGATTTTAATACCCATTTTGAGCAATATCGGAAAGCCGTGGATGAAGCGCTGGAGTGGGAGCCGCTTTATATCAACAGCCACTCGGGGAAAGACTTTTATACTTTTGAACAGAACGCCCGCTTTATAGAATTCAGTTTGAAGAAGGGGGGAATCACGGAAATTCTGCACGAAACCCACCGCGGACGCATGTGTTATTCCGCACCGGTTACAGCGGCATTTCTAAAGTACTATCCTGACATGAAGCTGACACTGGATATCAGTCACTGGACCAATGTACACGAATCGCTGCTCGAAGACCAGCCGGAGAGCGTCAAGCTGGCCCTGGAGCGCACTCGGCATATTCATGCGCGTATAGGCCACCAGGAAGGACCTCAGGTGAATGATCCGCGGGCGCCGGAATGGGAAAATGCAGTGAAACGGCACCTGGAATGGTGGGATACCGCCGTGAAATATCAATTGGACAGCGGCAAAAAGCAGATCACCTTCCTGACAGAGTTCGGTCCGCCCACTTACCTGCCCGCGCTGCCGTACACCCGCCAGCCGGTAGCGAACCAATGGGAAGTGAATGTGTATATGCTGAATCTCCTGAAAGCCCGGTACCGGAAATGATTGGAAAATTTCATCCCCTGCTGGTTCATTTGCCCATCGGTTTCTTTTTTCTGGCCGCTCTTCTCCGGATTTTAACCGTATTGAAAAAAATTACGGTGTCGGATTCGGTTTTTAAATGGGTACTGCTGAGTACTTTTCTGGTAAGTATATTCAGTATAGGTACGGGTTGGCTGCTTTCCGGGTCGGGAGAGTATGACGATACCCTGAGGGTCCGCCATCAGTGGTCGGCCGTGCTTTTCAGTATATTGGTGCTACTGCTTTACTTTACCCCCAATCAAAGAGGGATACATGACGTTCTTTGGGGGCTGGCGTTGCTGGTTTTGACGGTTACGGGCCATTACGGCGGAAGCCTCACCCACGGCGAAGATTTTCTGTGGAAGGCGGAGGTAGAGCCTTTGGTGGTAGAAAATGTACAGGAAGCCCGGGTGTACGAAGAGCTGATCCGGCCGGTGCTGGAAAAGAAATGTTATTCCTGTCACGGGCCGGGAAAACAAAAAGGAGAGCTGAGGCTGGATTCGCCCGAATTTCTGCTGAAGGGTGGGGGCGACGGACCTGTATTAGAAGCCTTTCATCCCGGCAGGAGTCTCCTGATGATGCGTATCCTGCTGCCGGAATCAGACGAAGATCACATGCCGCCCAAAGGGAAACCCCAGATTACCGTGGCCGAACAGCAGCTGTTGGATTGGTGGATCAGTCGGGGGGCAGATTTTCATAAGAGAAGCCGGGAGTTGGAGCAGAATGAAGAGATCCGGGCTTTGTTACGGAGTTTTGAAAGTAAGGAAGAAAAGGAAACAGAGTCGCTAATTCCCAAGGATGAGGTAAAGCCGGCTTCTGCGGCAGATCTGGAAGTATTGAAGGATGGGGGCATCCTGGTGAATCCTGTAGGGCAAAATACCAATTACCTGGAAGTCAACCTCAGGGGGATATCGCCCGAAGGCCCGGTGCTGGAGGCCTTAGGGAACCTTGGAGAGCGGGTAGTGCGGCTGAATGCGGCCCGGGTACAAAATGCAAACGATTGGGCTTCGGTGTGCAGTAAGTTGAAAAATCTGCGGGTTTTGCATCTGCAGCGAAGCTCCTGGAGCGATGCCGAGATGAGACACCTGAAACCCTTATCCCATCTTCAGGTATTGAATCTGAGCTTTACCGTGGTGACCGAAAATGGACTCAAAGAGCTTGGGGAGCTGAAGGAATTGCGTAAGCTTTACGTGTACGGTTCCAGTGTGGAAAGTGGAGTAGGAGCGATGAAACCGAAATGACGTCCCCTTGCGGCTTCAATCGATCAAACTGTAGGTTAAGTATAGCTTTCATATTATGTGCATATTTTATACAAAAATGCGCATATTTTTAAATATTGTCAATATATTCACTCAAAATACCCCGGTCCTTTTACGAATTTTCCAGGAAATACACCTGTGTGTTCTCCGTCTTTAAGTACCTGTTTCCCGTTGACAAATACCTGTTCCATGCCTTCGGATAAGTGATGGGGCTTCTCGTAAGTGCTGTTTTCCTTTATTTTTTCCAGATCGAAGACCACCACATCGGCGAAATAGCCCGCTTTCAGACGACCCCGGTCTTTGATTTTTAAGCGTTCGCAAGGCATCGCAGTAAGCTTACGGATGGCTTCGGCGAGGGAGATGACTTTTTCATCCCGGACGTACCGGGCGATGAGGCGGGTGAAGTTTCCGTAGGCCCGGGGGTGTACGTTCGACTCCAGGAAAACGCCCTCCGGCGCTATGGAGCTGGCATCCGAACCGAAAGCCATGTAGGGAAGCGCTACCTGTCGCTTTACATTCTCTTCCGACATCATAAAGTACACTACGCCCACCCGGGAGTTGTCCTGAATCACCAGGTCCATGGCCGTTTCATACCAGGGAGTTCCCCGGATCTCCGACACCTCAGTGAGGGTTTTCCCCATGTATTTTTTGAGCGAATCCTGTTTGAAGCCGATCAGCAATGACTTGTCAGGCCCCGCGGCGAGGCAAAGGTTCTCCCAGTCTTTCTGGGCCGTTTGCATTTCCTTACCTACTTTTTTTCGTATCGCAGGATCCTGTAGTTTCCGGCGCCATTCTGCCAGTCCGCCCTCCTGCACCCAGGTGGGCATGGCGGCATCCAGACCCGTGGCGCCGGCGGTGTAGGTATACATATCGGTGGTAATGGTGAGTCCGGCCCGGTTGGCGCTGTCTATTTTGTGAAGCACGGCATCCAACTTATGCCAGTTGTCTTTTCCTGCCATTTTCAGGTGGTAGATCTCCGCCGGGATCTGTGCTTCCCGGGCAATGGTGATCAGTTCATTCAGCGACTCATCCATGCGGTTCCCTTCGCTACGCAGGTGGGAGATGTACATGCCTCCATAGGGAACTACGGCCTTCGCGAGGGCAATCAGCTCTTCGGTGCGGGCATAGGAACCCGGCGCGTAAATAAGGGACGAACCCAGTCCCATGGCCCCTTCCTGCATGGCTTCTTTGACCAGGGTTTTCATCCGTTCCAGTTCCTGAGCGGTAGGTTCCCGGTTTTCAAAACCCACCTCGTGTATCCTGATCGTTTCAGCTCCCACAAAGGAAGCCACGTTGGTTGAAACCCCTTTCTTTTCGAGGTAGTTGAGGTACTCTCCGAGGGTGGTCCAGGCCACCTCGTATTTGATCCGACCCTGGTTTTCTTCGATGTATTTTTTCTGGGCTTCGCTGAGAGGGCCCATGGAACTGCCTTCTCCCATAATTTCCAGCGTAACGCCCTGTTTGATTCCGCTGAGTGCACGGCCGTCGTGAAGGAGACTCTGGTTACTCCAGCTCAGCATATTCACAAACCCCGGCGCTACAATCTTACCCGTGGCATCGATTACGGTTCCGGCTTTTGCGTTTTTCAGGGCAGGGCCCACGTACACTATTTTGTCGCCCTTAATGCCTACATCGCCGGCATAAGGCTCCTCCCCGGAGCCGTCGTAAATGATTCCGTTTCGAATCAGGGTATCGTAGGGGCTTTGGCAGGAGATCAGAAAGATGAAAATGACGAAAAGGTAGCGCATAGATGAAGGTTGTATTAGAATATAAAAATAGGAAGAAGTTAGCAGAGTGTATATTTTTTGGGAAAATTTGCAGGGCTCATCCTGGGTACTTCCAGCCGTTTCGGTACTGACGACTCAGTAACTGGTTGGCCGCAGGATCATTGAAAAATACCTCCTTCGTGCCGTCCCATTCCAGGCTCCTTCCGGCTTTTAGTGCGGCCATGCCCAGCAGGCTCATGTTGGTGGCCCGGTGGCCCTTCAGAATATCGGCAAAAGGCTGTTTCTTAGCCTTGATGGCTTGCATGAAGTCGGCCCAGACCAGAGCTATGTTTTGGCTGTCGGGTTGGTCGAGTTGCGCCGGCTGGTGAATAATCTCTTTTTTGTTATCCTTGGGGTAGAAGCTCCATCCGTTTTGCCAGCCCATGTGGAAGGTGCCTTCTGTGCCGTGGAAATAGACGCCCACGTTCTCGGTGCGGCTTTGGGGGCGGCCATTCAGGTTGGAATGCTCCCAGATGCAGTTGAAATCTTCAAAATCATACACAATGACCTGGCTTTCGGGAGCATTGTAATGATCGGTTTTTATTTTGTCGGAAGAGGTAGAGTATATCCGTTTCGGGGCGGTTTCTTCGGTCCACCAGAGAATCTGGTCAAACCAGTGCGGGCCCCAGTCGCCGGCTTGTCCGTTGGCGAACTCCGTCCGCTGCCGCCAGCCCCGCGGGTGGATGGCGCTGCTATACGGCACCAGGGGCGCGGGGCCGCACCATAAATCCCAGTCGAGTCCCTGGGGAACGGTTTCATTTTCCGGTGAATTTCCCGGCCAGAAATTATAGGTTACAAATGCCCGCACTTCTTTGACGATGCCTGCTTTGCCCGATTTCAGAAATTCCATTCCAGATACATTATGGGGAGAATACCTCCGGTGGAAACCCACCGCACAGGTTTTCCCGGTTTCCTGCACGGCTTTCACAATGGCCTTGCCTTCGTTAATGGTATGGCCTATGGGTTTTTCCAGGTAGAGGTGGGCGCCGGCCTTCAGGGTGTCAATGGCGATCAGGGCATGCCAGTGGTCGGGGGTAGCGTTGATCACGATATCGGGTTTTTCTTTCCGGAGCAGCTCGCGGTAATCTTTATAGGTGGCGGGGCGGTCGGAAGTCATTTTTGCGGCTTCCGACAGGCATTTTTTCAATTGATTCTCGTCGGCGTCACAGAGGGCCACGAGCTGGCATTCGCCGTGGCGAAGGGCCTCTCTCAGGATGTTGGTTCCCCACCAGCCGCTACCGATCAGGGCCAGGCGGTATTTTGACTGACGGGCGTAGGTAATGAAAGGGTGGGATAGGAGAGTTCCGGTGGCAAGGGATGCCGTTTTGAGAAAGTCTTTCCTGTTCATAGCTTTTTTTATAAGGTATGTATGCAAGATAGGCAGAAAAATGAATAAATGTAAAGGATTTCCCGAATCGAAATTTACAGATACTTAACCTGATTCTTTTTTGGATTCGCAATTCGCGATTTGCAAACTTTGCTTGATAACCTTACTTCATAACCCTTTCAAAAACGCCTGGGGGTATCCGGAAACTGCCTGGTAAACTGATAATGTGCCGTATCATGATGGGTTACTTCCGATACCAACTGCCGAAAAACAAGGCACTACGAATCAAACGTTTACCTTCTTTTTGGTGTTATAAGAGTAGAGATCTAGTCGAATACTGCCTTTATCTAAATCCGGAAAAATGAATAAGAAAATAATTATTATCGGTGGAGGGTTCGCCGGTATTAATCTGGCCAAAAAACTGGCTGGATTAAAAAGTGTAGAAGTGGTGCTGGTAGACCGCAACAACTACAATTTTTTCCCACCCCTTATTTACCAGGTGGCTTCGGCCTTTATTGAGCCGGCCAATATCAGTTATCCTTTTCGGAAGATGTTCCAGAACAAGGACAATATACGGTTTTTTCAGGCTGACTTTTTGAGTGTGGATACCCGTGCCCGCGTGATTCAAACAGACCGTGGGGCCATGGCGTACGATTACCTGGTTTTTGCGCACGGTACCCGAACCAATTATTTTGGAATGACGGCCATCAGCGAGAAAGCCCTTCCTTTGAAAAATATTGAAGACGCGCTGAAGATTCGGAATACCATTCTCCGCCGGATGGAGGAGGCCTCTAAGGCGCAGAATCCGGAGGAAAGAAAGAAACTGCTGACTTTTGTGATAGCAGGGGGTGGACCTACGGGCGTGGAGTTGGCCGGGATGTTATCGGAAATGAACCGGAATATCCGGAAGAAGGATTACCCGGAACTTACCGACGACCCCATGCACATCCACCTGGTAGATGCGGCACCGGTTTTATTGGGGCCCATGAGCGAAAAATCACAGCAAACTACCCTGGCCTCGCTGCAGAAACTGGGAGTAAATGTGCGCTTAAACTCGGCCGTCAAAGATTATACGGTGGATGTAGTATTTCTTGGTGACGGAACCCAGATTGTAGCGGGTACGCTGATCTGGGTTTCGGGGGTGACGGCTCAGGAGGTGAAAGGCTTGCCTGCGGAGGTGATCGTGCGCAGTGGCCGGGTGGCTGTAGATGAATTTAATCGGGTCAAAGGCCTCAACGATGTATTTGCCATTGGCGACATCGCCTACCAGGATACGGATGCGAATTTCCCCAAAGGTCACCCTCAACTGGCCCAGGTGGCCATACAGCATGCGGTGCTACTGGCTAAAAATTTAGGAAATATTGAAAGCGGTAAGGCGCTGAAACCGTTTGCCTATAACGACAAAGGCAGCATGGCCATTATCAGTAAGTACCGTGCGGTAGCCGATCTTCCGTTTGGCTTCTTCAAGGGTATACTGGCCTGGTGGATGTGGCTATTGATTCACATTATGCCCATTGCCGGTTTCCGGAATAAACTTAACCTCCTGATCGCCTGGGTTTGGAATTATTTGACCAATGACCCCACGCTGAGGTTGATTATTCCGTCGAAGGATAAAGGGTTGGATTCGCTTCCCAAGTAAATTATTTTCAACTGACTTTTCCGACAGGAATTAGTGCCTCAACGGCCTTCAGGATCCCTGCGGCATCAAAACCGCATTCGGCCCAGAGCTGGTATTGTTCGCCGTGTTCTACGATGCGGTCGGGAATACCCAGGCGTTTTACACGGGAGGTATAGCCGTGGTCGGTCATAAACTCGAGGATGGCCGATCCTATGCCCCCTTGCAGGCAGCCGTCTTCTACGGTGATGATGTGCTCGAATTTTTGGAATACTTCGTGCAGCAGCTCTTCGTCGAGGGGCTTGGCAAAGCGCATATCGTAATGGGCAATGCTGTATGGGCTATTTTGGATGGCTTTGGAGGCTTCGTTCCCGATGGGACCGAACGAAAGGATGGCCAGGTCTTCTCCGTCTTTTAGCTTGCGGCCTTTGCCCACCTGTATTTCGGAGAAAGGCTTGCGCCAGTCGGGCATGACGCCTTCGCCCCGCGGGTAGCGAAGGGTGATGGCTTTTTTGCCGCTCTGAAAGCTTTCCGACTGGGCCAGGAACATGAGGTTGCGGAGTTCTTCTTCGTGCATGGGCGAGGCCACTACCATATTCGGAATACACCGCATATAGGCGATGTCGTATGCGCCGTGGTGGGTAGGGCCGTCGGCGCCGGCAAACCCGGCACGGTCGAGGCAGAAGATCACGGGGAGGTTCTGGATGCACACGTCGTGAATCACCTGGTCATAGGCCCGCTGCATGAAAGAACTGTAAATATTGCAGAATACGGTGAGTCCCTGGGCCGCCATTCCACCGGAGAGGGTCACGGCGTGCTGTTCGGCGATGCCCACATCAAAAGCCCGGTCTGGCATGGCTTTCATCATGATATTGAGGGAAGAGCCGGAGGGCATAGCGGGGGTAATTCCCACGATTTTCGGGTTTTTCTCCGCCAATTCTACAATTGTATGCCCGAATACCTCCTGGAATTTGGGCGGCATGGGAATACTATGCACTTTTTTCTTAATTTCCCCGGTCACTTTATCGAAGAGGCCCGGAGCGTGCCATTTGGTCTGGTCTTCTTCTGCCAGTTTATAGCCTTTCCCTTTTACGGTAATGCAATGCAGGATTTTGGGGCCGGGAATATCTTTGAGATCATTTAATACCGCTACGAGATGGTCGATGTCGTGCCCGTCTATAGGACCGAAATAACGTAAATTCAGGGCTTCGAAGATATTGCTCTGGCTAAGCAGGGCACCTTTGACGGCATTTTCCACTTTGGCTACCACTTCGCGGGCACTCTTGCCGAAAGTACTGAATTTGCCCAGCAGGTTCCATACATCGTCTTTTACCTTGTTATAGGTTTTTGACGTGGTGATGTCGGTCAGGTACTCTTTCAACGCGCCCACATTGGGGTCTATGGCCATGCAGTTATCGTTCAGGATAATGAGCAGGTTCGCGTCTTTTTCCATACCGGCGTGGTTCATGCCTTCAAAGGCCAGTCCGGCCGTCAGGGCGCCGTCGCCGATCACCGCAATATGGTGTTTGTCTTTTAAACCGTTATGCCGGGAGGCCATGGCCATGCCCAGGGCAGCGGAAATGGAGGTGGAGGAGTGGCCTACGCCGAAAGAGTCGTAGGGACTTTCCTTCATTTTCGGAAACCCTGAAATTCCGCCATACATGCGGTTGGTATAGAAAGTATCTTTCCGGCCGGTCAGGATTTTGTGCCCGTAGGCCTGGTGGCCCACGTCCCAGATCAGCTGATCATAAGGCGTGTTATATACATAATGCAGGGCGGTAGTGAGTTCCACTACGCCCAGGCTGGCTCCGAAATGGCCTCCGTTTACGGAAACCATATCAATTATATATTGCCGGAGCTCCTGACAAAATTGAGGCAGTTGCTCGGAGGTTAGTTTCTTGAGGTCATCGGGATAATTGACCTGCTTAAGGAGTTCGCCCTGGTTTGCTATCATGGTATTAATCTGCACGCTGACTGGCTTTGTGCAGCCTGTTTTTTTCTTCATTGCTGAGGCTGGAGTAGCCTCCTTTGTTTATTTTGTCGAGCAAGTAATCTACTTCTTCCTGGGTGGGTTCCGGGTCTTTTCCGAATTCACTGAACCGGATAATCTTTCCTTTTTCGCTACTTTGATTCCGACTGTATTTCTGGAAAATAGAGCGTTTTTTGGGGTTCACCACTTCGGCGATCCAGATGGAAAACCTTTCCAGTCCGTAGGTCAGGTTGATGCCCGTTCTCAGTAATTTCATTTGTACATAGCCAAAGACCGCGCCTCCGAGATCCAGGACGCCAAGGGGCGGGTTCCGGAAGATGGACAGTACCAGCAGGGCCAGTACCAGCAGGCGGGTTTTGATTCTGAGGGTAAAAAACATAATTTCACTCTCGGGGTTGAGCGCCACGTATGCGTACATCAGGGCGAATGCCCCGGCAGAAGCGCCGTACAGGTAGCCGCTGAAATTCAGTTCTTTGTTCAGGAGAGAGAAAGCGCCCCAAACCACCAGGAAAAATACGATGGCCGCATAGGCGCCGGACACGTACGTGATCAGCATTTTCCTTCCTCCTATAAAATCCGCCAGCATATTTCCAAACCAGTAGATAATAATCAGGTCAAACAGCATGGAGAAGAGGCCTTCTTGGGTAAAGGGATGGAAAAGGAGGACCCAGGGCCGGCGTATAATTTCCATGAAACTACTGCCGGTAAGATAATTACGGGAAATACTTTCGGCGGTCAGGGTGGCGTCAGGAAACAGGCCTACCCCAAATTTCAGTAGGGTAAAGCCAAAGAAAACCACCAGGTTGATGATGATCAACTGTGTCGCCTGGTTACGGTTTCTTTTGAAAACGTCCACTATGTCCGTGAAGACTTTGCTCATCCCTTCTGATGTACTCTTTGGTATAACAAGTACGAATTTAGTAAAAGTTTCTTTTTTTGAAGTGAAAAAACTGCAATAAAATAAAGCCGGTGATCAGTCCGCCGAGGTGTGCCCAGTGCGCGATGCCGGTAGCGGCGCTTCCAAAAGCCTGTACAAGCTCGAAAATGGCGTAGAGTGCCACGAAGTATTTGGCTTTGATGGGTACAGGAAAAAACAGCAGCATCATTTCAATATTGGGGAAGAGCATGGCAAACGCTATGAGTATACCGAAGATGGCTCCGGAGGCTCCCAGCATACTTTTGATGGCCAGGAAGCGCAGCTGTGCATCGCTTTGTGTACTCTGGAAGAAATCGATATAATCCATTCCCATATTGAAAAATGCGGCACCGATACCGCAGATAATGTAGTATTTCAGGAATTTTCCGGAACCCATAAATGCTTCAATGGCCGGTCCGAAGATCAGGAGGGCGAACATATTGGAGAACAGGTGCATGAAGGTATCGCGACTGTGCAAAAACATGTAAGTAATGATCTGCCAGGCTTTGAAATTGGGGTTCCAGAACCCGGGAGTGTCGGGTAAAAACGGGTTATACAGGGAGAAAACCAGGCGGATGAAGTCGTTCGGAACCAGGTTAGCCAGGATATGGATCACGATGTTGACAATCAGCAGGTTTTTCACCATGGGGGTAAGGTTCGAGAACATATCGTTTAATTTAATTTTCCGTTATTAAAAATAAGTTCACCCACTTTGTCGAGGGTAAGAATGGTCATTACGGGCTTTCCGTCGGGACTAATGGAAGGCATCGCAGTCTGGAAGAGTTGTTCTACCAGGTGGCGAAGTGCCAGGGTGTCGAGGTTTTTGCTCATGCGGGCCGCGTATTTTTTAGCGAGGGTGCGGGCCAGGGTCTCTTTCTTGCTCAGGGTTCGGTTGTTTTCGTTTTCTTTGAAAGACTCCAGGATGCTTTTAAACAGCACGGCTTCGTCTTCATCTGCGAATTGAGCGGGTACACCGTTAATGAGATAGGTATTTGTGCCGAATTCTTCTATGGCGAAGCCGATGCCCCGGATCATGTCGAGGATATCGAGGCTAAGCGCATAGTCGAGTGCGCTGAGGGTGACGGTTTTGGGGAACAGGAGTTGCTGGGAGTGGGTCTGCGCCGACTGGATTTCTCCCAGGTATTTTTCATAGAGCACCCGTTCGTAGGCGTACCGCTGGTGAATCAGCATCAGCCCGCTTTTCACCTGGGTCAGGATGTAGGTCTGATGGATCTGGATGATCGGGCTTTCTTCCGAAACTTCCTCGCTGCGGTTGGCTTTGCTGGTAAACAAGATCTGCTGAGGGGGTTCTGCTTCGGCATTGGCCAGGGAGCTGAATGATTCGAACATCTTCTCCCAATTTTCCAGGTTTTGTTTGTTATGGATTTCGGAAGTTTTGTAAACGGTGGAAGGGGTAATCTTTTTTTCCACGGGGGGCAGATGTACGCCCAGGTTGATGTCGGCATCGAAGTCGATGCTGGGGGTTAGGTTATACACGGCAATAGACTGCTTTACTGCGGAGCGCAGAACGGCGTATATGGCCTGTTCGTTGTCAAATTTAATCTCGGTTTTGGTTGGATGGATGTTGATATCGATATTCTCCGGGTTGATTTCCAGGAAAAGCGTATAGAAGGGGTGGGTGCCTTCGGGAATGGCCGATTCAAAGGCGCTGACCACGGCATGGTGGAGGTACGCGCTTTTGATGAAACGGTGGTTCACAAAGAAATACTGGTCGCCCCGGGTTTTTTTGGCCGACTGGGGTTTGCCCACATAGCCGGTAATTTTCACGATATCGGTTTCGATTTCGCATTTGGCGAGTTGGTCGCGGTACGACTTGTCGAGGGTGTCGGTAATGCGTTTATGAAGACGGGCTACGGGAAGGTTAAGGATTTCGATGTCGTTATGAAAGAGGCTGAACTGCACTTCGGGGTGGGCGAGGGCTACGCGCTGAAACTCTTCGATGATGTGTTTCATTTCCACCGGGTTGCTTTTCAGAAACTTGCGGCGAGCGGGTACATTGTAAAACAGGTTTTTAACGGCGATGCTGGTACCTTTTGGGGTAGAAATGAATTCCTGCTCTTTCACTTCCGAGTCTTCAATGCGCACCCGGCTTCCCATCTCGTCTTCTTCGCGGCGGGTGCGGAGTTCTACCTGGGCTACGGCGGCAATGGAGGCCAGCGCTTCGCCGCGGAAGCCCATGGTACGGATCTGGAAGAGGTCGATCGACTCCCGGATTTTCGAAGTAGCGTGGCGTTCGAAGCTCATGCGGGCGTCGGCCGGCGACATGCCCGAGCCGTTGTCGATCACCTGGATGAGCGTTTTTCCCGACTCTTTTACGATCAGGGTGAGTTGGGTAGCGCCGGCGTCGATGGAGTTTTCCAAAAGTTCTTTCACGACGGATGCCGGGCGTTGTACCACTTCGCCGGCGGCGATTTGGTTGGCCAGTGCATCAGAAAGAAGTTTTATTTTATCCATTTTGTACGATTTGCTCCGCGGGCGCCCTGCGGAATGCCTGCAAAGTTCTTGATTTTTAAGGGAAAAACCCAATATACGCTTTTTAAACTTGGGTGTTATTAGTATTTAAATAATTGTAAATTTGTAGGTTGAGATAAGTGTATATTTATATAATTAGCTAAATTTCTATATCAGCTATCAGCTATCAGCTATCAGCTATCAGCTATCAGCTATCAGCTATCAGCTGTGAGCCTTGAGCTATGAGCTGTGAGCACTCGGCACTCGGAACTACTCACTACTCACTACTCAAAACTCACTACTCAAAACTCACTACTCCCTACTTGTGAGTCAACGCTTCCCCTTCAAATTCCACTCCTTCCCATCCGTGTTCCATAAACTGGCGGATGTTTTGGTGGTCGGTACCTTCGGGGTTTTGTAAAACGGCACGGTAATGCTCGGCAAATAGGTGGAGGGTGTCTTCTTTACCCAGGTTATTCAGTCGGGCAAAGTAAAGCACTTTGGCACTGCCCTGATTTTGGGTGGTTTCGTTGTACTGGCTCCCGTTGCGGAATGCGGTGGGTTGTACGGTATACCGGCTTTCGATGTGTTGGAGTACATCGGAAAAAGCCAGTTTTCCGGCTTTGAGGTTTTCGATCAGTTCGTTCATATATTTTTACAAGTAATTGTATTCTGAAAGACGCATTGCAAGAAGCAAAATTAAGCAATATTGCTGTAAGATCGATTTTTTGCCCGGTATCCGCGCCTCTTTTCTAACCCAGAAAAAACCGGGCTTTGTATTCCTTTGGTGTTATTCCTTTTACTTTCTTGAAATGACGGTAAAAGTTGGAGGTATTTTCAAAGCCGCTGTCGGTGGCGATATGCTGTATGGTATAATCGGTTTCTACGATCAGGCGGCAGGCGTGGTTCAGGCGGACTTCCGTCAGGAAATCAAAATACGATTTATTGGCCATGATCTTAAAATAGCGGCAGAAGGAGGTAACGCTGAGGTTGGTGAGGCGGGCTACGTCTTCGATAGAAATCTTTTCCCTGAAATTGTCCAGGGTATAGGAAAAGATCTTGTCTACCCGGTTTTCATCGAGCTTATTGAATTTCGTACTGTCGACCTGGTTAGAAAGTACCTCGTATTCCTGATTTTCCAGCAGTATCCGAAAGATTTTCAGGAGACAGATGAGTTTGCTGAGGCCGGTTTCGGGTTTCATTTCCCACATCAGCTCCCGTATCCTTTCCCTTGATTTTCCTTTAATGATGAGTCCGTTCCGGGCCAGTTCATTGAGACGGGTAATGCCCTGGGTTTCGGATACGCTCAGGAACACAGGACCGAGGCACTCCGGGTGGAAGTGCAGCACGAGGGCTTCGACGTGATCGTCTGTTGTATCTGTCCTTTTCCACGTGTGGGGCAGGTTGGAACCCATCAGGATCATGTCGCCGCGGTGAAAATTACCGATATGGTCGCCTATGAAACGAACCCCTTCTCCTTTGATCAGGTAATGCAGTTCAATTTCGGGATGGTAGTGCCAGACGGTTCCGAACTGGGGCAGGATGTCGTGCCGTATACTGAACGCGTTGTCAGGCGCTTTAGGAACGATATGAAACTTAGGGATCATGGTGAGTCGGATATATTATGTTACGAAATTAAAAAAACGGGAATGAATTTCATAGAAATATGATAATATGTTGGATAAATTGGAAAATTTAGGGAACTAATTCTTTCGGAAATGGTCTCCATCTTTGTGGTGTGGAAAGTGTATTGTAAAAAAGCTCAAAGCTAAAAATATATACCTTATGAAATAGCCATGAGCATTCAGCTATCAGCTATCAGAAAACCGGCACACCAACCGGTCTATGAATAAGCTGACCGCTGATAGTGGTGCGCCACCCGGCTGAAGGCTGATAGCTAAATTTTTATACAGATGAAAGATAAAAGCGTATTACTTGTTTGCAGCGGAGATCTCCGCCCCTCGGCCAACCTGAAGTGCTGGCCTATGCAACAGAAAATGGAAGAAAACCTGGGCCTGACCCTGGGCCGGTTTGGCTGGACGGTAAAACGGGGCCACGGCTACAATGAAAAGAAAGGGCACGGATTCATCGATTACCAGCATGAAGGGATAAAGGTATTCAGGGAACTTGACAAGACGCGCCCGCTGATTGTAGCCGAAAGTGTATGGCAATATAGCCATCATGTGCTGGCAGGATTAACGGCGCACGAAGGGCCCATCCTGGTGGTGGCCAACTGGGACGGCACCTATCCGGGCCTGGTGGGCGCTCTGAACCTGACCGGGTCACTGACCAAAGCCGGTGTAAAATACAGTTTTCTGTGGAGTCGTGATTTTAGCGATGTATTCTTTACAAGGGGATTGGAGGAATGGTTAGAAAGCGGAACTATTAGCCATGATTATACACATGTCACGCGTTTTAAGGGCGGTGCGCTATCCGATAGCGACCGCCTGCGGGCGTGTGGATTTGCAGAGTGTATGCAAAACGATAAAGTGATTATGGGGGTTTTTGATGAGGGTTGTATGGGCATGTTCAATGCCATTGTGCCTGATGCGCTCATCCACCGCCTGGGCATTTTCAAGGAGCGCCTCAGCCAGTCGACCCTCTACGCAAAAATGCTAACCGTATCCGATGCCGAGGCCGAAAGCATACTGCAATGGCTGTTAGGCAAGGGTATGCATTTTGCCTGGGGTACAGACCCCGCTACTGAACTCACCCGTGAACAGACCCTGGAGCAATGCAAGATGTACATCGCGGCTTTGCGCCTCGCGGCAGAGTTTGGCTGCGATACCATCGGTATCCAGTACCAGCAGGGGCTGAAAGACCTGACTCCGGCCAGTGACCTGGTAGAGGGCCTCCTGAACAATACGGAGCGTCCGCCGGTGCAGGATGAAGAAGGAAATGAACTGTATCCTGGGCTGGCCTTGCCCCACTTCAACGAGGTAGACGAATGCGCGGGAATTGACGGGTACGTGACCTATCACCTGTGGCGCGAGCTGGGACTGAACGGCGACAATACCCTTCACGATCTTCGGTACGGAGAAAATTTTACGGTAGAGGGGAAAGAAGAGTTTGTGTGGGTATTCCTGATTTCAGGTGCGGTGCCGGCCTCCCATTTCGAGGGCGGGTATGCCGGTGCGAAAAGCCTGCGCCAGCCCGCCATGTTTTTCAAGAAAGGGGGCGGCACCCTGTGCGGAGTCAGTCGGCCGGGAAAAATCGTCTGGAGCCGGGTGTATATAGAAAACGATGAACTTTGGTGCGATATCGGAACGGGTCGGGCGGTAGAACTGCCGGAGGAAGAAACCCAAAGGCGGTGGCAAATGACCGACCCGCAGTGGCCCATTATGCACGGGGTGCTCGACGGGGTGAGTCGCGACCAGATGATGGCCAAACACAAAGCCAACCATATCCAGGTGGTGTATGTAGACGGCGATTTTGACCTGAGAAGGGCGGCCGAGATCAAAGCGGCGACGTTGGAGAGTCTGGGTATCAAAGTGAATTTTTGCGGGATATGAAGAGCATGACCCATCTTCCGTTGGTGGATATCGCCATCATTATCGCCTACCTGGTGGGCATGGTGCTGGTAGGGGTGTATTTCTCCCGTAGAAATACCTCTGCCGATGAGTTTACGAAGGCGGCCGGGCGAATTCCGGGCTGGGCCATCGGTATTTCCATTTATGCTACTTTTTTGAGTTCCAATACTTTCCTCGGCGTGCCGGGAAAGGCCTACGGCGGGAACTGGAACGCCTTTGTATTCAGCCTTTCTATGCCCTTTGCGGCCTGGATCGCCACGAAATATTTCGTACCGTTTTACCGGGGTACGGGGGAGGTTTCGGCCTATACGAATCTGGAAAAGCGGTTTGGCACCTGGGCGCGGACCTATGCGGTACTCTGCTTTTTGCTGACCCAGTTGGCCCGTATCGGTTCTATTTTCTTCGGGATTTCCCTCACTCTCCAGGCCCTGACGGGGTACAGCATGGTGACCATTATGGTGGTGACGGGAATTTGTATTGTGATTTATACCGTAATGGGGGGCATTGAAGCGGTGATCTGGACCGAAGTGGTGCAGGGCATTCTGAAGACCCTCGGGGCGGTGATTATTATCTATCTGGTAGTCAGGGAGGTGCCGGGAGGTTTCGCGGAGATTATCCGAACCGGTCAGGCTGACGGAAAGCTCAGTCTGGGCTCCCTGGCGCCGGATTTTGTCAGTTCTTCTTTCTGGGTGGTGTTGCTCTACGGATTCTTCATCAACCTGAATAATTTCGGGATGGACCAGAATTATGTTCAGCGCTACCATACGGCCACCAGCGCAAAGGAAGCCCACAAATCGGTGTGGCTTTGCGTGTGGATTTATGTGCCGGTATCTCTCCTGTTTTTTGTGATCGGTACCTGTTTGTACACGTATTACCAGCAGAATCCTGAGCTGCTTCAGACGGTTACCCTGCAGGCGGCGTCAGAACGCCTGGGCCTGGCCACTACGCATCCGGAGGTAGTGCAACTGGCGGGTACGTTGCAACCTGCCGATTACGGAGATAAAGTGATGCCCCATTTTATGGTACACATGATTCCGACAGGACTTCTGGGCCTGATCATCTCGGCGATCTTGTCGGCGGCCATGAGTACCATCAGTTCGGGCATGAACGCATCGGCTACGGTATTTACTGAAGATATCTACAAGCGGTATTTTAACCGGAACAGCTCGGAAACCAGGAGCCTGAGGGTGCTGTACATCGCTACGGTGATCGTGGGGCTGATGAGTATGTTGTGCGGTATTGCCATGATCGGCATCAAGAGTTTGCTGGACGCCTGGTGGACGTTGTCGGGCATTTTTGCCGGTGGAATGCTCGGATTGTTCCTGCTGGGGCTGATCAGCAAAAAAACGGAGAACCGCGATGCGCTGGCCGGGACGCTGGCAGGCATCCTGGTCATCTTATGGATGAGTTTCTCCTATCTCATCCCGGAATCGTATTCTTATCTGAAAAACCCGCTGCATGCCAACATGATTATTGTGGTGGGAACCTTAACTATTTTTCTTGTCGGTAACCTGAGTAGAAAACTAATCCAAAAGTAAATATGAGTGTAAAAAAATACGTCCCTGTGATGGTTACTCCATTTCAGGCAGACCAGACTATTGCCTATAAAAGCCTCGATGAGCTGATAGAGTTGTACCTGAACGCGGGCGCCGGCGGGCTGTTTGCCAACTGTTTGTCCAGTGAAATGTTTCATCTTTCTAAAGCGGAAATGTTGCAGATGGTGCGCTTCATCGTAGAGAAAGTGAACGGTCGGGTGCCGGTGGTGGCTACAGGGACATTCGCAGAGCCGGTAGAAGATCAGGCCCTTTTTGTGAAACAAATGTACGAGACGGGGGTGGCCAGTGTCATTGTTATCACCAGTTTACTGGCAGATGAGGCAGACGATGACGCCACGTTTCGGGCCAATGCCTGTAAGCTGGTCGCGCTCACCGGCGATGTGCCCCTGGGCTTTTACGAGTGTCCGGTGCCATACAAGCGCCTGATAGCGGCAGATTTTCTGGGAGAACTGGTGGCCACCGGCCGGGTGAATTATCACAAGGACACCTGCCTTGACATCGGAGAGGTGAGGGAGAAATTGGCCGCGACGCGGGCGCATGCCGACTTTGGGTTATACGATGCCTATATGGTGCATGCGGTGGAGTCGCTTCGGGCGGGTTCCGCGGGCCTGTCATGCATTCAGGGAAATTATTTCCCCGAGCTGGTGGTGTGGTTGTGTGATCATTATCAGGAAGACACAGCCGAACTGGCGGAAGTGCAGCGCTTTTTTGCCCGCCACATGAACGTCATGCACGACACCTATCCGGCCAGCGCAAAATATATTCTGGAGAAGAGAGGCCTGGATATTGGGTTAACCTGTAGGAACGGAAGTACGGTGGGGGGGGGCGGAGACCTGGAAAAATTAGACCGGCTCCTGGAGGAGTACGGGGCGTTGTCGGAACGCATAGGACTGGCATCCATAATCGAAAAATAATGAATCAATTAACCTTAAATGAAAAACAAATGAAAAAACGAAATCAATTTTCTTTGGTTTTGATTTTGCTGGTGTTGTCGCTCACAGCTACAGCACAGCGCGTGATTACCGGGAAGGTAATTGACGCCAAAACCAGTGAGCCGCTGATTGGGGCAACGCTCCGGGTGGAGGGTTCCGGCGCTGGAACTCAGACCAATGCGGAGGGTGAGTTTAGTCTAACGGCCAGCACCGTGCCAGTGCAGGTGCAGGTAAGTTTTGTGGGGTATCTATCCCGGACAGTGAACATTCAGAACACACAGGGACAAACCATTACGTTGGAACCTGACATGGCCTTGCTGGAAGATGTAGTGGTAATCGGTTACGGAACTGCTAAGAAAAGTGACATTACAGGATCGGTATCCAGCATAAGTGAAAAAGACTTCAACAAAGGGGTCAATGTTTCTGCTGAGCAGCTGATTGCAGGAAAAGTGGCAGGGGTACAGATTGTACAAAGTAGTGGAGAACCTGGTGGAGGTATTAATGTGAATATTCGGGGGATGGGCTCACTAAATGCCGGGAATGCCCCGTTGTACGTGGTTGACGGATTTCCGATCGACAACTCAAGTACAGTAAGTGGTACCGGTGCCAACTTTACCGGAATGCGTACAGTACGGAATCCACTAAACTCGATTAATCCAAATGATATTGCCTCCATTGAAGTGCTGAAAGATGCATCTGCCACGGCTATCTACGGTTCGAGGGGTGCAAACGGTGTGGTATTGATTACTACTAAAAGAGGAAAAGAAGGAGGGTTGAAAATTAATTACGATAGTTATTACGGCGTACAGAACATTATGAATGACCTTGACATCATGGATGCCAACGAATACAAAGCCGTAATGAATAGCCTGATCGATGCGGGAGCTGGAAATGCCAATTTAAAAATCGGAGATTTTTCGGGGGGTACCCATTGGCTGGATAGAATGTATCACAAAGATGCACCTATTCAAAACCATAACTTGTCGTTTTCGGGGGGTAATCAGGCTACAAAGTACCATGCTTCTCTGAATTATTTTGACCAGGAGGGGGTGTTGATCAATTCCGGGAATACCCGATACAGTGCCCGTATCAATCTGGAACATACGGCAAAGAATTTTAAGTTTGGGACCAATCTCACTTCTTCCTATGTGACGGATACGTATGTGGCCAATGGAATGGATCTGAACGAACGGGCAGGGATTATTTATGCGGCGATTGCGTACGAACCTACGTTGTCTGTTTTTGATCAGGATAATAATTATGTGCTGTCAAGCAACATGAATATTGATAACCCACTGGCTATCGCTAATGGAAAAACCTCTGTGTCAAATCTGTATCGGACGCTTGGTACCGTGTATGGTGAGGTGACATTCCTGAACGACTTTACCGCGCGTCTAAATTTAGGTGCAGATGTCATCTCCCAGCGTCGGGATACTTATGTGGATCGGCAGACCATCGAGGGTCGGGCCAATGGTGGGGTTGCAAGCATACTTACCGGTAACAATAATAGCTTTTTATCTGAGCTAACGCTAAATTATCGGAAGAGTTTTAATCGCCAGGATTTGAACGTACTATTTGGAACTACCGGCCAGCAATTCAATTCGTTTGACCAAACTTCGCAAGGAAGCGGTTTCCCGTCTGATGTTACCAAGACAGATAATATGAGCTTGGGTGATCCTACTCGTTTTATTGTAACTAGCGGACGTTCGCGTAATAGTTTGTTGTCATACCTGGGACGGGTAAATTATAACCTCTTCGAAAAGTATCTATTGACTGCATCTTTACGTGTAGATGGTTCGTCGCGGTTCGGCGAAAATAATAAGTACGGTGTATTTCCTTCCTTTGCTTTTGCATGGCGTCTCGAAAATGAGGAGTTTATTCAGAATATTGATTTTATAAGTTCCTTAAAGCTCAGAACCAGTTGGGGGCAAACAGGAAATCAGGCGATTGGAAATTACCAGTCTATGACGACCTATGCATCAGGTCAGATGGCCGTTATCGGAAATCAACAGGTGAGTACCACTACGCCCAACCGGGTGGCCAATCCGGATCTGAAGTGGGAAACTTCCGAACAGTTGAACTTCGGTCTCGACTACGGTTTCAAGGGTAACAGAATCTCAGGTAGTTTAGATTGGTTCGTGAAGACCACGCGTGACATGCTCCTGAACCTGCCCATACCGCGTACAACAGGATTTACAACGATGATGACCAACGTGGGGTCAGTACGGAATGGTGGATTTGAGGTTTTGGTAAACAGCATTAACCTTAATGGGCCCCTAAGCTGGGAGACCAACCTGAACATGACATGGATGAACAATAAGGTACTTGATCTTGGTGGAATTGACAATATATTTACGGGTAGTGCAGGGGGTACTTCGAACGTAGCACTGATTCAGGAAGGAATTCCGATGTACTCTTTCTATGGATATATTATCGATGGCGTGTGGCAACAGGGAGATGATTTTAGTACCACCAAGGATAACGTTAAACCTGGGGATTTTAAGTACAGGGATCTTAACGGCGATCAGGTGGTGAATGCGGATGACCGTACGGTATTGGGTAGCCCTTTCCCTAATTTCATGGCTTCATTGACCAATAATTTTAGTTACAAAGGATTTAATCTCAATATTTTCCTGGATGGAGTTTGGGGATCAAAAATGCTGAACAACAATCTGGTCGATACTTATTTTCCGGCTAATTTAATGCGGAACCGTCTGGCAGAACCCATGCTAAACCGGTGGACGCCAACAAATCCTTCCAATGTTTATCCGTCATTTATTGACCCGCTGGGTCAGGGTAAAAAGGAAGTGAATTCTTATACCGTAGAAAACGCAGATTTTGTCCGTCTGAATACTGTAAAACTAGGCTATGATTTTAATCTGCGACAGTCTGCCATCAAGGGCCTCGGCGTATTTGTTACTGGTCAGAACCTTGCCATCTGGACAAAATACAAAGGTTATGATCCTTCAATCAACCCCAATGGGGGCGGTGTTCGGATAGACTGGAATGCCTTTCCGACTGCCAGAACAATTCTTTTCGGTGTTAATATAAATCTCTAAGATCATGAAAAAGAAAATAAGATATATAGGGCTAAGCATCATGCTTTCCGGAACCTTTTTACTCAGTGGATGCAAAGATTTTTTAAAGGAAGAAGTTTACTCTCAGCTTGCGCCAGAGAACTACCTGAAGACAAGGGAGGGACTAACATCGGTACTTTATGAAACGTATGCGAAGGCTGCCAATATGAACAGTAATAACTCGATCTATGTTTTGGGACCGCAAGAATTCCCTACTGATATTTTGTATCAGAGTGGGGATAACGTGGAGGCGACAATTCGTAATTTTCGGGAGTTTAACTGGGAACCCAATATGGATTTCCTTATACAAAACTGGGATTCCTATTATCAGTGTGTCCGGAATGCCAATATTTTGTTGGAAAATATAGCAACGTCTACCTTGACAGCTTCTGAGAAGTCGCTTTTCGAGGCCGAGGCGCGCTTTTTGCGTGCGGTGGCTTATTATAAACTGTATTTCTTCTTTGGGCCCGTACCATTGCGCCAGAGTACCACCCAGGAGCTTAGCCTGGCACGTGCAAGTGAGGAGGAAATAAAACAATTCATTGCTACTGAGCTGAAATTTGCTTCAGATAACCTGCCGGCGCCTGGTGCTGAGCCTCAAAAACACCGTGCGCATAAAGCTGCGGCTACCGGTTATCTGTTGAAATTTTATTTAAATACCAAAAACTGGTCTGAAGCAGTCAATGTTTCTTCCCAATTTTTGAATAACTTTAAGAATTATTCCCTGTTTGCAAATTACAAGGATTTATTTAAGGTGGAGAACGAAAACAATAGCGAGTATGTTTGGGTGAGGCCGGCAATTCCATCGTCTAGCCGGATTACGGCGAACAGTTGGAGTAACGTATCCTTTCCAGATAATTTCAAGTCAGCACCTGAAATAGGATTGGAATTTAAATCCACCTGGCTAAACTGGCCGAATGAATTCAGAATCTATGATGATTTTTTTAATTCATTTGAAGCGGGTGATAAAAGAAAGGATTTAATGATTACCTATTACATCAATACTTCCAATCAACAAATTCAACTCTTAGGATTTGATAACGTGCGTTCGTTTAAATATTGGCCAGATGAGAATCATGTAGGTGCGGCGCATGGTAATGACATTCCGGAGATCAGGTTTTCGGATATTCTGCTGTCGAGAGCGGAAGCCCTGAATGAGGTGAACGGACCTGGTGAAGAGGCTATACAGTTGGTGAATCAGGTACGTGCAAGGGCAGGTCTCGCGGGGCTGGAGCTGGCCGATGTGCCATCCAAAGAAGCTTTTAGAACACATATCCTAAAAGAACGCGGACATGAATTTTATAATGAGGGACACCGTAGAATAGACATGATCCGTACCGGCACTTTTATCAGTAATGCGCAGGCCAGGGGTAAAAATGCACAGGCTCATCACGTGGTATTTCCCATTCCGCAAGTGGTGATTGATTCCGACCCTGCAATAGTTCAAAATCAAAATTACTAACCTTATGAATAAGTGTAATATAGTTCTTATAATCAGCTTTTTGGCTTTTTCTGCTTTTGCTAAAGCGCAGACGGTACCCGGAAATATCGTTTGTTTCGAGCCCAGTTCTTCCCAGCGGTACATTGGCTCGCCAAGTCTGGTGACGTTGCCGAACGGTGACTATGTGGTTTCACACGATATGTTTGGACCTCAAAGTTCGGAATGGCAACAGGCTACGTCGCGCATTTATACTTCGCATGATAAGGGTAAAACGTGGCGTTTTCTGACCGAAATTCATGGTGCCTTCTGGAGCTCCCTGTTTGTTCATCGGGGTGACTTATACTTCCTGGGCCCGGACCGGCATCATGGTACGGTGCTTATTCGAAAATCGACTGACGGCGGGTTGACATGGACAAAGCCAACAAACCGGGAAAATGGCGTGATTTTAACAGGGGAATTTCACTGTGCCCCCATGCCGGTAGTGGAATACAACGGGCGACTTTGGCGCCCCATGGAAACGGCCCATGGCCCTATTCTTCAATGGGGTAAACGCTACGGTGCTATGGTCATGTCAGCTCCGGTTGACGCTGACCTGCTGAATTCGAAATCGTGGCAGGCAAGTGAACCTCTGCTTTATGATAGTACGTATAATCATGGCGATTTTGGTGGCTGGCTCGAGGGCAATTTTGTGGTGGACAGAAATCAAAAAATGTGGAATATGCTACGCGTAGGTAACCGGAAAGCACTGGAAGAGAAAGCAGCGATGGTAGGCATATCGCCTGACGGAAAAATGCTCGACTTCGATCCAGCTACCGGTTTTATTCCTTTTGACGGGGGAAGTAAAAAGTTCGTGATAAAATACGATACTCTGACAGATAAATACTGGACCCTCGCTAACGTGGTAAGGGATAAATACCGGAAACAATTTCCCGACAGGAATCCTTCCAGTTTCCGAAATGTATTGGTGCTGAAAAGTTCTACAGATCTTTTAAACTGGAAAGAAGAAAAGGTAATTTTGGAACACGAAGATGTGATTTACCATGGGTTTCAGTATGTGGACTGGTCTTTTGAAGGGAATGATATTATCGTATTGTCGAGGACAGCCTATTTTGATGGAAAAGCCAATGCCCGGAACAATCATGACGCCAATTATTTAACTTTTCATCGTATAGAGAATTTTAGAAAACTCAAAAAATAATGTTAAGGAAAGGAATCGTACTTGTGGGAATTTTGGTCTTTGCTTTGACAAGCAGAGGCCAAAACCTCCCTCCACTAGCCGTACCGGGTCAGCAGGGTGTAGTTAACAGCCAGCTTCTATACCCGCTGGATGAAAAACCTACAGCGCAGTGCCATGCATCCACCATCATAGAAACCAAAGATGGCCTGATGTGTGCATTCTTTGCCGGTACGCATGAAGGAAACAAGGACGTGGGCATCCGGGTAGCGCATTACCGGAACGGCAGCTGGAGCTGGCCCGTGGAGGTGGTGAATGGGTTGGTCTCTGATTCTGTCAGGCATCCTACCTGGAACCCGGTACTATTTCAACCTAAAGGGGGTCCCATCTACCTGTTTTATAAGGTAGGATCATTCATTGACAGTTGGTGGGGCGCCTACACTACCTCCTGGGATGAAGGTTGTAGCTGGTCAAAACCGGTGGTGATGGGGAAGCACGAGGTAGTGGGTGACCTGCTGGGACCGGTGAAAAATAAAGCGGTTCAGCTGGCCGACGGCACCATTATTTCTCCGACCAGCCTGGAAAGAAGAGGCACGCCGAACGGGCGCGACTGGCGGATCTATTTCGAAATCAGCAAAGACAATGGTAAGACCTGGCGGGTGGTTTCGCCCATTAATGACGGGGTGGAATATGACGCCATCCAGCCGAGTGTATTGATCCATAAAAACGGGGACCTGCAGATCATTGCCCGAACCATTCAGGATGTGCTGGTAACGAGCTGGTCAAAAGACAAAGGCGAAACGTGGTCGAAGCTGGAAAGCACCGGACTGCCCAATCCAAATTCAGGAACCGATGCCGTGACGTTAAAAGACGGGCGCCATCTGCTGGTGTATAATCATTCCACCAAGCAGGGAGCTGAACCCAAAGACCGGAATATCCTCAATGTAGCCATCTCAGAAGACGGGAAAAACTGGAAAACGGTAACTACCCTGGAAAATGAACCTATCTGGGCAGGGTATTCCTATCCGGCGGTGATTCAGACCAGTGACGGTAAGGTACATATTACGTATACCTATAGCAGAAGGAGCATCAAACACGTAGTGCTTGATCCCACTAAAATTTAAAACAGGGCCGGCATTCTGAATCGGCGCGTAAGTTGCTCCCTGGTTGCAGGGGGCAACCTACATTTAAAACGATGAAATATTTTATCCTCTTCATTTTTATAAGCAGTTGTATGAAACCAGACAACCCGGAAAATGTTTTGCTTACACGCAGCCACAGGGGCCACACCCTGCATCATAACGGCGTTTTTTCACCTGACGGACAATGGGTGGTGTTTGACGGTCGAAATGACGATACCAAAATTGGTGAGACGGCAGATATCGGCCTGGTGAATGTGATCACCGGTGAAGAAAAATTAATTTACAGTACGGAAAATTCATCGGTGTTTGGTCCGGGTGTGGGCGCGGCATCGTTCAGTCCGACCGATGATTTTGTGATCTTTATTCATGGCTTGCCTGATGCAAATCAGGAAAAACCTTATGGTATGAGCCGCCGCACGGGTGTCGGGATCGATATTCACCGTCCTTTTGAGCCGGTAATGATGGATGCGCGGGATATGACTCCTCCTTATACACAGGGGTCATTAAGGGGTGGAACCCACTCGCACATGTGGAGTGGAGACGGGCAGATGCTCAGCTTTACCTATAACGATGAGTTGGTGGATCCGGATCTCCGCGTGGTGGGGGTGATGGTGCCGTACGAACCTGGAGTAAAGGTAGATAGCGCACCGGGAAACAA
Source organism: uncultured Lacihabitans sp. (assembly GCA_964423865.1). GTDB lineage: Bacteria > Bacteroidota > Bacteroidia > Cytophagales > Spirosomataceae > Leadbetterella. The sequence goes on from CAYRGN010000002.1 coordinate 141,309, forward strand.
TAGCGGGAAATACTATTCTGCCGTGGTGACAAAGGTGGTACGGGAACCTGCTCCAGGCTCAGACGAAATCAGCAAGGCATTTGACGAGTGCTGGGTGGGAAGCAGCGGATACACCAATGCCAGGGGCGAGAAAATACCGTATGCCATTGCATTTCAGGGCAACACTATCGGGGCAAACGGACAAGTAATTACAGAGGTATTTGTGGTGGATATTGATCCGCAGCGGGTGCTTGCCGATACCCAGGCAGCAGGGGAGCCCGGAACAAGGCCTCAGGTGCCACGGGGAATGCAACAGCGCCGGATCACTTTCAGTGAAAAGGGCTTGTCGGATACCCGGCACTGGCTCAGGAGCAGTCCGGACGGCCAGTATATCTACGCCTTGGCCCGGGATACGGCGGGGCGTAATCAGGTTATAAGGGTAGAAGTCAACACGGGCGCCACCGGGTGGGTTAGTAAGAATGAGTTTTCGATAGATGCGCCTTTCAATCTGAACGGTGACGGAAATAAGATCTGTTTTATTGCGCTGAATAACCTCTATGTTCTGGACATTCCAAGCGGGGAAGTCACTTGTCAACTGACCGGTGGCGCCAGAAAACTGGCAGGCGTACCCTCCTTTTCTCCCGATGGAACCCTGCTTGTGTACAATCAGTTTCAGGATAATGAATTTCTACAGATTGGAACCGTGAAATTGAACGATTAGCATAAAAGCTGTTACTATTGGAGTGAATTTCCGCCTTACGGGCGGATTTTCGTTTTAAAGCCGGACCTTTGCAGGAAATTAACTGGAAAGATAATGGCTTTAAAAGCGGTTTTGTTTGATATGGATGGGGTGATTGTCAATTCGGAACCCCTGCACCGAAAGGCTTTTCATCAGGTCTTTGCAGATTTAAATATTCACGTTTCCCAGGAAACGTATTATTCCTTTTCCGGATCATCTACCCGTAATATTGCGGAAAAACTGGTGGAGGGGTATGGGTTGGACCGAACCCCGGACGACATTATAGCGGCGAAACGTACTTACTTCAAGGAATTGTTTGCCAATGACACCGAATTTAGCCTGCTGCCGGGGGTATTGGAGTTGATTCAGCATTATCATCATGCGGGAATAAAGCTGGTGGTGGCCTCCTCCGCCAGCCGGAACACCATTGACATGGTTTTTGACAAATTCGGACTGAATCCCTACTTTATCGGGCGCATCAGTGGGGATGAACTGGAAGCCTCCAAACCGGATCCTCAGATTTTTCTTCAGGCCGCGGCGCTGGCGGGGGAGCCGGTTGAAAACTGCATGGTGATTGAAGACGCTACCAACGGCATTATTGCGGCCCACCGCGCCGGCATTTTTTGCGCGGCCTACCGCAGTCCGCACACCCACCTTCAGGATTACTTCCTGGCTAACCTGGTCATTTCCGATTACCAGGAGCTGCGATTAGAAGCAATTGGACGCTATTTTGACCGATGAATTAGCGATTAGTTATTGGTTAGCAGAGTCTCGGCAAGCCGAAGACTCTGCTTGGACGCGAGCTCACGGCTCATAGCTCACGGCTCATAGCTCAAAGCTCAAAGCTCCCAGCTCAAAGCTCCCAGCTCAATCATTCCCCTGAACATTTTTTACCCTGCATTCGACCGAAAATTACCCCGTATAGCGGGTTAGGCCTGCCTACATTTGCTGACCATTTTTCAAACATTCAACCTTAAGAGAATGACTAAAAATTTTACGCAAATGAGAGCCCTGGGCTTTCTCACGGTGCTGTGGTTTGTTTTTGTAACCACCGCGTTTGGGCAGGTGTCAGGCCCCATCACCGGAAAAATCGTTCACGAAGACGGCACTGCGGCCATAGGAGCCATTGTCACTGTAAAGGGTACGGCCCAAGCCGCGGTGGCCGATACGGAAGGAAATTACCGGATCACGGCACCGGACAACGGCACCCTGGTATTTACCATGATCGGCAGCATTTCGCAGGAGGTGGCTGTGGAAGGCCGGAAGAGCATTAACGTCACCCTTACCGAAGATGTTTCTCTTCTGGACGAAGTGGTGGTGGTAGGTTACGGCACCCAAAAGAAGGTAAATCTGACGGGTGCGGTAGCCCGCGTGGGAGGAGAAGCCCTGATTAACCGCCCGGTAGCCAATGCCACGGGAGCACTCCAGGGCGTACTGCCCGGAGTAACGGTTTTCCGGGGCAGCGGGCAACCTGGGGCAGAAGGTTACGGAATCCGTATCCGGGGTTTTTCTTCCGCAAATGCTACCAATGCGCTGGTATTGGTAGATGGGATTCAAATGGATATGAACCTGCTGAATCCCGATGACATCGAATCCATTTCTGTACTGAAAGATGCTTCCGCATCGGCCATTTACGGTGCCCGTGCAGCCGGTGGAGTGGTATTGGTGACCACCCGGAAAGGGGCCGCCGGAAAAACCCGCATCAACTTTAATAGTTATTACGGGATCAATGCTACCGCACGCCAACCCCAGCGCCTGAACTCCTGGGACGAGCAACTGCTTATCGATGAATCCCGGATGAATGCCACCGGGAACCCCGAATTTAGTGCGGAACAAATGGAATGGGTGAGTAACCCGAATTTTTCAGTACGGCCTAACCCTACTCAGGACCGGTGGGAATATTTCGGGAATAACAATTGGCTCAAGGAGGGGATGGATAAGTATAACGCGATGCAAAACTATACGCTGTCGGCCAGTGGCGGATCTGACAAGATGAATTATCTCTTATCAGGAAGCTACTATAAGCGTGACGGCGTATTGCGGTACGGGCCGGACGATAACTCCCGGTATAACCTCAAAGCCAATATCAATGCGGACCTGAATCCTTACATGAAGGTGGAAGTAGTGGCGGGCTATATTGGTTCGGTGGTAAATGAAAATGCCTACGGAACGGAGCAGATCATTAACCGCCTTTACCGCAGCAGAGCACGCCAGAGTCTCTATGTGCCGGCAGAAGACATTACCGGACAGCCTTATAACGGCGATCTTCAGATTAATGCCGTGGATATTGAAAAAAATGCCGGATTGGAGCAACGCCTGTATGAATCTTTCACCGGTCGCTTAAACCTGAAAGTACACAGCCTGGTCAAGGGCCTCACCCTGGATCTGTCGGCCTGGCGGAATCAGGACTACTATTCTATGGAGAACGACAGCCGGACATTGCTTTGGTACGGACGTACGGTCAATACCGTGCGCTTCCGTATCAATGACCCCAATACCAAGAGGATGGTCAAAAACCGGGGTTATCACAATAACCTCCAGGGGGTGCTGACCTACAACCTGTCACTGGCCGATGCGCATAATTTTACCCTCCTTGGCGGGGCATCGTTTGAAGAATACCGGCGCGACGAGTTCTCGGCAGGGGCACAGTCTATGATCACCAACGACTTCTTCAGCTTTAACTTTGCCGACCCGCTCACCAAAACCAACGGCGACAATAACGCTACCTGGGCTATGGGGTCTTTCTTCGGTCGGTTTAATTATAACTTCCGGGAAAAATACCTCTTCGAAGGGTCGTTCCGTTACGACGGAAGCTCAAGGCTGGCACCGGCAAACCGCTGGCAGCTGTTTCCTTCTTTCTCTGCGGCATGGCGGCTTGACCAAGAACAATTCATGCAGGACCAGGCCCTTTTTTCGTCACTCAAGCTACGGGGCTCCTGGGGGCAGCTGGGGAATGGCGCCGTGCTCGGGCTATACGATTACATCGCCTTACTGACCAGCGGACTTACCCAGTCGGGAAATCTGGTTTTCAACGATACCCGCACCCAGTACCTTTATCAGTCCCAACTGGCCTCGCCCCAGAAAACCTGGGAAACCGTGCAGCAGGCCAATGTGGGAATAGATGCCGGTTTCCTGAAAGAGCGGCTTACCCTGACCGCAGATTATTATGTGAAACGAAACAAAGACATGCTGGCAGAACTCAACCTCCCCAGCCTCATGGGCGTGAGTGTGCCGGTGATGAATATCGGGGAACTGAAAAGCTGGGGCTGGGAACTGGATCTCCGCTGGCGCGATAAAATCAATGCTTGGGACTATCGGGTAGGTTTTAATATCTCCGATAACCAGAATAAGCTGGTGAAATACGACGGCAGGAACTCCCTGGGTAATGGCGGGGTAATTCCCCTGCTGGAGGGCTATCCCCTGAACACCGTTTGGGGCTATCGCACGGATGGCTTCTTCCAGTCGAATGAAGAATATCAGGCCTATAAGCAAACCGTGTCGACCCCCTTCTTCCCGAATAATGCCGGGGCCGGAGACATCAAATACCTCGATCTGAACGGAGATGGGGTCATCTCTCCCGGTGAAGCTACGCCGGAGAATCCCGGCGACCTGGTGTACCTCGGCACCACCAATGCGCGCTATACATACGGCGTTGACCTTGGCCTTAACTGGAAGGCTTTCGACTTCTCCGTATTTTTCCAGGGAGCTGCCCGCCGCCGTTTTCTGGTGAATGAAGGAACACTCTCACCCATGCTGGGTACGGCAGATATGCCCTGGACCATCCACATGGACCGCTGGACTCCGGAGAACCCCGACGCCTATTTCCCGCGGATGTACCAGACCAGCGCCCACAATTACCGGTCTTCGGATCGCTGGGCGCAGAACGGCAATTATTTGCGCCTTAAAAACGTGCAGCTGGGGTACACGGTACCTATGAAGTGGAGCCGTATTCAAAAGGCCAGAGTGTACTTTTCCGGCCAGGATCTCTGGGAAAAAACCGATGTGCTGAAGGTGTTTGATCCCGAAGTGGGGAACAATGTAAGTGCCACCACTTACCCCTTCTACCGCTCGTATTCCTTTGGTTTAAATCTTACCTTTTAAAATCTTTCCGAACATGAACAATATTACCGGCTATATGTTTAAACTTGTTTTGCTTTGCGGTATGGTATGTCTCGGAGGTTGCAGCCTGGACCGGTTTCCTGAAAGCCAGTTTACCGATGCCGCCTTCTGGAATACCGAAACCGACCTGATGAATGCGGCCAACCGGCACTACCAGTTGCTGGCAGGATTCCAGCTGGACAGCCGTGGCGATGACAATGTAAATCAAACCGCCAACAGCACCAGCAACGGCACCCGGAACGTTCCGGCGAGCAGTGGCGACTGGAGCAACGCCTACCGCGATATTTTTACAGCGAACAATATCCTGGAGAAAGGGGTCAAAGCCCAGGTAGCCGAAGAAGTCAAAAATCGCTACTTTGGGGAAGCCAGGTTTTTCCGCGCCGCCGCCTATTTTGGACTGGTGCAGAAATACGGCGATGTGCCCCTCATTCTGAAAACCCTGGATATTGACGCCCAGGAATTGTCTATGCCGCGTACCCCCAAAGCTGAAGTTATCCAGTCGATCTACGACGACCTCGACTTTGCCGCACAGTGGCTGCCCGGCCACCGTCAGTTACCGGGCGCCCAGTACGGCCGCGTAACCAAAAGCAGTGCGCTTGCCCTCAAAGCGCGGGTGGCTCTATATGTGGGTACCCGGATGAAATTTCACAATGAGGGAGACGGGCGTACCCACCTGAATATTGCGGTGCAGGCAGCGCAGGCCGTGATAGCCCAAGGGCATCAGCTGTATCCCACCTACCACGGCTTATTCCAGCATGAAGCCGAGGGGCCTTCGAATACCGAAAACATCTTTGTGAAAATCTACGGTGTAAGTGTGTCCAACCTCATTGTGGGCCACGGGTATTCCCGCGACATGGAAAACGGCCGCAATGCCCCCACGCGTAACCTGGTGCGTCAGTACCTCTATGCAGACGGCCTTCCGGCGTTTGATACGAATAACCGGCCTTCAGCTACCCGCTCGGTTTATTTTGTGGAGGAAAAGGACGAAACCCGTTACAATACCGTTTTTGAGAACCGCGATCCCCGCCTGGCCATGACCCTGTTTCAGGCGGGCGAGCAGGCCTATAAGGGTCCATGGGTGCCCACCACCACCCTGGGTTCAAGAACGGCTTATGCGGCCAAGAAAGGGTTTAACCTGGCCGACTGGCAAACTACCGGCGCAGGAACCGTGGATAAAATATTGATCCGCTACGCCGAGGTGCTGCTGATTTATGCCGAAGCCCGGTACGAACTGGATGGAGCTATCAGCGATGCCGACCTGGATCTTACGGTAAATACCCTGAGGCAACGCGCCGGTTTTGGGGCAAAGCTGACCAATGCGTTTGCCACTGAAAACGGCTTGGATATGCGGGCGGAAATCCGCCGCGAGCGTACCGTAGAGTTGGCCCTGGAGGGGTTCCGTTACGACGATCTCATCCGGTGGAAAACGGCCGAAGTGCATCTGGCAGGTCAGTTGCTGGGCGCTAAATTTATCGCGGAAGACTGGCCGGGAGCCGATCCGTCCACGCTCCGGATCAACAGTGACGGTATTCTGGTCACGGAAGATACCAATGTTCGTTCCTTTAATCCGGCAAGAGACTATCTCTACCCCATTCCTTTGCAGGAAATTACCCTGAGCGGCGGAAACGTTACTCAGAATCCCAATTGGCAGTAATAACACCATTAAAACGATACTTATGAAATCACCCCATTTATATCTTCTGATGCTTCTTTTTTCTGGCGGAATATTTTCTGCTTGTGAAGATAAGAGCTATCCTGACGGACTGGAGGAATTTGCGCATCATTATTATGTAGTGTATGTTCCCAACAACAACAGCGCCGTTACCGTCAACAAGGCACAAACCGGCTTAGTCAAATTACCGGTGCAGTTTTATTCCTCATTTACCCGTTCTTATGATGCGGTAGCGCATTATTCGGTGGTGACCCCCAATGTGGCGAATCCCGCCGTAGAGGGCGTAGATTTCCGGGTGGTAGACCGCCAGGGAAATGCTTTGCAGCCGGGCAGTGAAGGCCAATATCCCCTCGTATTTCCCCAGGCTAAACAAACCACCGATACGGTGTATATTCAACTCTTGAATAATCCTGCTCCCGGCAGGCGGGTAGTGGAAATCAATTTTGAAGACCATATTACGCCGGCTTACCGGGTAGATATTTTTTCCACGGCGTTCAGAAGAACCCTTAATATTGACTAAACATGAAATAGCCATGAGCTTTCAGCCGGGTGGCGCACCACTATCAGAAAACCGGCACACCAGCGAAGCGTCGCCTGGCTGACCGCTGATAGCTGAATGCTGAAAGCGGTTCGCCGCCCGGCTAAATTTTTTATACACATGAAATAGCCATGAGCTTTCAGCTATCAGCTTTCAGAAATTCGACACACCAACCGGCGGCTAGGCGCCCCCCAATGAATAAGCTGACTGCTGATAGCTGAAGGCTGAAAGCTAAAATTTATACACATGAAATATACTCTTTTTATTATTTCCCTTTTATGGATTCCCCACCTGGGCATGGCTCAGGATATTGACGCGGCCATCCGCTTTACCGAACAACAAGCGACCCTGCAGCTGGAAGAAACCCGGCGTCTGCAAGCGGACGGTAAGGTTTCGCCCCGTACTTTAGATGCCAAGGGGCAATTGGTACTGGTGGCGCCGGGCGACTGGACCAGCGGTTTTTTTCCCGGGGTTCTGTGGCAACTCTATCATTTTACAAAGGATGTGAAGTGGATGGAGGCCGCGCGGGAGGCGACTGAAAAGCTGGAAAAGGAGCAATACAACGGCCGCACCCATGACATGGGTTTTAAGATGTATTGCAGCTACGGAAAAGGGTATGAATACACCGGCGACACGGCGTACAGGAATGTCATTATCCGCTCGGCCCAAACCCTCGTCACACGGTTTAATCCGGCGGTAGGGTGTATTCGTTCCTGGGACCACAACCGCGATAAGTGGGAGTTTCCGGTGATTATTGATAATATGCTGAATCTGGAACTGCTGTTTGCAGCTACCCGCTTGACCGGAGATTCCACTTTCTACCGCATTGCGGTGACCCATGCCAATACCACCCTTAAAAACCACTTTCGTCCGGACGGCAGCACGTACCATGTGGTGGACTATGACCCCGAGACCGGTGCCGTGAAGCACCGCCATACCCACCAGGGGTACAGTCATGAATCTACCTGGGCGCGGGGTCAGGCCTGGGCACTCTACGGTTACACCATGGCTTACCGGGAAACGGGAATTCGGGATTATCTTCAAAAAGCGCTGGACGTGGCGGAATGGTTGCATCAGCGGTTGCCGGCAGACGGTGTGCCGTACTGGGATTTTGATGCACCCGATATTCCGGATGCTCCCCGTGATGCCTCTGCGGCCGCGGTGATGGCATCGGCCCTTTATGAGCTGGACGCCTACGCACCGCAGAAAAGTAAATTGCGGGAGCAGGCAGATCGCATCCTGAAAAGCCTGCTCACGGCTTATACCGCTCCTGCGGGTACCCATGCCGGGTTTACCCTGCTGCACAGCACCGGGCACAAACCGGTGGAGTCTGAGGTGGATGTGCCCCTGATCTACGCCGATTATTACCTGCTTGAGGCCCTGGGCAGGAAAAAAGAAAAAGGGAAGTAGGCCGATATATCCTCATTTTTTTCGATATTGTCCTTTCTATCCGGAACAATATTAGCTATGCGCCGTTCTTTAATATTCCTTCTCCTTGCAGCAGTAGCCCTCGCTACCGCTGCCTGGGGTCAGGAAAAGACGGTTAAATTCACACAAATAGGGTTGCGCGAAGGGCTTTCCCAAAGCAGTGCCTTTGCTTTGTGCCAGGATTACCTCGGTTTTATGTGGATTGGTACCCGTGACGGACTGAACCGCTACGATTCCCGGAAATTTTATACCTACCGTAATGCCCCCTCTGACAGCACCTCGCTGACAGACAATTACATTATCTCTTTACTGGAAGACAGCAAAAGACGCCTGTGGGTAGGAACAAGAACCGGCATTAACCGGTACGATCGTCTCCATGACCGCTTTGTCCGCGTGCCTTTGCCCGGATACCCCATGATCTGGTCCATCACCGAAGACACGGCCGGGCGAATCTGGTTTTCGACCAACCAGGGACTGTATTGCCTGGAGGGCGAACAAATGAAACTTGCTTTTGATGCCGGTACAATGCCCGCCGGAGTCAATAACGTACAGACCTGCTATCAGGATGCGAAGGGCCGGATTTGGTTAGGAACAGGGGGCGGAGTGCTTCAGTTTGAACCTTACCGGCGGGGCAGTCCGCTGCGGTTAAAACGTCATTTCAGAAAGCGGACTGGCGAACTAAACAGCGATGACGTAAGAGTAGTGATGGAAGTAAAGCCGGGGGTTTTCTGGTTCGGAACGCGGGAAGGCGGAATAAACGTGTATCAGGAAGACAGCGGTCATTTGACATACCTGCTGCATCAGCCCGATGCGGGGGGAAGATCCCTGGCGGGGAATGATGTCCGTTCCATGATTAAAGATCGTTTCGGGGGGTACTGGATTGGTACCATCAATGGCTTAAATTATTATTCGGAAGAAGGGGGATTTCAGACCTTCTCTGCGAATGATCAGTTTTCCCTGAGCAACAATTCGATCCGGCCCATCTTCCAGGATGCAAGGGGCTCCATTTGGGTGGGCACGTATTACGGAGGGGTCAGCGTGTATGATCGGCACATTCCCATTTTTCAGAATTATGCTTACAGTCCGTACGTCAGCAGTCTCAGCTATAATGTAGTGAGCGGAATACTGGAAGACGGGCAGGGAAACCTGTGGGTGGGTACCGAGGGCGGCGGACTGAACTATATGGATGCAGACGGGCGGGTGTTTCGTCATTATCGCCATGACCCTGCGCAGGCCGGATCCCTGAGCCATAATCATGTGAAATCGCTTTATCTGGATGCGCAGGATGACTTGTGGGTGGGCACTTACCACGGCGGCCTTAACTTCCTGAAAAAGGGAAGTTCTCATTTTCAGAATATCCGCCATGACCCAGCAGTTCCCCATTCTTTGTCGCACAATAATGTGTATTCCATTCGGGAAGATCGGGATGGGAATTTATGGTTAGGGACTTACGGGGGAGGCTTGAATATGAAAAAGCCGGGAAGCTCCCTGGCGTTTGAAAGCTATCAGGCCGGTAAGAGCGGGCGTTACCACATCAGCTCTGACCTGGTGCGTACGGTTTTCATTGACAGCCGGGGCAATCTCTGGGTAGGTACCGAAGACGGCCTGAATCTGAGGCGGGCGGGAACCGATCATTTTGAGGTTTTTCGTTTTCACCCGGATGATCCCGCCAGTATCAGCAGCAATGTCATTATCAGTATCTTTGAAGACAGTAAAAAAAGGATCTGGTTGGGAACCTATAAGAATGGACTGAATTTATACCAGGAAGGAACTTTCCGGCGTTTTACCGAGCGCGATGGTCTTCCGGGCAATAATATCTTCGGGATCCTGGAAGATCAGCAAAAGCTCTGGTTGAGTACCAATAACGGGATATGCAGTTTTGATCCGGAAACCGGAACCGTAAGAATCTACAATAGCAAGGACGGCATCGGCGGCAATGAGTTTTCTACGGGGGCCTACTGCAAAGCCCGTGACGGTCGGCTGATTTTTGGCGGGACACACGGTCTTACCGCTTTTTATCCGCGGAGTTTTACGCCCAGTAACTACGTTCCGCCCATCGTTTTTACAGATTTCAGGTTATTTAATCAGCCTGTATTGCCCGGCACGCCCCGTATCCTGGAGAAGCCCATTTCCATCACCGATACCCTCGTGCTGACCCATAAGCAGAACATTTTCACGGTAGAATTCTCCGCTATCAATTATGTTTTACCGGAAAAAAACCGCTATGCCTATCGCCTTGAAGGGCTTGAAAATCAATGGAACTACGTGGATGTGCCCTCGGCTACGTACACCAATCTCAATGCCGGTACGTACACCTTACTGGCCAAAGGCTCCAGCAATGACGGCACCTGGAATGAGGTGCCCGCTGCGCTGACCATCCGGATTCTTCCCCCGCCCTGGAAAACCTGGTGGGCCTATACCCTGTATTTTGCATTGGGGGCTGTAGGCATTTATATGATCATCCGGTACACCAGAATCCGGAGCCGTCTGGAACACGAACTGGCACTGGAACACCTGGAAAATGAAAGACAGAAAGAAATTAATGAGATCAAACTGAATTTTTTCACGAGCATCTCCCACGAATTTCGGACGCCTTTGACCCTTATTCTAGCACCGGTGCAACACCTGTTAAGTCAAAAAAGTCTGGATGAAAACGCCCGGAAAATGATGGGTACGGTGAAGAACAATTCCCTGCGGCTGTTGCATCTGGTGAATCAGTTGCTGGACTTCAGAAAGCAGGAAAGCGGGAGTTTTCGCCTCGCAGTGGAAGCCCATAACCTGACGACAGTGGTGAGTAGGATAGGTGCCGAGTTTATGCATTATGCGGAGGAGCGGCAGATCCGGTTTTACTATCCACAGACCGGAGGGGAAATGGAGGTTTGGATAGACGACGATCAGATGGAAAAGGTGCTGTATAACCTGCTTTCCAATGCCTTTAAATTTACGCCAAAGGAAGGAACCGTGAAGCTGGAGATAGAACAAAGAATTGCTACTGTGGCTTATCCGGCAGGCTCTGTACAGATCAGGGTGTGGGACAACGGACCTGGAATTCCCCTAGATCAGCGCGCTTCTATCTTCGAATTTTTCTATCAGTTTGAAACCGAAAACATTCATTTGGGTTCAGGGATTGGATTAGCGCTGGCAAAAAGCATCACCGAAATGCACGGCGGGACCCTGGAGGTAGACAGTTATGAGGGTAGTGAGAAACCTACCTATAGCTGTTTTACGGTGGAATTGCCCCTGGGTCTGGCACATTTTAAATCCGAAGACCTGGCCCGGCAGAATAAGACAGAAGAGGCGATAATCCCGTGGGCTGCTCCGGAATCTCCTGGAGAAGTTTCTGAGGTTTCCGGGGTTATGCAATCGATTGTTTTGGTGGTAGAAGACCATGCTGAAATCAGGGAGATGATTGTCAGAAGTTTGCCAGACCACTATACCGTGTTGCAGGCGGCAGATGGGAAGGAGGGTTGGGAGAAAGCGAGAAAGCATTTGCCCGATGTAGTGATTACGGATATCATGATGCCGGTGGCAGACGGGATCACCTTACTGAAAAATATTAAGGAGACGGTGGATACGCATCATATCCCGGTGCTGCTGCTCACCGCCCGAACGGCCGTGGAGAGTGTTATTGAAGGCCTGCAATCGGGCAGCGACGATTACCTTACCAAACCTTTTCATCCCGAGGTTCTTTCCCTGAAAATCAGGAACATCCTGGAATCACGGGAACGTTTCCGTAAGAAATTCATCCGGGATTATGTACTTACTCCAAAGGAGGTGGAAGGGGCGGCTGATCCTGACCGTCAATTCCTGGGCAGGGTGATGAGCCTGATAGAAGAAAATCTGGCCGAACCGGATTTTAATGTGAACGTGCTGGCCCGGGAACTCAGCATGAGCAGGCCGGTTCTTTACCGGAAACTGAAACAGTTGACAGACCTGAGTGTGATTGAGCTCATCAATGTGCTGCGGTTAAAGAAAGGCGCCCGGTTGCTGGGGCAGCGGTCAGCAGCGGTCAGTCAGGTGGCGTACGAGATCGGTTTCAGTGACCCCAAGTATTTCAGCAAAACTTTCAAAAATTATTTTGGCTTGTCGCCCACCGACTTTAGCGGGTTAAGCGCAGCCGAACAGACAGAAATTATTCACCTTAAATTTAATTCCTTAGCTCATGAAGACATCCCTTCTTCTACTTAGTTTTTTGTTGTTATCTTTTCTACAGCCTGCCAGGGCCAATGATCCGGTTCGGGGCTTTTGTATTGCCGCACCCAGTCCTGACCGCCTGGCGGAGTTTATTCGTTTTATTGATCAGGAGCTGGCGTCGCGCCAGGTAAATACCCTGGTGCTGCGGGTGGATCACCATTACCAGTTCAAAAGTCGTCCTGAGCTGATAGACGATAAATGGGCCCTTTCAGAAGCCGAAGTGAAGCAGTTGGTGGCGGTGTGCCGCAAGCATAACATTCGTCTGATTCCCCAGATCAACCTTTTCGGACATCAGTCGTGGGCGGAGGGTATCGGAAAGTTACTGGCGGTGTATCCACAGTTTGACGAGACGCCGCATGTAAAAATGCCGGAAAAGTATCAATGGCCCAATGCCGATGGTCTGTATTGCAAAAGTTATTGTCCGCTGCATCCGGAGGTGCATGCGGTAGTATTTGATCTGGTAGATGAAATTTGTGAGGTGTTTGAGGCCGATGCATTTCATGCGGGTCTGGACGAGGTGTTCTATATTGGCGACGACCAATGTCCGCGGTGTGGCGGGCACGACAAGGCGGAATTATATGCGGGTGAGGTCAACAAAATTGCCGGGCACCTGGCCGGATCAAAGCGCCAGTTATGGATGTGGGGCGATCGCCTGCTGGATGGCAAGACGACCGGTATGGGCATGTGGGAGGCCAGCATGAACAACACCCACCGGGCCATAGACCTCATTCGTAAAGATGTGATGATTTGCGACTGGCATTACAATCAGGCGGTTCCGTCGGCTGCGTATTTTGCTATGAAGGGCTTTCCGGTGATTTCTTCTCCCTGGAAGAAGGGTTCAGTAGGGGTACAGCAGTTACAAGACATGAACCGTTTTCGGGAACAGGCTTCTAAGGAACAGGCCGCGCGTTATAAGGGAATGATGCAGACCATCTGGGCCGGCGCCGGATCTTTCCTTGACGAATTTTACGGGCGTAAACCGGCAGGGGAGGAAAGTGAGTCGGCATGCTTTAAAGCGTTGGCTGCCGAGTGGAGCAAAGGGTAAGAAAGCGAAAATGAACGATTTTTACCGCCAAAGTAAGCAAAAATTGCCCCTTGCACGGGCGTGTATGCCGATATCTTTGCGACAACAATCGTCTATTCAATGATCCGAAAAATGTATGCCTTGGGGAAAAGAATGGCCCTCTTCTTCTTCCTGTTCATTCCGTCGCTTCAAGCCCAGTGGTTATGGGATACCGGCCAGATGAACCAAATCAAAGGCAGCGCCGAAAAGTATGCGGCTGCCATCCAGCTGCTAAGAACGGAGGCCGACCGGGAGTTGGAGCACCCTTTGTATTCGGTAACGCATAAAGCGGGCCTGGCCCCCAGCGGAGATAAGCACGATTACGTCAGCCTCAGCCGCTACTGGTGGCCGAATCCGGATACGCCCGATAAACTGCCCTATATCTACAAAGACGGGGAGTCTAATCCGGAGTTGAATCAGTTCGACAGGAACACGCTTGGAAGAATGTGCGGGGCGGTAAACACCCTGGCACTGGCATACTTTTATAGCGACGAAGAGCGTTATGCCCAAAAAGCGGTGGCGGTGCTTCGTGCCTGGTTTCTCGACCCGTCTACCCGCATGAATCCGCATCTGGAATACGCCCAGTTTATCCCCGGGCGAAATAATTCCAAAGGCCGTCCGGAGGGACTTATTGACAGCTATTCTTTTGTAGAAATGCTGAACAGTGTACAGTTGCTGCGCGGTTCTGAGCACTATACCACCGCTGACCGCGAGGGACTTAGCCGTTGGTTTTCCGATTTTGCACATTGGTTTCAAACCAGCAGTCAGGGAATGAAGGAGGCAGCGGCCAAAAATAACCACGCCACGTCTTATGACGCTCAGATGGTGACCTTTTATCTTTTTACGGGCAATGCGGAGGCCGCCCGAAAAATTATACACGACTTCCCTCAAAAAAGAATTTTTACGCAGATCGAGCCGGACGGCAGACAAACGCACGAACTGTGGCGAACCCTGGCTTACCATTATTCCCAGTATAACCTGAGTCACATGATTGACCTGGGTGCCACGGCCCAAAAGCTGGGGTTGGATCTGCTGAATGTGGAATCTCCGGACGGCAGATCCTTCTATAAAGCCATGGATTATCTTACTTCTTTTTTAGGAAAGGAAGTGGATAGTTGGCCCTATCGGCAGATCAGCGGCTGGGACGAGGAAATGCAGGATGTCTGCCGGGATCTCATCCGCATTTTGGCCCTGGATTTCTCCCGGAAGGAGTACGGGGAGCTGGTGAGGAAATATGCGGTACACGATACCAGCACCCGGTGGCGGCTATTGTTCCTGATGGAATAAACAGTACTAAAACAACGTTCGGGCAATGCCGCCGTCTAGTGGAATGGCTGCGCCGGTCAGGAAGGCCGCATAGTCGGAAGCCAGGAAAGCAGCCAGGTAACCGTATTCGCCGGGGTCGCCCAGTCGGTTCACCGGCACTGCGGCTCTCTTTTGTTTCTTCACTTCTTCCAGGGGAATTTTCTCCGTTTCTGACTGCATCTGCATCAGACTGTTCAGTCGGTCGGTCTCAAAATACCCCGTCAGAATAGAATTTACCGTAATGCCTTTTGGAGCCACGGCATTGGCAAGTGATTTACTCCATGACACAAGCGCAGTACGCATGGTATTGGAGAGTACCAGGTGATCTTGCGGTTCTTTCACTGTCATAGAAGACACGTTGATGATGCGTCCGAAGCCTTGGGTTTCCATGTGGGGCAGTGCCAGATTGGTAGCAAAAACGGCGCTTTGAAACAGGAGCTCAAAGGCCTTTTGATAATCGGTTTCGGTTTTCGTTCTCACGTTACCCGCAGCGGGTCCCTGGGTATTGTTCACCAGGATGTCTACGGTATTTTTGGCAAAAAAGGCGTCCAGTTTCTCTTTATGTTTTTCGTAATCTGCAAAATCAGTAACCAGGTAGCTGTGTTGTTGTCCGTATGCGGTGTCCAATTCTGCCACTGCATTGACCAGTTTTTCTTCTGACCGCGACATCACTATCACTTCCGCGCCACACGCGGCCAGTTGCACGGCAATGGCCTTGCCTATGCCGGAGGAGCTGCCGCCCACGAGGGCTCGTTTTCCTGTAAGATTAATCTGCATTTTGTTTGTTTCGTTATTTGGAATGTAATTTACCATTAATAAGCGTAACTATTCAGGTCTAATTGATACCGTACGGAACGCCCCGCACCTTCCTGCACCAGCACACCTATTTCATGTAATCGCTGCAAATCGCGCGTAGCTGTGGCTTTGGAAACCTTGGTAATGCCCATGTACTTCCTGGCCGTCATCCCGCCTTCGAAACCCTCTGCTCCCTTGTTCAGCATTTTGTTGATCGCCTTCCACTGCCGTTCGTCAATCCGGTCCTTATAACGATCATAAAACTGCGCTTTCTTCAACGTAAACAATACCATGGCTTTGGCATCGCGCTGCGCATCCAGGATCACGTTTGCAAAATAAACCATCCATGCCGTAATGTCCAATGCACTTTGCGCTTCCTTCAACGCATCGTAATAGGCTTTCTTATTGGCCTCGATGGTTTTGGAAAGGCTCAGCATGATGGGTCGTCCAAGTGATTGCGATAGTGCTTTTTCCGCTATGGCCCGCCCGATGCGGCCGTTGCCGTCTTCAAACGGGTGGATGGATTCGAAATACAGGTGTGCGATTGCTGATTTCAAAATAGCTTCGGACACCTGCCCTTTTAGCGGCAAGGATGCTGAATTATACCACCCGACAAAGCGTTCCATTTCTTCCGGTACCCGTGTCGATGGCGGTGCTTCGTAATGGATGATTTCCCGTCCATAAGCACCCGAAACTACCTGCATGGGGGCATCGCCCTTCCGCCACTCGCCCGGATTGATGCGACTTGTAGTGGCCGCAAAAAGTAATCGGTGCCAGGCTTTTAGCATATCCAGAGTCAGCGGCTCCTGAAAGCCTTTTCTTACTTCCACCGTCAATTGAGCCACGCCCGATGCCCGCTGGTCTTTGACGTAAACCGGCGTATTATTTAACCCCAGATTATTCCGAATGGAAGACATCACGTCCTCGCGACTTAGGTACTCTCCCTCTATTTCGGAGGTTTTCACCGCCTCTGAAAGCATAATCTGTAGCAGGGTTTCCTGCTTGAGCGTATCCGGCAACCCTTGGATAAGACCATTCATCTCACCTGTTTCCTGCGCAAATGCAAGAATAAACGTCTGAACCTCCGAAACGTCGTAAGTAAAGTTGGGCCATCCCTTCAGTTGCCAATTATACACCATGAGCCGATAACATTTCTTAATCGGCTCAAATATAAGCAGAAAATGAGCCGATTGCAAACTTTATTCGGCTCATTAATCAGTCTTTCAAATGACGTGGCGCATTCGAAAACGGGAATACATTTCCCAAACTGAAGTGTTTCAGTTACCGATTATCCAAAAAAACAACCGTACGCGTCATTTTTAATTTCAGCCAACAAGTCATGTAAATCAGCACTTTCCGGTAACGGTCCATAGGCTTCCCATTTTCCAGAGCCCCGCATCCAATACAATTTCCAAATTTTAGAAGATTTAACAAACCGGAACTTAGCAAAAGGTAATTTCAAGATTTTCGTCGGATCATTCCATTGTGGCGTGATTTCAAACAACAAAGCTGTTTGTCCATTCCAGGAATATCCGTAGTCCAATTGTTTACGGATTTCTGGGTCCGCTGGCCGTTTGGCTTCAATAAAGCTCGTTAATTGAACTTCGACCATTGAAATAGGTGGTTTCTCTATGCTCATGCCATTTTAATTTTTATCAGGTGAATATTCAAATCACAAAGAAACTTCCAAAAGCTCTTTCCCGATGCGATGTAGTTCTTTTTCTATTTCTTTCTTTCGGGATTCGCTCGGGATTTTGCTACCGCTAATATAAGCCGCTATCAAAGGTTGGGAAATACCCAATCTTCTTGCAAAAGCCGAAATGTTCAGTTCTTGCAACTTGCTAAATGTTTTTACCATTTTCGGTTTAAAGAAACCCTCGAAACTCAAATCTTCATCCAGTTCTTCCCAATGTATGCCAAAAGCAGAGGTAGTATAGCTTTCCCGTTGCTTTTGAGTAGCATTTTTCAGGCTCGGATAATCGGCAAAGTATTCTGTTCCTGTTCTGCCGTCTTTGGTCTCTATCTGTACGGCTTCATCGGTAAGCCATATTTTATTAATATCTGTAAGTATCATGATTACTTGTTATAAAAAAAGTCTGTCCAACGCTCTATGATGACTTCCTGGTTTTCCTCTATTACGGCTTCTATTATTTTCAGTTCGGATTTTTTAAACCCCAGATTCTTTACTAACCGAATTTTAGGAATCAGATTATACTTTGCTTCCGAACCGCCCTTTGAAATGTGTATGTGTACAGGGTCGTGATTGTTAGCGAAAAAGTAAAACCTAAACCTCAGTAAAACAAAAACTGTTGGCATTACCGTAAAAATTACACATACAAATATAGGTTATAATTTTATAACCCGCAAATGTTTTCTGATTATCAAAAATAGTGGGAAATGGGTTTTTAGTGCAGATTGAGCATTTCCATACGCTGTTTAATGGCCTCTATCGGATCAAGCGGAGGCATTGGATAATGCTTCTCCTCGTAATCAATGGCCAGTACCGTAATAGCTTCCAAAAGGTTTAGGGCCTTTTTTCTTTGCGTTTCATCCTCTATCGTATCCGCATCTACCAGGGCATCAATGATGCAGCTGGCCTCCTCAAAGTCCTCCTCTGTTACAATAGGCCTGATCTTTATATCGTCAATTATTTGTTTTTTTGCCAACACTCAATTTTTAAATAAATCACTGTCTTTGGGTTGAGATAAATAATTTAAAATTTTGTCTTTATTGAGCTTACTTATCAGATCATTAAAGTCTTCTTCAGAAGAAAATGTTATTACAAAGCCATCAATTTTTATATACCTGTTGCTAGATGCCTGAAGCTCTCCGGAGTTCAAAACTACAGTGTATTTAACCTCTCCGCCTTTTTCGGCAATCCCAAACAAGAACTCTATCCGTTTATTGAAATTAAAGTACGTGTCCCTGCCGTATGTAAAATACGTATCTGACTTTGCGGTTAATTCAAATTTTTTAGACGCCTTTTGTACTTCATTTTCAACTGCCACCCTTTTCCATTCTGTATATTTATCTCTCACAGATACTAAATCTGACACAAAAGACTCAAGAACCTTTTCGGTCGTAAAAACTAACCCTGCTTTTTGCCTTTGGGATTCCAATGGAATACCTTCTAATGAAAGGATGAATTTTCCTTTCCCCTTGTCAAGTGCCTCAAATTTTAATACTTTCCCCAAATTAGAATCGTAGTATTCGTTATAGCTTTCTTGCGAAATCGCCGACAATGACAATAGGAAAAAGAATGATAATAGTAGTTTCAATGCCATTTAGTTAAGCTATAAATTTTTGTAAATCATTGAGAATTTGAC
>CAYRGN010000003.1:0-139645 GCA_964423865.1 uncultured Lacihabitans sp.
TCTTATATATTAAAAATTGACTCAGTTTTTCCAGTAGTCATTGTATGAATTGACAATTTACAATGGACAATTGACAATTATGAATTAGATTCATTGTCAATTGACAATTGTCAACTGTCAATTACAAAGATATTCACGGTGTTTATAGGATGGGTGTCCACCTCTTTCCATTTCGAACAGAGCAGTTAAGCCCCATACCGCCGATGGTACTAGGATCAAACCTGGGAGAGTAGGTAGATGCCGGATACTTATCAAAGCCTCGGAAGTAATTCCGGGGCTTTTGTGTGTTATATGAACAGAGCCAGTTAAGGTCTGGCGCGACCCGGTCTGGCGCGACCCGGTCGAACGCGACCCCGGCCCTACCGCCGATGGTACTGGTGATCAAACGGGGCCGCCTAGGTCTGGGAGAGAGGGCGGACGGCCAGTCTAGATGGCTAGGCGCCCCCAGCTAAGCGCCCCTACTGCATACTTATCAAAGCCTCGGAAGTAATTCCGGGGCTTTTGTGTGTTATATTGTGTTCAATCAGAGTCTTCAGCTTGCGGAGACGCTGATTACACTGAGAATCAAGAAAACCACATTTAACAGATACCTTGGATTGCTGGCACGATCATTTATACTTTCTGATTACTTCCTCCAGTCGTTCATCCGGTGTGAAATCCAGTACTTCTACGAGTTGGACTTTACCATAATCTTTATGGAGGGTATTGATCAGCACATTCCGGTTTTCCGGAACTACAGAAGAAGGAACGGTGAGGCAAAGATGTTCGGCGCAGTCAAACCACCGATTACCGATCGTTTGGCAGGCAGCATAATTCCTGAAATTTCTCCAGCCCGATGGCAATTGGGAGGAAGTAATGTCCAGGAAAGTAGCTTGTGAAGGCAGGTAAATCACCATAATGCGGAAATCGTGATTAAAGCCCAGTCCTCTCCGGTGGTGCAAGGTTTCCAAATAAGCCAGGGAGACACTTCCGGCAGTATAAAGTACTTTTTTACCCTCACTGTTCCATCGCCCTTCCATTCCACCTGCAAAAAGGGTGTCGGCGTATCGGTTATGCACTATTCGGTAGACCAGCATCGTAAAAGTGATTTATAAGTTGTGACTCAAAATTAGTGTGTGGGGTACATGTTACAAAGAATAGCCTTGTGCGAGCTTTTCTATTTCTTCATAAACCAGGTCTACCCCCCCCGGGGTAGTAATCAGATCTGCGGGTTTTTCGTCTGAATGAAAGAACGGCCGGTTTAACCAAAGCGAAAACTCTTCAAAAGAACCAAAGGTTTCTTCGCCCAAATCATACAGGTTGATAAGCTTGAGGAGGTGTTCACCAAAAGGGGGATCCAGGGATTTTTCCTGTTCCCGGTAATTGCTGATGGTTCTTGGGGAGAGGTTGATCACCGCGGCCAGGTTTTTTTCCGGCATTTTAATGGCATCCGCTAATGAATAGAATACTTCAGTTTTCAACCCCTGACGGGCCGTTTGGATAAGGCGGTATTCATCTTTTATGGCATAGCCTCTGAAAGAGGGTCTGCTATAAGCAGCTACGGGCTCTGTGGCTTCAGACATAGACTCTTTATGCACTTTATATTTGGCCATACTTTTGTTCTTTCCACAAATGTAGTATTTTTTCGCCTGATAAAAAGAATTTTTTCAATTATTTTTCATCCGGATTCGCCATTCTGTCGGGAGGTAATTATTGACGCGGTCACCCATCGCTTTTGCCCATCCCAAAGTTAAGTTCCGGTAGGTAATAAGGACCCAGCCCTTGCTTCCCGAGGGTATGGCAAAGGGTTCTTTTTTTAAATAGAGTAGGGCCTCTTTTTCGGAGAGACCTATACGAGGGATGTTGGATGAAGTGATTTCCGACAATGCCAGAGCGTGGGACGGAACAAAATCATGGCCTTTGAAATGTCCCAGTTCCAGTCCCGACGACCGCTTCTGCAATGCTCGCAATACAGAGCCGGTTTCGTTAAGCAGGTTTTGGGGGATAGCGACCACGACTCCGTCATTTTTTAGAAAATAATCAAACTGATCCGTTTGAACCCATTGGGCCATTTGTTCTGCTTGCCTGCGGGGAAGACGGGGAATGGGAGGCTTCCCGCTGACAAAACGTTCATCACGACTTTTGTTACGGAAGGCGGCCACATAGAAGCCTTCTCCTTTCACCCGATGGGGGAAAAATTGGAGACCTGGGTTTCCCTGCACTATTCCCCATGTTTCGGGAACGTTGATTTCTATCGATTCAAAATCCAGGGTACGGGTAAGCCAATGCGCATTTTCCTGGTTTTCCCGGGCATTATACGTGCAGGTGGAGTAAATCAGGAGTCCGCCAGGTGCCACCAGCATGGCCGCCGCGCTCAAAATGCGCTTTTGACGGGCTGAGCAGACCGTCACGTTTTCCTCGGACCACTCCTGGATTGCTTCGGGTGTTTTCCGGAACATTCCTTCTCCGGAACAGGGGGCGTCTACCAGTACGATATCAAAGAAACCTTCCAGGTCCGCAAATGTTTCAGGATCCTGGTTAACCGTGATTACATTAGGAAACCCCCATTTGCATAAGTTTTCTTTCAGGATGTTCACCCGGCTTTTGATGACCTCATTGGCCACCAGGAGGTCTTCTGCCGATAAAAGAGAAGCCAGATGGGTGGTTTTCCCTCCGGGCGCAGCACATAAGTCGAGTACTTTTAACGGTTTTCCTCCGGGCGCATGGTTTTTGAAAATATGCTCGATAATCATGGAGGAGGCTTCCTGTACATAGTAGGCACCGGCATGGAAAGCGGGATCAAGCGTAAATACCGGGCGGTTCTCCAGGTAATAGCCGGAGGATGTCCACGGCACCTGTTCTCCCAATGGGAACAGGGGTTCAAAAGGTTTGGCGGGGTTTAAGCGGAGGCTCACGGGCGCGTCCCTTTGAAGAGACTCTTCAAAATCATGGTAGGCGGTACCTAAAATGGTTTTCAGATGGTCGGAAAATTTTTCGGGCAGCTTCATTTTTTGGGTTGGGTTAATCGAAAAATCACTCTTTAAGTCCGCTCATCAGTATAATGGGTCGCTGAAGAGCAAGATTGTTGGGATAGGAGACAATTAACCCTTCATCTGTTTCGATATGGATATTGAAGGAGGTAATGTCGCGTACTTTGCCCTCCACAGAGTCGTCTTTGTCCATAATCCGGATCCTCGAACCTATTTTGAAAGGGGAATTGAAAAATAAGATAATAGAAGCCGTCACATTGCTGATGATAGACCATTGAGCGAACAGGGCTACACCTACTACCGCGAAAAAGGATGCGAAATACACGGAGAGGCCTTTCACCGATATGTCCCATACAATTCCCAATACGATAAAAAGCAAAATAGCCAGGGTAAAATTAAAAAATTTATTGGCGTACACCCGCTGAGAATTATCCAGCTCATACTTTTCGGCGTGCTTCCGGATGATCACCCGGGAAATTTCCCGGGTGGCAAAAAGTAGGAGGAAAGAAACTACACTCAGGCCGATTTTGATATACAACTCTTCTGTTTTGAGCATAAATATGATATGTTTATCCTGCTTTTAAGGCGTGTTTTTGAGGAATCAGGTGACTGAACAAAGGGTTATGATGGATCATATACAATTTTGCACAGGCCATGGCATCCGAGAGCGCGTTATGGTGGCATAAGTCAATACCGTACAGCTTGGAACAGGCGGCCAGGTTAACTTTGGGAAGCCCTTTTCTACGGTAGATATTGACGGTACAATCCCATTTTTTGGAAAGTTTAAGTTCTTCAAAGTTTAACCCGGCGCTCCGCATAGTATGATACAGGATATCGCGGTCGAAAGAAGCATTATGGGCCACCATCTTCTTCCCTGTCAGGATAGACTTCAACTTGGGGTAAATTTCGGAAAAAGTGGGTGCTTCCAGGGTGTCCTTTGCCCGGATACCGTGTACACGAGAATTGTAAAAATTATACTCGTTATGGGGGGGCTGGATAAGGCTGTAATACTCCTCTATAATGTCGAGACCTCTCACCCAAACCACTCCCACGGCACAGGCGCTGTCTTTCTGTGCCGTAGCTGTTTCAAAATCTATTGCTACAAATTCCACTCTATCTCAGTTTTCTTTCCCAGTATTCCGCTTCTCTTTGCCGGTTGATCTTCCCTGATTGAAGAAATACTTTCAATTGGGGATGTATATCTCCTTTGGAGGTCAGATGCCATTGGCCGCAATCCTCACAGCAGTACACGGTGACCGATGAATTCATTTCAAACCGGCCCCGAACCTCCAGTAAAGCGGTGATCGCTAATTCTTCCGAAAGATAGGAACGTTTGGGACAATTCATTATTTTTTTAATTCGTTTTTTGGGGAGATAGTTCAGGGAAAGGCAAATTTTCATTGTATCCCGCCTGGAGCGCCTCAATATTCCACCTGGAAATGAAAGAGCACATGAAATAGCCATGAGCTATTAGAAGTTAGATGTTAGACACACCAACCGGCCGATGAATAAGCTGACTGCTGATAGCTGAAGGCTGAAAGCTAAAATTTATACACATGAAAAGAAACTGAGCTTAATTCTCTTGAAATGAGCAAACTATCCGACAGTAAACGTTTATATTCGAATACAAATACTTATAAACCTTTTGAAGCACCCATAAAACCTAATTTTACCAAGTCGACACAGCAATCGTATTTTTAACATTTTTAATTCGAAAAATTATGGCAGCGTTAAACAAAGTAATGTTGATTGGAAATTTGGGGGCTGATCCTGAAGTAAAAGCCCTTCCCAGCGGAGATAAGGTGGCCGTTATTCGTATGGCTACCACAGACATTTATAAAAATAAGAGCGGGGAACGGGTAGAGGATACGGAATGGCACCGGGTCGAATTTTGGGGTGGTCTCGCCGGCATTGTGGAGCAATATGTAAAAAAGGGGGATAGCCTTTATGTGGAAGGCCGGATTCGTACGGAGAAATATACGGACAATAACCAGGTGGAACGGCATGTGACCAAGATCAGAGCCAGTAACATGCAAATGTTAAGCCGTAAATCCCAAACCCCTTCCGAACCTCTTCCCCACGGTTCGGAAGAGGATGCTCCTCCTTTCTGATCTTATCTGCGAAAGAACCGGGAGAAAGCGTGGCGGTATAAGGGAGCGGAAATCCCCTGAACATTGGAGATAAACCGGGGAATATGATCTAATTTTGTGGGGAATATTACCCTGTAACATGAACATTATTCAGGACGGCCTGATTTATATCGCTTGTTTTTTCCTGCTGCTTGTAACCCGAAGAGGTTTTTTAGGAGCATCTCGCATAAGAAGGTTCGAGCAAAAGTATTGGGTTATGTTACGCTTTACGAGTGTTCTGCTCTATTTAAACCTGGGAGTCGCTTTGGCCACCGCCTTTCAGGAGGTGGTGAGGGGAGGGGATGTCAACCTGTTCTTCAAAGCCGAGGTTTTAGTACTGCTATTTGTTGCCGTATGGATTAGTGTAGGAATGGGTAAGATCCGGACTACATTGACCCATGGGAAAAAATTTATCATGCTCTTTACGTATTGTGGATTCGCGTTAATGCTGATCATCCTGTTGTGGTGTTATGTAAAGCTCTGGAAACTTGGTGGTATTGTTTTTTGACGGAGAATGTATACTGTGCAATGTACGGCGAAAGGCTGATACATCATTGAATAATTCAGGATCCGTTTTCCTGAAAATTGTATATCGCTAAATCGTCTGAAAAGATGTAGATTTGTGTTGCGTATAGTATATCATTATTTATGCATAAAATTGGACTGATAGTCGTGCTGCTAGGGGGCATGTGGTCTTGCGGAAAAACTACCGAAGAGCGTTTTGATCGTTTTCCGGAAGGGAAAAAGAAGGAATTTATTACCACGGAGGGAATAAACGTTCCCGATAACCAATTGGAAGTGGGCCTTTTTGCCTCGGAACCCGATGTGTTTAATCCGACCAATATGGATATCGACCATAAAGGGAGGGTCTGGCTTTGCGAAGCGTATAATTACAGGAACGATGTAAACCATATCCCCTATGAGAAAAAGGGGGATAAAATTCTTATCCTGGAAGATACCGACGAGGACGGTAAAGCGGACAAAACCAAGGTATACTACCAGGGAGAAGACGTGAATGCCGCATTGGGAATATGCGTGTTGGGGAATAAGGTAATTGTTTCTGCCAGTCCGAATGTGTTTTGTTTTACGGATGAAGACGGGGATGACCTGCCTGATAAAAAGGAGATTCTTTTTAAGACGAAAGACGGCCTGCAAAGTGACCACGGTGTTCATGCGATGGTCTTCGGGCCGGACGGGAAACTCTATTTTAGCTTTGGCAATCGCGGACTAGGTCTTACCGACCCCGATGGTCGGCCTCTGAAAGATATTTATGGACGAGAAATTGGGCAGACCTTAGCCTTCTTCCAGGAGGGAATGGCGTTACGATGTGATATTAATGTCCGGGAATTCGAGGTAATAGGCTGGAACTTCCGGAATAATTACGAGCTATGCATCGACTCTTTCGGGAGGATCTGGCAAAGTGACAATGACGATGACGGCGTCAGGAGTAACCGCATCAACAGCCTGCTGCCTTACGGAAACTATGGGTATAAAGATGAAATGACGGGTGCCGATTGGCGGTCCCACCGCACCAATAAGGAAGATTCGGTCTGGAAGCAGCATTGGCATCAGAATGATCCCGGAGTAGTGCCTAATCTCCTGATCATTGGTGCCGGTTCGCCCACCGGTATATTGGTATATGAAGGAGAACTCCTGCCCCGGAAATACAGGGGATCGATTTTCCTCGGAGACGCGGTAAATAATGACGTGATTGCCTACGGTATTGACAAAAAGGGAGCAGGCTATGTACTGGAGTCCCGGCCGATTCTGGACGCGTCTGAAAAGGATCAATGGTTTCGCCCGTCTGATGTAGCCGTGGGGCCTGACGGTTCTGTTTTCGTGGCCGACTGGTACGATGTGGGAGTGGGGGGGCATTTTGTGGGAGATCTTGAAAAAGGGCGTATTTACCGTGTATACCCGAAGGAGGGGGGAGCATATCGACTACCGGAGTACGATTTTGAAGAGGTGAGTTCCTGCGTGGAAGCCTTGAAAAACCCGTCCAATTCTGTTCGCTACATGGCCTGGACCGCCTTGAAACGGCATGGGAAAGAAGCGGAGAAGGCCTTGTATGCGCTGGCCAGGGAAAAGGATGCGGTTTTTACGGCTCGGGCATTGTGGTTGTTGAAAGACCTGGATTCCGCTTACCTGGAAGAGTTCTCCCGTCACCCGGATGAAGATATCCGGGCAGCCACCGTTCGTATGGCTTCCCCGGAGAACAATTCGGCTTTTTTTGCCCGGATGTCACAGGACGTCTCCCTCCAGGTTAAACAGGCGGTGGCCACGCAAATTTGTTATACCTATAACCCGGAGGCCTGGCTGAATCTCGCTAACGCGTATAAGGCCGGTGACCGCTGGTTCCTGGAGGCGTTGGGGATAGGAGCTACGGGTCATTGGGATACCTACCTGGAGAAATACCTGGAGGGTAAAACGTGGATAAACGGTCCCGAAGCACGGGACATTATCTGGAGAAGCCGCAGTAAGAACACTTCTGCCTACCTGGCAGAAATTATCCGGCAAACGCCATTTAATCGTACCCTGAGGTACTTCAGGGCTTTTGATTTTCAAGAGGTCAACGCCCGAAACAAAGCATTGCTTGAACTCCTGGAAACAGCCGGGTCGGAAGAATATAAATTGCTTATTTTTAATCACTTTAACACGAAATTGATCTTGCAGAACCCGGAGTTTCACCGGCGGATACCCGCTGTGCTGATCGGCATAAAAAATGACCGGGATTTTCTGGATATTGTACTGAAATACCGGATGGTGAAAGAGAGAACGCGGGTTTTAAACATCCTGGACCACAGCGATGACCCGGTACTCTTTCGCCAGGCCGCTGAAGTTGCCAACACCCTGTTTGGAATAGAAATTCTCTGGGAGCCCCTTCACCGAAAACCCCTGGATAAAGCGCTTGCGGTGAGAAGAATAGAACGAATGGGGCTGATAGATCATGAGGTGGTTACCAAGCAGCTTATCCAGGTATTTTCCAGCCGTAAGTACCCCTTTGAGCTTCGGGAAGCCGCTGTACTGGCCATGGAGGGATACAGGAGTGATCTCAGGCTGTGGGACCTGATGAAAGTGAATAAAATCAGTAAGGAACTGATGCCGGCGGCCCGGCAGGTCATCGCTAAGACGTTTCACAACGATATAAAAGTAGAATTTGAGAGCCTGTACGGTGTTCGGGAGGCAACGGGGGCTTTCCGCATGCCCGATTTTAACAGCGATAAGGGAGATGCGGTCAAAGGACGGGTTGCTTTTGAGCGCATGTGTTCCGTGTGCCACAGTAACGGTATTTCAGGAAGCGATTTTGGTCCGTCTCTGGAGACTATAGGCCAAAAGCTGACGAAAGAAGGTCTTTATAACGCGATTGTCTATCCTAACCAGGGCATTAACCTCGGCTACGAGACCAGCCTGATCACTTTTGCAGACGGAAGTACGATGAAAGCTATGGTCACCAGCAAAACCTCCGATGCCTATCGGGTGAAGGTGCTGGGAGAACAGGAGCAACGCAGGTATCCGCTTGACCAGGTGAAGTCGGTTGAGGTGGTGGAGAAAGAATCCTTTATGCCCGCTTTTCCCTTGCAGGAGCAGGATATGCTGGATCTCATTACGTACCTATACGGTTTGAGAAAAAGCTCATAAAAGTTTTTTCAGGGATATAAGCTCGGTTATGACGTCGGGGGAGGAAGTTCCCCCGTGCGGATCGAAGTGGATGTACGGCAGGCCCGCGTTTTTCGAGCCGGTTTTGTCGGCAATCTCGTCATCGCCGATATATACCGCTTTCTCCGGGGAAACTCCGACCGTTTGCAAAGCGTAAGCAAAGATTTTCGGATCGGGTTTGCGGGCCTCACAAAGATCACTGGTAATAATATGACGGAAATAGTGATAAATGTCACTCCCTTTCATTTTTAGGGTCTGGATATTGAGGTAGCCGTTACTGATAATATGCAAAGGATACCGGGGATAGAGGTACTCCAGGATTTCCAGGGCGCCCTCCACCAGGTGCGTTTGGGTAGGAAGCAGACGGGTAAACTGTTCATTCAGCGCCAGGGAAGTTTTTTCAGAGCAGGGTACATCCAAAGCCTGAAGTGTATTTCTGAAACGGGTTTTTCTCAGTTCATCGTGGGTGATGGTGTTGGCCTCCAGTTGTCGCCATAGCCCTTTGTTGATTACCCGGAAGGTGGCGATAAAGTCTTCGTACGGCACCTGGCCGGAGACCTGGTCGGCATAGATTACCTTCAGGCAGGCCTCTGAGTTTCGTTCGAAGTCCCACAGGGTATGGTCCAGGTCAAAAAAAACGTGTTCAGTCATTTTACAACAGATGTGATCAGGTTACAGCAGATGTGGTCTGTAAGAGTTCCTTATTTTCAGCAGTCGATCAGGAATTCCAGATTTCCCACGACTTTTCCGCCTGGTAGACCAGCATGGGGTATCCGTTCGTGGTTTTTGCCCCTTTTTCCTTGCCTCTCCGCATAAAGAGGGTTTCTTCCGGGTTATATACCAGGTCGTAAAGAAAATGAGCTTCATTCAGGCGCTCATAGTCCAGGGCCGGAGCTACCTCTGTTTTAGGATAGGTTCCCAGGGGGGTGCAATTGATGATCAGGGTATGATCTTCCAGGAGGGCATTGGCCGTTTCGTACGAAATACGGCCTTCTCCTTCCGTTCTGGATACACACTGATACGGAATGTTCATGTCTTCAAGGGCCACGTGGATGGCACGGGCAGCGCCTCCGTTCCCCAGTACCAGGGCGTTTTCAGGCAGATTTCCGTTCAGGAACTCCTCCAGTGAACGCCGGAAACCGTAATAGTCGCTATTGTACCCCTTTAAACGTCCGTCTTTTCCTATTTTGATGACATTCACCGCCCCGATGCGTTCCGCGGCCGGATCAATTTCGGATAAGAAAGGAAGGACATTGCGCTTGTGGGGAATGGTGACATTCAGGCCAATCAACCCGGCGGTTTCGGCAATGATACCGGGTAAGGCGCCGATATCTTCTATTTCGAAGAGATCGTACCGGTGTGTATCCGACATGCCGGCTTTCTCAAACTTGTCGGTGAAGTACCGTTTGGAAAAAGAATGGCCTAAAGGAAAACCGATTAGCCCAAACCTGTTTTTTGGTATGTCGTCTGCCTTGCTCATTTACACCGCTTCCTTCTTTCCGAATTTCATTTTGAGAAATCCGATAATCATCGGAAGAACGGAAACCAGGATAATGCCCAGCACCACCTTCTCAAAATTGGCTTTCACCCATTCGTTGGTTCCCAGAAAATAGCCCGCAAGTGTAATGCTGCTTACCCAGATTACGGCGCCGATAATACAAAAGAGAATGTAGCGCGGATACCGCATGCTGCCGGCACCCGCCACAAAAGGAGCTACCGTACGGATAATCGGCATGAAACGGGCCAGTATCACGGCCAGACCGCCGTGTTTGGCATAAAACTTTTCGGTTTGTTCGATATATTCCCGTTTTAGGAACAGGATTTTTTCCCTTGATTTGATGTATTTGCCGAAACGGCTGCCCACGAAGTAATTCACGTTGTCGCCCAGCAGGGCCGCAGAGATGAGCAGGGGGATCACCAGGGCTACATCGAGTTGTCCGGTAGAGGCGGCCAGTAGCCCCACGGCAAAAAGCAGGGAGTCTCCGGGTAGCAAGGGCATTACAATAAGGCCCGTTTCCATAAAGACTACCAGGAAAAGCAAAGCGTAAGTGAGTTTATCGTATTCAGCGAGGAATTGCTGGAGAACAGTCAGCGGATCTTTTAAGAAATCAAGGATAAAATGAATCAGTTCCATGTTCAGGTATCTTGTTTTAAGCGTTCGTCCTGGAAGTATTTGCCCAGTTTGTATTTTTGTTTGATATCTTCCGGTAAAAAAGAAGCAAAAGTGTCACTCCGGAGGCCCAGTCGGGTGGTCTCCAGCGAGATGGCTTCCTCGGGAGCGATATTGCCCAGGTTGACGTTAGGGCCGATAAGCTTGACAAAATAAACCTGCTGAGGTCGCTGAGGCGCTTCCCAGATGATATTTTCTGCCGAAATGGCATTGATAATCTCGTCTACCAGGCCCTGGCGAACCTCTCCTGAACTCCGGTAAAGACCGATATTACCGCTTTCCCTTGCTTCACCGATTACTTTCCATGATCCGGCCTGCAGTTCACTCCGCATCAGGTTAATCCATTTATAAGGCGCAAATATCTTTTCCGCATCTTTTGAACCTACTTCGGAAAGTACTTTCCCCCGGGTAGCCAGGCGGGAAATATAGCTGCATTTTTCTTCGTGAGGAAGGGTAATGGAACCGTCAGATACTTCCGCGTATTCCAGTCCGAACTTGTCCAGTAACCGGAGGTAATCTTCAAACTGATTCCTGACTACAAAAGCTTCAAAAAGCGTCCCCCCGAAATACACCGGGATCTGGCAGGAATGGTAGAGGTCAATCTTCTCTTTCAGGTTTTCCGTTATATAGGAAGTGGCCCATCCCAGTTTTACAATATCTGTAAAGCGGGCGGCTTTGGAAAGAAAGTTTTCGGTTTCGGCCAGGCTCAGACCTTTGTCCATCACCATGGTTAATCCGTTACTGCGGGGCTGGGAAGTTCGCTCAGGTATATGCGATAAAGTATAATTCATTCGCTGATATTTGAAGCGGCAAAAGTACGAAATACTACGGGTTTTCGGATAGCATTCCCTAAAAAATAAGGACACGATTCCGATTCCGACCCGATGAATTCCCGCATTATTGCCATATATTTGCCACTATTTTAAGAATTAATTTGAAGTTAGGCGGTTTCTTACTGGTTGTGCTGTGGTTTTGGGGAGGAGATGCCGAAGCTTTCCAGGACTCCCTATATCTGGTAAGAAGCATCGTTACCGAGGGAAATAAAGTGACCCGCACCGCCATTATTGAAAGGGAAGTGGTGTTTCGGGAAGGAGACCGGATACCGGCAAGCGAACTTAGTGAGAAACTTGAACTCACCCGATCAAACCTGATCAATACCAATTTATTCCTGGAAGTAGCGCTTAACCCCATCGTAGATTCCACAGGGATGCTGGACCTGCTCATCTGTGTAAAAGAGAGGTGGTATTGGGGCGTGCTGCCTTACCTGGCCCTGAGCGACCGGAGTTTTAATGAATGGTGGTATGAAAGGGGGCGCGATCTGAGACGACTGACTTACGGTGTGAACGTGACCCAATACAATTTTACAGGGAATGCCGATGTTTTTTACGCGGGGGCCTATTTCGGTTTTGCCCCCCATTACCAGTTGGGCTATTCCCGGCCGTATATTGACCGGCAAAAGCGTTTCGGGGTGTCTGCCCGAATGTATTATACCTCCCGGAGAAACGTGGCGTACCGTACATGGAACGATAAACTGGCTTTCCTGGATTCGGAAAACCTGGCCCTCAGCCGGATGGGAGGGTCGGCGGAATTACGGTACAGGAAAGATTATAATTATTTTCACACCCTGTTTCTCGGACTTTCAAAGAACCGGATTGCAGACACCGTAGTGACGGCCAACCCGGAGTATTTCGGGGAGGGGAAAAGCGAGCAGCTCCTGGTGAGTCTGGGTTATGAATACCGGGCGGATTTTCGCGATGTACGGCAGTACCCTCTCAAAGGTACATTCTTTTCGGCGGCGGCCAATCACTTTTTTGTGCAGGGCGGAAAAGACCAGTCTAATCTTCTGCTTACGGCCAGTCACTACTTTCCCCTGTCTGAAAAATGGTTCCTGGAGGTAGGGGTAAGAGGAAAAGCTTCTTTTCCCAAAAAGCAGAATTACTTCCTGGTCAGCGGCCTGGGTTATGGCGGCAACGTGGCCCGGGGATATGAACTTTATGTGATTGACGGGCAGTATTTCGCATTGAACCGGAATACCCTTAAATTCCGGGCTTTTCAGCGTAAATTTGATGTAGGATGGATTATCCGGAAAAAGGAGTTTTCCATTGTGCCCATTACCGTATATCCCAACGTGTACCTGGATTACGCGTATGTGAAGAACTTTTACCCGGGAAAAAGTAACTCACAGTTGAGTAATGCTCATCTTTTGGGCGCCGGTGCCGGTATTGATATCGTGACTTTTTATAATGTGAACGTCAGAACCTACTACTCTGTGAACCAGATGGGCGAGAGGAAATTGTTTTTCACCATCGGGAGGGAGTTCTGACCATTCAGCCTCATAATCTTCCGTTAAATTATTTCCGGAAACCGGTTAAGTCCACAAAGTGTTATTTTTGTAAAGTAAATTAGTAAAACAGATTATACATGGTGCAGTTTCTTAAATATGTGTTGGCTACCCTGGTAGGACTTTTCCTGTTTGTCATTTTGTATTTTCTTTTGATGCTAGGACTGGTATCCATGATCGCGGGAGGAGATTCGACCACTAAAGTGAAAGAAAAATCGGTACTAAAGCTGAATTTTGACAGCCAGTTTACCGAACTCGCGCTTCCGGAAGATCCTTTCTCGGAAATATGGGGAAATACGCCTCCGAATATCGGGTTGAATGATTTTAAAAGTGCGGTGGCAAACGCGGCGCTGGACCCGAACATTGAAGGAATCAGTATCCGCCTCACGAACCCCCTACTGGGTTTTGGCGAGCTGGAGGAAGTGAAGACCGCCTTGAAAGAATTTAAAAAATCGGGCAAATTTATTTATACCTATAGCGATTACCTTTCGGAAAAGGCGGTACTGCTGGCTGCGGTGGCTGACAGCGCCTTTATTCATCCTATGGGTTCCGCTGAGTTTAACGGTCTGGCCAGTGAAGTGACCTATATCAAGGGAACACTGGATAAGCTGGGCGTGGAACCCCTGGTTTTCCGGGTAGGAGAGTATAAAAGTGCGGTAGAGCCTTATATACGGAAAGATATGAGTGCGGAAAGCCGGGAACAGGTGAGCCACTACCTCGGATCAATTTCCCAAATCTTGTATGAAGACTATGCAGCTGAGAAAAAGATCAGCAAAGCGGAAGTAGATGATATTCTGAAGAAAGCCTCCATGCTGTCGGCCAATGAAAGTATTGAAAACGGGTTGGTGTCGGCAAAAGTCTATGAAGACGAGTACGAAAATGCGATCCGGAGGAAGTTGGGAGTGAAGACGGACGATAAAATTTCGTATGTGGGACTTTCCGCCTACGGGAAGGCCAAGAAGTATGTAGAAGCCGGAAAGATAGACAACCGTATCGCCGTGATTGTGTCGGAAGGAGAAATTGTGCAGGGACAAGGAAGCACGGGCGTTATCGGTTCAGACGATTTTGTGAAAGAGATCAGGCGGGCACGCAAGGACAAAAAGGTAAAAGCCATTGTACTGCGGATTAACTCGCCCGGCGGCAGCGCCATGGCCTCTGATATCATGTGGAGGGAAATTCA
This sequence comes from uncultured Lacihabitans sp., assembly GCA_964423865.1. Classification (GTDB taxonomy): domain Bacteria; phylum Bacteroidota; class Bacteroidia; order Cytophagales; family Spirosomataceae; genus Leadbetterella. The sequence continues at coordinate 14,447 of CAYRGN010000003.1, forward strand.
GCTGACGCGTAAAGAGAAACCTGTGATTGCTTCCATGGGCGATGTGGCGGCTTCCGGAGGATATTATATGGCCATGGGGTGTGACACGATTGTGGCCCACCCGGCCACCATTACGGGATCTATCGGGATTTTCGGATTGTTACTGAATACCCAAAAGCTGATGAACGATAAGCTGGGCGTGACGTTTGACGGGGTAAAGACCCATGAGTTCGCGGATTCCCCCTCCCTGACCCGCAGCATGTCTGACGCAGAAAAACAAACCATTCAGAATATGGTGAATGACGGCTACGAAACCTTTACCTCCAAGGCGGCTGAAGGGCGCAAGATGAGCATCGAAAAGTTGAAGTCGGTGGCCGGTGGCCGGGTTTGGACCGGTGAGCAGGCGAAGACCCATGGCCTCGTGGATGTGCTGGGCGGTCTGGACGAGGCGATTGCCATAGCCGCAGGCAAAGTGAACCTGGGCGAGGGCGACTACCAGGTGAAATATTACCCTTACCCCAAATCGGATCTTGACCGCGTGATCGAACGCCTGGGCCGGAAACAGGACGAAGCCCGCACGATATCGGCCTACCTGGGAGAGTTCGCTCCGGTGTATCACCAGCTACGTTCTTTAAACAAAATGGATAAGATTCAGGCCCGGATGATGTTTTCGGTGGAAATCCGGTAGGGGTGTGGTATGCGCCCCTACCGATCCTAATGTAGGGTTTGCGGGCGGCACATATCAGCACCGGCACTGCATCTGACCGCTCTTCATTGTCCACAACCATTGATGTACTTTGTATTGCATAGTACTATATTAATCACCAATTTTGAACTATAAAACAAAGCAAATTATGAAAAAGCTATTAAGAATAAAAGGAAACGGTTCTATGTTGGGTGGGGTTTGTGCCGGTTTGGCGGAATACTTTGAAATTGATGTCACGATTGTTCGCTTGCTGTTTGTGATCGGCCTGATCACCCCGGTTCCGGCTCTTATTCCTTACCTGATCATGTGGGTCATTATGCCGGTGAAAAATGTCCACTCCCTGACCGCATAAGAAAGGCCCCTGTTCCGGCAGGTCCCCGCAAGGATTTTGACGCGTGGATCTGCCGGATTATTTTTGCCCGGGATTTCGAATGGGCCATCGGGGCGACGGCCGTTCCGCCGCGACAGGTATTTTTTCGCACACCTCTTGCCTTTCCTGTAAAATGAATTGAACATCTCCCTCCCTTTTTTTGTTAAGTCTTCAATATTACCCCTTTGTTATCGTTTTTTTATTATTCTGTTACCTGACAGGACTCGAATGAAAAAAATTATATTTTTAGCCTGCGTACCCTTTGTGGCTTTGGGCAGGATCCCGGCCGGCATAGACCTGAAAACACCGCCTAAACGTATTATCAGAACCTGCTGCTCTTTTGGGGTAGAGGTGAAAGTTTCCGTACTGTCTTTTCTAAAGGTTACGGATATTACTTCGGCCGATGCCCTGGGTGAGCACACCTACCTGGGCGGGAAAGAAGAAAATAACGGTATTATTTATACCCAAAACGGAGGGTTTATTGATATGGGCCACCTGAGAGATATTGCCGACTATACGGCGTATCTTTACACGCTTATCCGTGAAAACCGTGAGCTGGACGGTTTTCGGCTGGGAAAAGAAGGCGGGCTGAAGAAGCTTTCCGTAGAAGTGCCGGATGATTTTACAGACGAAGACATCGCTTTGCTGGCAGGGAGAATAGCGTATGATCTTTCCGCATGGCATGAAATTTCTACCTGGTACGGCTCTTCCTACATTCCCCTGGTGCCGGAGCGTTACTCCAGTTTCTCAGTAGAAGACGCCTATTCCAACCTTTTGGGGGTGCATTTGGGTATAAAATCCATTCTTAGCCAGGAGGATTACGAAAGCGAAATGACCCGGAATATCCGGGAAACATTGGCGGAGCTGGGGGCGGTATCTTCGGTAGAGGAGACCCGCCAGGCCATGAATGACGTCAAAGACATCTGGTGGTCAGGCACGGCCAAACTGCCCAGCAGGAAAGTGCTGATCAAAAGACAGTTTGAGATCCTGGGAAGGGTTGCTCCTTTGGTGGTAGACACCGACCTGAGGGGAGACAGGGAATATGACCTGGTGGTGCCGGAAAAAGCTTCCAATGGCAAGGATTTTAACGATTATTATACCCTAGACATCCGTGCCAATTTTAAGATTCCGGTCAAAAGGGTTTTTGGATATGGTTTTCGGGATAGGCAAATCACCCAGCATGATTTCCAGGCCCTTATTCATTATGCGGAATACCTGGCTACCGTTCCGGAAGACTCCGGTATTCATGCCGTTTCATCGGCAAGATAATACTTCACATGGTGCTTGTCGAGAAAAGCCGGAATGGCCTGAACTCACTACTCACTACTCACTACTCATTACTCACTACTCATTACTCACTACTCAAAACTAATATTTATATCTATGAAGAAGAAATTATTCAGAACAAAGGGGCAGGAGTCTATGCTTTTGGGCGTATGTGGCGGACTGGCCAAATACCTGGAGATTGACCCTACCATTGTGAGAATTGGCGCAGCATTATTGACCATTTTCAGTTTTGGGGGCCTGATACTGGCCTATTTTGTGATGGCCGTAATCATGCCCCAGGAGCCCGGTATATAAACGACTGAAACCTAAAAAAAGGAGAACTTTTTATCCGGCGTTTCGCAGTTTACCCGGTAAATAAGGTAGCTCAGGGTAACGGAAAGGTGAAAATACTTGTCGTTTTGCATGGTATTGGGGTACACGAAGAAACCGCTTTGGCGAGGGTCAAGCGTACTGTATTCATTCAGCTCCTGACGGCCGTCCAGGCCGTCAAAACGGCTTCCTTTTGCTTTACTAAGGAATGCTCTCGTAGAAAATTCAGCGCTTAGGTTCAGGCGCGGTCCCAGTATTTTTTTGATTCCTATACCGAAAGGCAGAATGGCGCCGTTTGTCCCGGTGCCCGCTACTGTAGTACCCTCTACCACGTATGTTTTTTGTAAAGTATGGCTTAGTCCCAAACCACCGAAAAGGTAAGGTGTCCAGTCGTATTCGTAGCGGCTGTCATGGGTACGGAAATTCAGGAAATTATATTCCAGCTGGAGGGCGTAGTCAAGTACGGTATTCCGGAAAGAATAATCACGTGTTTTCAGGAAGGGGTCTCCGGAGCGGCGGTCATTGCCGTGTACCAGGCCATACATTACCTGGGCTTTGGCCGAAATAACGCGGTTAAAATTATAGCGCATCAGGAGGGTGCCTGCGGCTCCGGGGTTAAGCGGCCGGAAACGGGGCTGTAAATCGCCTTTGTAAAAGGTAGGGCCACCGCCCGCGCCAAATTCCACCTTCTGAGCAGATAAGGCCGCCGGTAACAAGAGGCTTAAAAATAGAAGGAAGGCCGGTCTCATTACTGAAGAGGCGGGCATTTTACCCGGCTGGTGATTATGTAATTTAAGGTGATCTGGGTGAGGATATAGGTATCTTGCAGTCTGCCCCGGCTTCCCCTCAGACCATTAGGGTCTACCTCTGATCGGGCAAGCACAGAAGGATAAATATCTGCCGCCGTAGGGTTGCCCAGCGCTTTCTTAAAATCGGCGGTTCGGGGCTTTCCGGTAAGTGCATAATAATCTTCGTCAGCCCTGTACGAAAGTGCTGTGGTAGTATAGTTTCCTCCGCTCACATCATCCAGATAATCGGAAAAAGAGAACCGCAGACTACCTTCCAGAGAGAGTATCCAGTTTTGATTTAACTGGGTTTTGATGCCCAGAGAAATGGGAAATACGGGTACTATGGAAGAATATATCTTGGTTGATGTTTCGTTACGATCTGATGAGCGAAGGTGCGTCCAGTCTTGTAGATGCGCTACCCCGTCAGCGTTAAAAATAATATTCCCGTTTTCGTCCTGGATGCTGCCTCTTGCTTTGGGGTTGTTGCTGGCCAAACCTATTCCGATGCCCATATAAGGGCTCCACTGCAAAGGGGAGTTTTTGTTTTGTTCTAAAGGAATAAACGTATATAAGCCCATAGCGGTAAATTCCAGCATATCGTTTCGAAAATGAAGGTTTCTGAGCCGGTTTATTCGCACTTTATCGTCTGCCCGCTCCCAGCCGTACGTGGCATCGTTTCCAAAAATCCGTATATAGCTTAAAGCTGCACGAGCCGAAAACCGGGGGTTGAGGTGAACCTGATAATTCAGGGTCCCGTTCCAGCGAACGTTGGAGTACATAGCGTAGTAAAACGTACGGTAAGGCGAGAGATCTCCGAAATAATGCGAGGATCCACCGCCAATGCCCACCGTGGAATAACTGTCAGACCTCTTTTTGAACAGGTCACTTAATTGTCCGAAAGCCGCAGGTCTAATTAGGAAAGCAATAGCTATTGTAATAAAGTAGATTTTATTCTTTAGCATTTTTCAGTCGTTAAATTAAAAAGCCTCTTCCACTCTAAACGCCCGAAGAGGTGTATTTATTGATTACGTTAAATTCTATTTCTTACATCTTCACCCCATTTTAATTTGGTTCTAAGGGTAGAGAGAAAACTGGTGCCGTCAATTTTCAGAAGTTTGGCTTTAAAGTTTTCCAGGCTTACTGTGATTTCGCCCGCTTCGTCGCCTACTATTCTGGCCCTGGAGTCCATGGAAACCAGGTAGTTATTGCTTCGGCTTTCTACTTTGAGCGTGATCTTGCTTTTACTGGAAACAATGATCGGCCGAACAAACAGGTTATGCGGACAAATGGGGGTAATGATGAAGTCGTTGGAAAGGGGCATCACCAGGGGGCCGCCACAGCTCAGGTTGTAGCCGGTAGAGCCGGTGGGCGTAGCCACCATCAGCCCGTCTGCCCAGTAACTGTTCAGGAATTCGTCGTCTATATAAGTATGGATCACAATCATAGAAGAAGTATCGGTCTTCGAGATCGCGATTTCATTGAGTGCAAAATCCATGCCGGGGGCGAAAATAGGCTGGCTGGCGTCGGCCCTCAGCATAATACGCTCATCAATGGTATACTCTCCGTTCACGATTTTATTCAGGGTATCGCGTATGTTCCTGGGAGCGATATCGGTGAGAAATCCCAGGCGGCCAAAGTTAATGCCCAGCACGGGGGTTTCGTTGTGGGCTACCATTCCCAGGGTTTCCAGGAAGGCGCCGTCGCCTCCCAGGCTGATGGCCACATCAATATCGCATAGCTCCTCTTTCTCCCGGAACACCTGCCCCCGACCGAAACGGATGTGGCTCTCTTCCAGTAAATCGGCAAAAGTGCCGGAGATCTGGTAGAAAATTTCCCGGGAATCCAGTTCTGCGAATATGTCGCGGATGTCTTCTATAGACTCCTGCTTGAAAGGCCTGCCGTGTATCGCGAATTTCATCTTTATGATATTAGTTCTGAGTAGTGAGTATTGAGTAGTGAGTATTGAGTAGTGAGTTCCGAGTTTTGAGTGGAGAGTAGTTAAATGCTAAGGTATTTCATTAACTGATCAAAACGGTCTTTCTCCACGTTAGTGACGGGTTCGGAACTCTGGTAAGACACTACTTCGTACCCAAATCTGCCGAGGGCGCTGATCACGTGACTGATATGGGTGATGTCGAGCTTGATGGCCAGGATCATGTCGTCGCTATGTTCGTCATGTGTAATAAAGAGACTGATAATTTTGCCCGATTCGTTTTCTATGATCCGGGCTATTTCTCCAAGAGAATAGTCTTTTCCTTTCAGGTTAATTTCCAGCAGTCCTCCGGTTTGATGGAGGGCAAGCTGCCCGATAAAACGTTCGTAAATCCCGGTTCTTTCCGCTACACCTATAAACTCGCCTTCGGCATTCATCACGGGAAGAAGCAGGATCTCTGAAGCGGCGGCTTTTCGCACCGCTTCGGTGAGCTGGTCGTTTTCCAGGAGAAAATGTTCCGCCGGAAGCGGCTGTATGTCTGACAGGAGGTCGTCAATCTCGTAATTCATCAGGAGGTCTTCCGAAAAGAAGCCTTCAAAAGAACCGTGCATGATGTACGGTAAATGAGTGAGTTTGTAATCGCTGAAAAGCAAAAGCGCGTCATCCACCGTATCGGATGGCCTTAATACCGGGATATTTGGATTAATGTATGATTTCATCCTTCGTACCGCAACCTTGCCTCTATAACGTAAAACGGTCATTTATGGTGTAAATATGCACCAAATAATACAAAATTCATAACCCTTAGAGGGGATTTTGGGTTAAAAAATCACCAATTCGCGTTTCGCAGTCTTTTACTATTTCTTCCGCTGTTCTGCCCGCGCGCTCTACGGGTGCCAGGGTGGTCCATGACATGGGCGTAAAAGCACGCAAGGGAAACCCGCCCGCGGGGTTGAACCGGCCCGTATTGCGGATCGCTATGGGTACCACCAGGGCGTCCGGGCATTTTTTAAGCAAGGTGGCCACTCCACCTACCGCAAAAGGTTTCATCTGGCCCGTTCTTGACCGGGTGCCTTCGGGGAAAATCACGGCGGAAAAACGGTGTTCCTCAATGTGCTTCGCGAAACGGAGAATCTCGACGATGGACTGCTTGGGGTCAGTCCGGTCAATCAGCGCGGCCTGTCCCACACGCAGGTTATAGGAAATGCCGGGAATCCCCTTTCCCAGTTCTTTCTTCGAAACAAACTTGGGCGTATGTTTCCTAAGGAACCAGATAATGCCCGGAATATCAAACATGCTCTGGTGATTGGAAATAAAAAGGATGGTTCGCCCTTCAGGAAGTGCGCTTTTTTGGGAAAATGAAGCCGTAGAACCGGTAAAATACCCGCCCCCGATAATGAAGAGGGTGAAGATTTCAACCGATTTCTGGTGGGCGCGTGCCCCGAACAGGCGATACGCCACCACCTGCACCACGTGAAAGACCACGGCCAGGATGCAGAAATAGAGAATGTAAATGCTTCCCAGGATATAATCAAGGAGTTTCCTCACCGCATTGTTTTTTTGCAAAGTTAGGTCATTCGTGCAATATTTTTCAATGAGACTTTTTAGGTTTTAACGAAATCATGTATCTTTCCTATATTTTAAACCTCAAAAGTTCCCAACCGCATGGAACTGTCGAAAATAGAAGTCATGAAACACAGGTATTGCTAAAATTACAGACTTTCTTAAGTGGATTTCAAGGTAATGGTCAAAGACTTTCTTCGTAAACCCCACTTGGCGGTGGCTGCCACCGCCAGTGTTTGTATCTTGCTCTTCTCCCCGTCTTCCGACCTGCCTGAAGAGATACCCGTATGGGTCAACGATAAAGTAGCCCACGCTACGGTATTCGCCGGACTCGCTTTTCTCTGGATGCAGTACGCCCGAAAGGCGATCCGCGTGACCTGGATGTTGGGGGCTTTCGCTTTTCTGACCGAAGTAGTTCAATACCTGCTCCCGGCCTCTTTTTTCCGCTCTTTTGATGGGAAAGATATGGTGGCAGACGGTATAGGGATACTGTTAGGACTGCTGGCGAGCCGGCTGTTCGACCGTTTTACCAGGTAGACCATTTCTGGGTATAAAAATTTCTAACGGCTCATGGCTATTTCATAAGTATATTTCTCTAAGTTAAAAACAACACGGGAATGTAAAAAGTGTAATTGAAAAAAATGCAGCACTATTAATTACGGATCAAAATCCTTCGCTCTCCTCTTTCGTTGCCTTTTTTACCGCTTTCGGCGGAGATTTCAACTGCTTGTTGTATTCCTCCTCCGTGATGCCGTGGTAGCTGATCAGGAAGCGCTTTTTGAAACGGTTGGCTTCGTTGATATCTACAAAGTTTACGCCTTTATCTTTGCCGCCCGTATTCACCAGGCGATTGACCTCTTCGTCGGAAGAAACCATGCCGAGCTGCCCGTTCCGGTAAATAAAATAATACCACTTTTCGGGGGCGAGGTCGAGGTAAATGTGTATTTCGTTGCCGGTGCTGTGCGACTGCACCACTTCTATATAACCGTTGACCAGGGCGTTAATGTCTACATCGCCCATGTTGGAAATACCCACAGGCCCGGTGCTGTAATAGGCATTGGCCCTGGCATTCCATTGGAGGTCTGCCCGGGAAATGACGAGGGATTTCAGGAATTTGGTGGACTCCTTAAACAAGGGGATATGGCCTTTCTGGCTGTTGGTTCTGTATTTTTCCGTATCCGCCTTGCCGATAATCCGGCTGAGCTTGTACCTAAAATCTTCCTCTTCAGGTTCCACGGCCGCGTTACTGTTCCCCGCATCAAGATTGATTTTCACCATGTTCTGCCCCATTTTCTGCACCGTAGGAATAGGCAGCGGAAAATCAAAGAGCATCATGGTCTCCAGGCGATACTTCATGGAATCGAGGTTCACCGTCGCTTTCCCTACGGTTTCAAATATTTTGGTGGGAACTCCCAGGAGATTGAAACGGCCGGACAATACCATTTTCCCTTCATCGTCATAGAATTCGGCCGTATTATCCGCTTCGTTCAGGGGCTTGACATAAAAGCGTCGTTGAGGCTCGTTGCGACCGAAAGTGCCGCGGGCCAGGAAAATATCGTAGTCGTCGGCCGACCCTTTTACCGAAAGGAAAGAGGGGTAGATGGCGTCGCTGTTCACCCCGTGGCGCATGTGCAAACCTACATACAGGGGTTTCCCGCCGTCTTTCAGGGTTTCATCAATGCGGATGGTGACGTCTTCCGACTTGCTTCCGGCATAATTGATCCAGGAACCCCCAATCATGGGGTATTTTTTAAGATCGGGTAAGACCTGACCCCGGAGGGAAAGGTTTTTAAAAGGAGCCAGCATAGTCATTTCGCCCACATAAAGCATCTTTTTGGCCAGGTAGACCTGGTCTTTTTCCGCGATGGAAGCGCGTGCGATGGTCGACAACTTTCCGGAACCTTTGGAATCCAGGATACGGCCGTCAGAAGTTACTTCGGCAAATTCAAAACCGCCCAGTTTGATGTTGAACGTATCAGAACTGATATTCACATAGCGGTAATCGGCATTTCCCGTGTAAGACAGGCGGGAATTAACGGTGACTCCGGCGTGGGTGAGCGTATGGTAGCGGTTCAGGGTGTCAACCACAATAGTGGCATCGGTAAAGGCGTCCAGTTTCCCGTCGCTTTTCACGAAGACTTTCCCGCCCGTGGGCTGAATGGCGGCATCGGCAGACCGGATTTCCTCTACGCCCGTAATGCTGAGCTTTTCCGAGGTCATGTCGTACCGTGCCCCCGTACCGTTAAACCGGAGTTCGTACTGGTGAGCGGCAGTAGAGGTGAATACGGAGTTTTCCAGGAGGCCTTCCATGGTAATGACTTTGTCTTTGATGTTCCACCGAGCCCGGTCTATCGTGGTTTTATAAGAAGAGGAAGGGAATTCCAGGAACGCGGTTTCTCCCGAATTGAAGTCGCGGTTTTGCGACGATATGCCCACCAGTTCCTGCTGTATATTGAAGTCAATGTCTACCTTACGGCCTGAAAACGCCAAACGTTCTCCCGCTTTTATCCGGATATCGGCCCTGTCTGCCAGGAAACCGTTATGGTTAAATTTAAACCCGGACGAAGCAATGTCGGAATCGGCACGGGTGAGCTCTCCTTTGCCAAACAGGCCCGTACTTCGCATCACCAGGCTTCCTTTGAGGGAGGAACTTCCTTTATAAAACTCAAATCCTTTTTCCGAGTGTACGGCCATGCTGTCTTTGCCCGGCTCCCAGTAGAGGGTGTAGTCAGACACGGTGACCTGGGGAAAATAGGCGCTTCCCACCTGTTTTTCCGTGATTTTTCCTGCACCGCCCTTTCCTTCGCTGTGTTTCTCAAAGAAGTGGATCTCATCGGCATTCAGTACCGCGGCCAGGTGGTGCAGTTCTCCCGAAGAGTATATGCCGCTCTTGTTCAGTACAATTTCCGAAGAGGCCTTAAATGTGGTGGAAGAGCCGTAAACGGAGTAAGGTTCCTTAGCGCGGTGAGCCATGCCCATGGAAGAGTCTGGCAGTATTCTCAGCTGATCTTGGATAGGCTTGAAAATACCGGCCGTGGTGAATATCCCGGGAATCAAAGGATCACGGGTGTTGAGACTGTCCAGGGAAAGGTGCTCGGCCCTAAAAAACACTCCTTCGGAAAAGGGGTGTCCGCGTCCCCTTTCATTGAAGTAGACCGTCACCCCATCCGGAATTTCCAGCTTGAGATACTCAGGGAGCTTTTTGCGCCCCGACTTGTTTCCCGGACTGTTCAAATACAATTTGCCGCTCTTGCCGAACTGAAAATTACCACCGAGCTGTAGTTTCCCTCCTTTCGCATAGATAGCTAAAGGAATGAAGGTAATGGAATCTATACGATTCAGGTTGACCAGGTAATTTTCGTATTCCAGTACAAATTCACCGTAAAAAGTAAAATTTTTGACCACGATCTTCCCGTTAAACCGGAACACTTTGTTCCCGATGACCTCCATGCTCTGATCGTTGGGCAGGAGTTGGATGCCAAGGCTGTCGCTCAGCTTAAAGTTCTGGGCACCGATGATATTGAGTGATTTGGAATGGAAGTCTATGGTGGCGTTCCGGGGACTGCCGCCTCCCCGGTTCAGGGAAGAAAAGACCAGGTCGTCGTAGTCTTTTTTGCCCAGGGCCACGAAGTAATAATGCAGGCCCTTGCGGTTGATGCTGTAATAATCTTCAAAGGGATGGTAGTCGAAAAAGCCCATCTGGGTACCGATCAGCAGTCCGTTTTCCGCGAAATGGCGTTCTTTTTTGGTGAACTGCATCATTTCATCTACGGTAATGCGGTTCTGCTTTTTCCGGCCGAAGATAGTGGCTGCGGCCATGAGGGGGTTATATCCCGCTGCATTGCTGAGGCTGCTCAGGTGGTTTCGGTTAAAATAGTCAAACGACTCAAATTCAGCGGCCACTTCCTGTTTTCCCGCCACGATATAAAAGTCCATTTTCCCGCTGCCCAGGTCCCACGACATGGCATCGCAGCGAATATACACCTGGTGAAAAGTATCGGAAAATATACTGTTGCGGAAGCCGCCTTTCTGCACTTTGTTCAGCCGTACATGTTGCCCCGCGATATCATAACGGAGCTGGATGGCCGGATGCGAGACGGAATCTTTGCCGAGGCGTGCCACAAAACTCACCTGGTCGGAGGTAATGAGGGTGTCGGTCAGCGTAAGGGAACGGCCCACTACCTCGAAACGGCTGGTTTCGCTCAAAGTGTTGACCTGAAGCCGCGAAAAACGGTCGTAAAGCGAAGTGGTGGTTACCTTTTGGCCTACTACGGTATAGCCTCCCAGGAGTTCATAATCTGCCAGAGGAAGGGTATAGGCGGCATCGTGGCGATAAGACTTAAAGCGGGGATAGGTGGAAGCCTCGTTGGGCGCCCTTTTTTCCAGTTTGATCTCCATCACCCCGGTTACGGGCTGTTGTAAAAGCCCTTCGTGCGTCACCTGTACATTCTCCATGAGCAGGCGTCCGCTGGCCGACCGGAAAGTGTATTTTCCGGGAACGGCATGAACGGGCTTTTCGGCCACTGTCCACCCGAGTTTTCCACCCTCGCCCACGAAAACGCCGTCCATGAAATTATAGGCCCCTTGTGTACCCGAAAGGGTGAGGGAGTCGGAAGGACTGATAAGGGTAAGATCAACGGTAGTAAATACAAAGAAAAGGCCTTGTACAGCAGGAAGGTTTTCGCGCGGAGTTTCGGCGATGAGGGGCTGGTGTTCCGTGGGCTCATCCCACCCGATATCTTCGTTTTGGGGCGTTTCTTTCCCCGCGGTAGCATTTCCTGAAAAGTAGTCCTGCTTCCGCTCGAAAAACCGGAGCTCTGATTTCATCGTACTAATTTTTACCCGGTTAAAGGAAGACGTGTAGAGGGTGCCGGAGCTAAAGAAATGCTGCATATGGGTCAGGGCCTCCTGTATGGTTTTGGAGGGATAAGGCTCGAATGACCTTTTCAGGAGGGAAAAGAAATCGCTCATTTCCCGGGGAGAGGGCTCCTGGTTTTTCCGGTAGAGGGTGGCCACTTCGGTCAGCCTGCCCAGGTCGGAGGGACGTAAACCCTTGACCGAAGCCCACTGGATGAGGGCAATCGCCTCCTTTTTCCCGGAGAGGTCAAGTCCGTTTTGGTAGAGATCGGAAAACGCTTCGCTTACCCCGCCGTGCTTTTCCATTTGACGGGAATAGTCTTCCAGGAATTTTTCAGGATCGGAAGGCAGAGTCAGCACCTGCGCCTCCGATACGCCGAAAAACATAAGGAAAAAAATAAGCCCGACAAGTTTTTTCATAGATCTATAATTTAACCTTGAGCTATCAGCTATGAGCTGTGAGCTATGAGCCTTGAGCTGTGAGCCTCATGGTGACGCTTAGGTTTCTTAATCGACGGGGCTACCCGGCGTATTTCTCATAGCTGATAGCTGATAGCTGATAGCTCACTACTCACTACTCACTACTCATCACTCACCACTATTTCCTGAAAACGACCGCGGCCCAATTGTTCTTACTTATCTCCCTCACTTTTTTAAAGCCGCTGGCTTCGGCCGCCGACTGAATATCGGGGATGTCTTGCACATAAAAGCCGCTGACCAGGAGATAATCCGAAGTAAAATCTGCGTACCGTGGGATTTCGTCCAGGAGGATATTCCGGTTGATATTGGCCAGTACGATGTTGTAAACGGCGGGTTCCTGGCTTTGGATAGTGCCTTGCGAAATGGTAATGTCTTTGGTCGAGTTCAGGGCATAATTTTCCCGCCCGTTTTCTACCGACCACTCGTCGATGTCAAAGGAATGTATACGTGCTGCTCCCAGCTGGTGGGCCATGATGGCCAGGATACCGGTGCCCGTTCCTACGTCAAGTACCGATTTGCCCCGATGGTCGATGTCCATCTGTAGCTCAATCATCTGCGACGTGGTTTCGTGGTGTCCGGTTCCGAAAGACATTTTGGGTACAATAATAATTTCGTGGGAAAAGGAGGGCGGCGCCGGATCATGAAACGTGGCCCGGATGTACACCTTCCCGTTTACGTCAAGCGGTGGGAAATTCTCTTCCCACTCCTTGTTCCAGTTTTGCCTTCTGACCTTCTTTAGTCCGTAAGAAAGCGGAACCCTGGAGGCGTACTTTTCCATCAGCATTTTGAGCGCCCTGTCGTCAAAGAGCTCCTCCCCGATATAGGCCAGCAGGCCGTCTTCCTTCTCCAGGAATGAATCAAAACCGATTTCCGCCAGCTCCGCCAGCAGGATTTCGGCAAACTCAGCGTCAACCGTAAGGTCTAGTTCTAAAAAATCCATGGTCTAAAATGATAAAAGCCCGCGAGACCGGGCTTTCTATCGTGTTATTTTTTTTACTGGTCAATATGATCTCCTATGGAGTCCGTTTTCCCGGACTTATGCGGCATCTGGAGACGGAGGGTCACCCGCCAGGTATTGGCGAGAGGACTGCCCGTACGGGTAGGAATCAGGTAGGCCAGGTCCAGTTTCAGTCTTTCTTTCAGGGTCAGGCCCACTCCCGCAGTGAGGTATTGTCTTCCGGCTTTATGTCTTGATTCATGAAAATACCCGGCCCGGATGGCAATCAGCTCCTGGTAAGCATATTCAAACCCTACCGAAGTAGTGATCTCCGCTAATTCTTCGGCGAAACCGCCGGGGGCATCGCTGAACGAATTGAAAATCGCTTTGGCGGTACCCATTTCGGAAACGTCATTGATGGTGCTGTCGCTTTGAGCATCATTGGCAGGGACCAGCAATTTGTTAAAGTCAACCAAAAAGGAGAAACGGTTTGACAGGTCCGGGCGGTAAGAAAGCTGGGTGCCCACTTTAAAATTGGCCGGGATAAAATATTCTCCGAACCCGTAATTGATTTTACCTCCAATGTTCTGCAGCACGATTCCGTAGTCTACGTCAAATTTTTTGAAGCTGCGGGGGTCGTTATCGGTGGGGCGGGTCTTGTTGTAGTAAAAACCCAGGTCCATGGCAGCGGTTTGTCCGGGTTTCGCCGTCACGCTGGTCCCCGGAATCACCAGGTTTCCCACCAGGTTAGAATGAATATATTTGATGTTCAGCCCCAGGGAATAGTCGGAACTCAGCTTCTGGGCGATTCCCGCCGCGATAGAGAATTCATTACTCATGAAATTGTCTATAGGGAAGCCGTCCCAGTCGGTAAACTGGATTTCCCCCTGGTTAAAGAAGTTCACGCTGGCGCCTACGGTTTGCTTGTCCGAGATCTTGTAGTAACCTGAAGCCGTCAGCAGCCCCATGTCATTGACAATCTGCTTGAGCCAGGGCGTATACGAGAATGACCCGCCGTATGGAGAGTCGGAAAAGGCCAGTTTGCCCGGATTCCAGTACATGGCATTGGCGTCAAAAGTAGACGCGGCACCTGCGTCACCCATTGCGGCCGCTCTTGAATCGGGAGCGATGGACATAAAGGGTACAGCCGTATAGATCAGAGAGTAGTTTTTTTGTGCGTTAATTAATCCCGGAATCAGTAATAACAGGGTACTTAACCAATAATTTTTTTTCATAAAGAATTTTTCACGGATTGTCAATAAATGCGCCCCCAAAATAAGAGATTTATTTCGAAAAAAACAAGGTTCCCCCCGCTTGTCCGGTATGATTTTCGGTTCTCAGCATCAGTCTGTAAAACACCTTGGAGAACAGCGGAATACTTCTGTAGAAGTCGCTTTCCAGCTGTATCTCTTCCTCACAACGGGTGCAGGAGAACTCCTCCCGGTACAGCTCCCGTCCCAGCACATCGCTGAGAATCAGTACCGCGTCGAGGTTATCTCCCGGCCGGTTATGCCTTACCTTTAAACGGAGGTAGTCCGTTACAGGGTTCGGATACGCGGTCAGTTCCAGCACTTTTAACGCCGGACGTTCTATCTGGAATTCAAACGTTTTCCGGGCGGTATTATTATAGATATCTGAGGCTATTAATGTGCTTTGGTACGTGCCGTTTTCCAGGTGTCCGGTGTAATAGCGCACTTCAGCCTCCATGCCTCCCGCGAGCGGGGTAAAATGGCGTAAAGGGTTTAGTATCGTCTCTCCGTTGACTTCCAGAGTGAGGGCCGTGTCAGAAACGTGAATGCCGCTTTCATCCCGGATATTCCAGGTCAGGAATCCGTCCACCGCCAGCGTCGCGGTCATTTCCGGGGGACTGAGGTCGTGGTTTTCTCCAGGGTTTCCCGGCGCAAGAATTACCGCCGCCACCCCCGAAAATTCCTGTAGGGAGCTGTCGGCCGCCTGGCTGTGCATCACCACCCGCCCCGCTCCGGGGAGCGCGACGGCCGGAAGGATGATTTCGCCCGTATACGCATAGTCTTTGACGGGAAACCGCCCGCTAAAGATCACTTCGGAATTCAGGGTGTAGGTAAACGCCGGTCCGTCGCTGAAGGTACCCAGGGTTTGCCTGCTGCCCGGCGGAGCCGTTACGGAAACCAGCACGCTGCCGTTTTGAATCTGCTCCGTTCTCCCTGAAAATGCCGTTTTCCGGTAGGCGGTCAGTGTATCGCTTTCCAAGGTAAAATCCGCGGGCGAAAGCCAGCGGGGCAGAGGCAGGGAAGGGTCGCCGAGGAGAGAGAAATTGCGGTTAATCTCGCCCCTGACCGACCGATTTTTGGTGACCCGAAACAGTTCGCCGAGGGTTCTGGCGGTCCTGATATTCCGGAAAAAGGCCTGGTTCACCGCCTGGTTGGTACTGGAATATACCGGCCGGGTGGTGGTCAGCAGGGCAATGGCCCCGGTTTGAGGTCGGAGGAGCATCAATTCGGCCCCCGATACCACACCGGGATTATCAAATTTGCCGAACTGGCAGGTGGCGGTAAACCACACGGGCAGGCGCCCCGCATTCCGAAAAGTCAGGATGTCGTTCAGGGCCAGCAATTTTTCATTGGTGAGGCCGTCTTCGGCCCCATGTCCGATGTAGGTGATCAGGTAGGTGCCGTTGTTCATCAGCTCATGCAGCTGCCGGGTGGCTTCCGGCGCGGTGCCGTCGCTCACCGGGTAATCGTCGAGATACAGTTTGTCGTTAATAAAACCCGGGAACGCGCTCAGGGCCAGGGTCTCGAGGTCTTCGGCATCCCGCTGGTGGAGGTTGTAGTCGCGGTTGTCGGCTACAAACGCCAGGCGGTTGTGCCAGTGTGCTGTTTCCAGGTCGAGCACGTAGGCTTTGTATTTGGCGATGTAGTTGTTCAGCTCGGGGAGGGTGCGGGCGGGTATCCGGCCCACCGAAATGTCCATGAAGTGGTCGTCGGACGTGGTGCTGATCCATTGGTTATTTACGCTTTTTCCCTCGGGCCATTCCCCTTCCCAAGGGTCGAGAAAAGCGAAATAGTCGTCGGAAGCAAAGCTGTAGACGGGTTCCAGGGACTCCCTCGACTGGTAGGAAGGCACCAGCAGGTCCGTATCTACGTAGTCGGCCTTATGGTTATTTTTATAATCGAAGGAAGCATCGCCCAGGAGCAGCAGGTGGCGGAATTTTTCCGGCGCCTGTTCGTAGAGGTAGCGGCAAAAATCGCGGATGGCGGTGGGGTCGGTTTTCCCTGAGCTGAATTCATTGTATATCTCGGTGAGGGAGTAGCCGGCTACTTCCAGGTCTTCGTTTTCTTTCTTGAACTGGATGAGTCTTTGGGCGGCGTCTCGGAATTTTTCGGGAAACACCACCAGGAGTTCCGGCACGATGCCGTTTCTGAGCCGCTGTGGGGCTACCGTATCCGTAAACGCGGGATAGGGGAGGGCGGCGGGGTCAAAAACGACCAGGTCGCTTCGGGTATTTTCCGGTGAGAAAATGCCTTCCGCGGAGAGGGGCAGCTCGGTGGGGCCCTGTTCGGTGACCTGCCATACGCGGGCGGCGGGGGCAGATAGCTGGCAGCGGTAGGCCGCGCTTTCCGCCAGGGTTCGGTAGAGTACCTGTCGCCCGGCGTAAAAACGCAGGCGTCGGTTATAGGTAGCCGACCAGTAGTTGAAATATACGCCCACGTTGCCCACGCTTTCGGCGCTCAGCTGTAGCTGTACCGTTTCCGGAGGCGTTTCGGTAGAGAGGAGGAAAGGGTGGGCATTGGACATCCGGTAGTACCGGGCCTGGTTGTCGTTCGGGTTATTAGGTGCGCCGTTCAGGGTGTCGCGGCGGGAGAGGGTGCCGGCGGTGGTTTGCAGGAACTGTCGACTGATGCCCATGGGGTAGAGTTCAAAATCCAGGCGGTAGTCGGATACAAAATCTTCGCTAAGGGGCGAAAACAAGTAGGAAGACCGAAACATTTCGCCCAGCCAGAGCCGTCCGGAGTTGAGCAGGTTTTTCAGTTCTTTCTCCTCGTATGCATAATAGGGTAGGTGGTCTCTTACGGGGCCAGTGGTACGCGGGCGGGCGACGGGTACGCGCAGGGAGACGGTGTCACTCACCGTAATGAAGTAATAATTAAGGTGGCTGTAGGGATTGAGTTGGTGCGTAAAACGGTTCCCTTCTTCGCTTACCGTATGGGGGCCGCGGGCGTAAAAGGCGATGAAATCGTCCGTGTCCCAGACCTGATTCTGGTCGTTCAGGGAAACGGGAATCTCCTGTAATCCCACTATTCTTTCGGCAGAATTCAGCTGGGGTAAGGCGGTGGCATGGCCACCGTATACGCGGATATGGGCGGGGTTTGCGGAGGCGAAAGCCGGAGCGTACTTTTCGAAGAACGCTTTATCCAGTTTATACACTCCGGATTGGCTGACGGATATCTTGATCCAGGTGCCCTGGGAGAGCGGGGCGGGTTGTGCAAAAGCGGTGGCGCAGGAGAAGAAAAAAAAGAGGATGCGCATCAGGCTCAGGATGCCCTTCGATACTTCGGCAAGCTCAGTACAGGCCAAGCTCAGGGTGACAATAGGAATGGGATACCCTTCGACAAGCTCAGGGCGCCCTTCGACAGGCTCAGGGTGACAGAGGCACCCTGTACCATGAGCTTGGCCTCTGTCACCCTGAGCCTGTCGAAGGGCGCTAGAGGGAAAGCTTAGTGTATGGGGTGGCCATGTCAGGCTGAGCCTGGCCTGTATTGAGCTTGCCGAAGTATCGAAGCCCGGAAACAGTTTAGCTAACCCGATGCAGGACATTCGGCCCCGAAACAATCCGGTTAGCCAAGCGCATGCAAATTTCACAAAGCCCGGGAGTGGTTCGGTGTTTTTAGATCGCCTGTTTACTCCTGTCATAAAAAAATAAGTTACAGCTCCACCCGTGCTATTCCCGGAATGGTATAGCGCTTTCGCGTATTAACGCATTCCACCAGTGTTCTTGTTCGCCTGTTCTGAATTTTTTTAAACTTCCGCCCTTTAAAATGAAGGATTTGTCCGTCTTCTACTTCCGACAGGTAAACGCCCTTTACCGTAGTTTCGGGCGAATAAAGGGAAAGCGCCCTGACGAGGGCCGGGTCTTTCGTAGAAGACGCCGCGGGGTTCTGCATGTGGGGGATCAGCACGTGAAGGATATCCTCGGGGAAGACGTGAGGATTCAGAAGGGGCGCCATGAGGGTTTTGAAATGGAATTTCCACTCGGTACCGTGGGGAGCAGGGGCTCTCTGGAAGAGCTTTCGGCTCACCTGCACCCGCTGGTGCGCAATCTCGTGAATGAGGGTAATCAGAAAACCGTAAGGGTTGGCATCGCCGTTTACTGAAATGAAGTGCTTTCCGTTTTTATAGAGGTAGTTTCCCAGGCAGGTCTTGCGCGAACCGGCTACGGTGAAGTTAAACGGGTATTCCCGCCAGAGCGTCATGACGTAGTCGAGGGCGTTTTCCGGAATATGCAGGGCAAAACCTTTCCGGAAAGTGTCTTCGTTAGGTGCGAGAACGGGCTGGGGTTTTTTATGCAGGAATCCGAACATACTGATCCAGTTTTGAAGCCTACAACTTCATCCAGTTTTCCACCATCTTCACCCCGTGTTCGGTCAGATACGCCTCCGGGTGAAACTGCACGCCGCGTACATCGTATTTTCGGTGCGCTTCGGCCATCACATTTCCCTGGTCGTCAATTGCCGTGACGTTCAGGTCGTCAGGAAACGTTTCGGGCAGCACCGTCCAGGAGTGGTAGCGGCACACGTTAAACTGTTCGGGAATATCCTGAAAAAGCACTTCTTCCCGGTCTGTTACCATACAGGGGGTGGTGACTCCGTGCAGCACTTCCCCCATGTTTTCGAGCTTCGCGCCGAAAGCTTCGCCGATGGCCTGGTGCCCCAGGCACACCCCGAAGATGCTTTTGGTTTCCTTGTATTCCTTCAGGAGGTCCATCATGATGCCGGCCTCCTCCGGTATTCCCGGCCCGGGCGAAAGCAGGATTTTGTCGTATTTCTTTACGTCTTCCAGGGAAATCTTGTCGTTCCGGAAAACATCTACCTCTCCGCCCAGGTCTTTCAGAATATAGACCAGGTTATATACGAAGGAGTCATAATTGTCTAAGACGAGTATTTTCATTTTTATGTAATTAAGGGGCAGCTTTCGGCTATCAGCTATCAGCCGTCAGCTATCAGCCGTCAGCTATCAGCCGTCAGCTATGAGCTATGAGCTGTGAGCCAGCCACCCCATTTCGCATATTCATCGCCAATTGCAGTGCCTAACATCTAATAGCTGTCGGCTATCAGCTTTCAGCAGTCAGCTATACCACGAACCGTAAATTATTTATTTCAACATCCACGCACATCTAATAGTTGTCAGCTATCAGCTTTCAGCAGTCAGCTATGCCACGAACAGTGATTTATTTATTTCAACATCCACGCACATCTAATAGTTGTCAGCTATCAGCTTTCAGCAGTCAGCTATGCCACGAACCGTAAATTATTTATTTCAACATCCACGCACATCTAATATCTAATATCTAACATCTAATAGCTGATTGCTGACAGCTGACAGCTATTAGCTCACATCTCACAGCTCTTCCGCCATTTCAATAGCTTTCCTCAAAGCGCCCAGTTTCAGGTGTATTTCGTTCATTTCACTTTCTATATCCGACTTGGCCACCACCCCCATGCCCGCCTGGTAAAACAGGGTGTTGTTTTTACTTAAAAACGTACGGATGGCGATGGCGTGGTTAAAGTTACCGTTAAAATCCATAAAACCTATGGCTCCCCCGTAAATACCGCGGTGATTCGGTTCCATACGGTTGATGAGGGTCATGGCATTGTGTTTCGGAGAACCCGATAAGGTACCGGCAGGGAAGGTGTCGGCCACCAGCTGGAGGGGGTTCACCCCGGGGTTCATCCGGGCTGTTACTTTCGATACCAGGTGGATCACGTGGCTGTAGAACTGCACTTCTTTGAATACCTCCACTTCTACTTGTTCGGCATTTCGGGAGAGGTCGTTCCGGGCCAGGTCTACCAGCATCACGTGTTCAGCCGACTCCTTGGGGTCGGCGTGGAGGTCCAGGGCCAGCTGCCTGTCGTGCTGGTCGTCTCCCGTTCTGCGGAAGGTGCCCGCTATGGGGTGGATCTCGGCGGTACCGTCTTTGATATAGATTTGTTTTTCAGGACTGGATCCGAAGATCCGGTAATCTCCCCCGTCGAAATAGAACAGGTAGGGCGAGGGGTTGATGCTTCTCAGGGCCCGGTACACGTTGAAGTCGTCGCCGCTGAAAGTACGGCTGTATCGTCTTGAAGGTACAATCTGGAACACGTCGCCCCGGAGGCAATGCCGGATGCATTGTTGGATAATCTCCCGCATGCGGTCGTCTTCGATATTGGTTTCTTCCCCGCCGGTAGCCCGGAATACGGAGGTGGTGCGCTTGGGGTTGCGGACAAAGAACTCCAGGGTTTCCAGGCCATCCTGTACGGGCGCCGGTTCTTTTCCTTCGGACGTATAGGTATGTTCAAAGAGGTGAAGCTCGTTCTTGAAATGGTTCACCGCAATCACGTAACGGTACACCCGGTATTGAATATCGGGGATGTTATTTTCCGAAGCTTTTTCCTGGAGGGTAATGTCTTCAAAATATTGAACGGCATCGTAGGTGATATGGCCGAAGAGTCCGTTCGAAATAAAGCCCCGGTTCTGCTCCTGGTGTTCAAAGCGGCTGGAGAATGCCTGTAAGACCTTTACCGCATCTTTTTTGTCAGACAGCGTGTAGGAGGTACGGGAGCCGTCGGGGTAGGTTTCGGTCACTTCTCCCCGGTCAATGGTGATGGCCGCCACGGGGTCACAGGCAATGTAGCTGAAGCTGTTATGCATGGCGTGGTAATCGGCGCTTTCCAGTATCACCGAGAGCGGGTATTGTTCCCGGATACGCAGGAAGATACTCACCGGCGTGAGGGTGTCGGCCAGCAGGCGCTTGGTTCGGCTTGTAATATTAAATTTCATACGGTGTATATTTTAGCTATTAGCTGTGAGCTGTGAGCTGCACGGCTACCCGGCACTCTTTGTTGTTATTTAAGAACATTTTATATCTCCTCACTCGGCACTCGGCACATTCCACTCACCACTCACTACTCACTACTCCAAAAAAAAAGCCTGCCGTAGTTGAACAGCAAGCTTTACAGTATTATACAATCCCATAGCGAATGTGTTCAACTCTCAGAGAGAAGAACGCCACCAGTTAGCCGCTATGTTCATGGTTAATTTCACGTTGCAAATGTAGAAATGTTTTTGAGAAATGAAAACTTTTCAACTAATTTTTAGGCGGAAATTAGTTGCGTGTGGTGTATATATCGGTGTACTAACCATACTTATATCATTTAATAAAATGAAATATCCACGAGCAGCCCGCTCCGCGTCGACCCGCCTTTAGCGTACCAGCCTCCCATAGTCCGGCTCAAAGCTCACAGCTCAAGGCTCATAGCTCCCAGCTACACAAAAAAAAGGGGGAAAATCTCCCCCCTCGCTTTATAAAAACTGCCCAAAAAACTTATTCGTGATCACCGATCTTCGCAATCTCCTTGTCGAGCAGGAAGCGGCCGGTGGCGCTGTCCATGTCGATCAGGTCGAAGAGTTCCAGCGCTCTTCTGGCATTTTTCTCTTCTTCACGCTGCTCTTTCACATACCACATCAGGAAGTCTTCGGTGGTGTAGTCGTGGCTGGCCCTGCATTGCCCTACAAGGCGATTGATGGAGTGGGTTACTGCGATTTCGCTGTGAAGCGCTTCTTCAAACACACTTTTGAGGTTGGGGTATTCCTGGGGTACCTCACCGGTGGTGGGGGTTACCGCATTTCCGCCTACTTCGTTGATGTAGCGGAAAATCTTCAGGAAGTGCTCCCTTTCTTCTTCGGCCTGGCGATAGAGGTATTCGGAAGAACGCTCAAATCCGTTTCTTTCCAGCCATGAAGCCATGGCCAGATACTTGCTTGATGCTTCCGCCTCCATTTTGGCCTGGGCGTTCAACGCTATTTCTATATCTTCCTTTAATGAGGTCTTTTCTCTTAATAAATTCTTCATAGATGTTATTTTTAGTTTTAAGCGAAACGTATTGAACTGTCCAAAGCGGTCAGGTGCTACTCATAGCCGTTTCATTTACAAAGTTAACGAAGGGTAAGGGTATAAAAATTCCCTTGTAAACTGATTTACAACTATTTGTACCCGGTCTAAATTTAAAACAGGTAAAATTAGGAGAGAAGAAGCAGAGCAGCAGGGGGTTACACCACGCTGTAGTCGCCCAGCACCTCGTGAATGAGGGATACGAGCTCCAGAGAGAAGCGCGTGCCGTCTACCAGTTCCCTGAGCTGGATGAGGTCGCAGAGGGTAAGGGTAACCGCCGATGCCAGACGTGCATGGTGCAGGGAAACAAAATCGCATTCGTCCGAGAGATTAAACAACAACTCCCGGAGATCTACGGCATGGATGTTCTTCCGGAAAATCAGGAAATCACTCAGGGTGAACCTCCATGTATATTCCTTAAAATGCATGACGATGCGGTTTGTGAGATCACATTGGAAGGCTTTGCCTTTGGAAGTACTGTAGAGCTCTGTTGTCAAGGCTGGAACGTTAAAAACCCTGCAAATATACGATAAGTCGGTAATTATTTATAATTAATCCAAATATTTATTAGCTGTCAGCTATGAGCTATGAGCTATGAGCAATGAGCTGTCAGCTATCAGCCATTAGCTATTAGACATTAGCTATTAGACATTAGACTTTAGATGTTAGCTGTGAGATGTATGGTGAGGTGGCAGGGGTTGGGGTAGGAGGGGCTGGGTGGGGAAAGTGGTAGGGGTGGGGCAGGTGCAAACGCTTTGGTCGACACCATTTTATAAATAATAATTTTTTTTAATAAAAAAAGTCTCCTAATTTTAGCCGAGTAAACAATAAGAGGCTGTAACTTCAAATTTATTAATGATCATGGGCGATTCAACCGTTAAAGAACCAATTGCATACGAGAAAATTCCGACCTGCATTTTTGCGGATCCGAAAGAGGCGTCCAGAGCTGTGGCGAAGGAAATCGCAGACCTGATTCTTCAGAAGCAGAAAGAAGGGAAAAACTGTATCCTGGGCCTGGCCACGGGGTCATCTCCCAAAACCGTGTACGCCGAGCTTATCCGTATGCACAAAGAGGAGGGCCTGAGCTTTAAGAACGTCATTAGTTTTAACCTGGACGAGTACTATCCTATGGAACCTGACGCCATTCAGAGCTACTGGCGTTTTATGCGGGAACAGTTGTTTGACCATGTAGACATTCCGAAAGAGAATTATTTCATTCCCCTGGGTACGCTTCCTCATCATGCCATCGGGGAGTTTTGCAGCAGCTACGAAGCCAAAATTGACGCTTTGGGCGGGCTTGACTTTCAATTGCTGGGCATTGGGGGCAACGGACATATAGGTTTTAATGAACCCGGCTCGCTGATTACGTCCAAGACCCGGCTGATGATGCTGGATCATTCTACCCGCGCCGCTGCCACCGGCGATTTCGGCGGTGATCTCACCAAGGTACCCAAGAAGGCCATTACCATGGGGGTTTCCAAAATCATGCAGGCCAAAAGGGTGGTATTGCTGGCCTGGGGCGAACGCAAAGCGGGCGTGATTGCCGAGGCGGTGGAAGGCATGGTGACCGAACTAAACCCGGCCTCCTATCTTCAGACACACCATAACGCCCTGTTCGTGGTAGACCCTGCCGCGGCTTCTGAACTGAAGCGGATTAAAACACCGTGGTTGGTGGAAGATGTGGTGTGGAACAATAATATGATCAAGAAAGCCGTATGCAGCCTGGCCCTGGAATTGCAGAAGCCTATTCTGAAACTGACCAATAAAGACTATAACGATAACGGACTTTCGGAACTGCTGGCAGGCTACGGACAGGCCTATGACATCAACATCGATGTGTTTAATAACCTTCAGCATTCCATTACCGGATGGCCCGGTGGGAAACCCCATGCCGACGATACCAACCGGCCGGAGAGAGCGCAACCCGAACAAAAAAGGGTTATTATTTTCAGCCCGCACCCCGATGACGACATCATTTCGATGGGGGGTACGTTCCAGCGCCTGGTAGACCAGGGCCACGAAGTGCATGTAGCCTACCAAACCTCCGGAAACATCGCGGTTTCTGACGATGAGGCCCTGAGATTTATTGACTTCGTGGTAGATTATAACGAGAATTTTGGTATCAATAACGAGAAGGCGGAAAAGATTTTTGAAGATGCCAAGCTATCCATCAGGAACAAGAAAGGAAGTGAGGTAGACTCGGAAGCGGTAAGGCACGTGAAGGGCATTATCCGACGGGGAGAGGCCAAGGCTACCTGCCGCTTTGTAGGTATTCCGGTAGAAAACGCTCATTTCCTGAATATGCCGTTTTACGAAACCGGGAAGGTGCAAAAAGCGCCTTTAGGTAAAGCCGACATTGATATGGTGAAAAACCTCATTGAAGAGGTGAAACCTCACCAGATTTACGCGGCGGGAGACCTGGCTGATCCGCACGGAACGCACAAAGTTTGCCTGGATGCTATTTTTGAGGCGGTCCACCAGATCAAGCACAAGAACTTTATGAAAGACTGCTGGCTGTGGCTCTACCGTGGCGCCTGGGCAGAGTGGGAAATCCATGAGATTGAGATGGCGGTACCCATGAGTCCTGACCAGGTGATGCAGAAACGCCTCGGTATCTTCAAACACCAGTCTCAGAAAGACGGGGTGGTGTTCCAGGGTACTGACGCACGCGAATTCTGGCAGAGGGCCGAAGACCGGAACCGCGGAACGGCAGAATTGTACAACCAGCTCGGGCTGGCCGATTACGAAGCCATGGAGGCGTTTGTGCGCTGGAAGTTTTAACTTCGGCTGATCAGGGGAATAGTGGTATTATACAGACAAAAAGTATAATAAAAATCAGGTGAAGTTTTGGAATTGTAAAAAATTCTCTTTAACTTCACTCGATTTTAGCCAGAAGGATTAAAATCTTTCAAAACCTACCCTTACCCGATATGAAAAAAGTAAATTTGTTTATGACCTGCCAGTGGATACTCTTTGCGCCGATTATTATCCCTATCAGTATTGTTACAGGTGCGTATGAAGGTCTGAAAAAAGTGTTTCATCAGGCGGCGGTAGATATCTTCAAGGGAGAAGAGGTGATGTTGTAATCGCGTTTGACATGAATTATAGACAAACCGGGCTTGTCCCGGTTTTTTTATTCTATAAGGCTGAGAATATCGTCGGTCGTGAGCGATTTGAAGAAGCTCTCCTCTTCAATAATGAGGTCGTCGAAAAGTTGTTTTTTCGTATTCTGAAGTTCCACAATTTTCTCTTCAATGGTATTCTGAGAGATAAATTTATAGCTGAAAACGGTTTTGGTTTGCCCTATCCGGTGGGCCCGGTCTACCGCCTGGGCTTCAATCGCGGGATTCCACCAGGGGTCAAGAATAAAGACGTTTTCCGCGGCCGTCAGGTTGAGTCCTACGCCTCCCGCTTTCAGGGAAATCAGGAAAATCAGCTCGGTGCCGTCTTCCTGGAAGCGTTCTACCAATTCCATGCGGTTCCGAGTAGCGCCGTCGAGGTAAAGAAACGGGATTCCTTCCTCGCGCAGGCCTTCGGCTACAAATTCCAGGTGTTTTACAAATTGGCTGAATACCAGTGTTTTTGCCCCTTCCTGAATGCCCTCACGAAGACGTTGCTTCAGGTCGTTCCCTTTGCCGGATTCCCCGGTGTAATCCGGAACCGCCATGGCGGGATGGTTGGCCAGCTGCCGAAGTTTGGAAAGGGCCTGCAATACCAGGATGCCCGATTTTCCGAGGGTGCCGCTTTCCTGCATTCCCATGATCTGGTTGCGTACATAAGAACGGGTTTCCTCGTAGAGTTTTTCCTGGTCTTCGGTCATCTGGCAGTATACCACCGATTCGATTTTCTCCGGGAGGTCCTGTGCCACTTGCCGCTTGTTCCGCCGAAGCATGAAAGGTTTGATTTTCGAGGAGAGGATTTTCAGGCGGTTTTCGTCTTTTTCCTTTTCTATAGGGGCCTGGTATTTTTTCCGGAAGGAAGACAGGCTGCCGAGGAGGCCGGGGTTAATGAAAGTCATCTGGCTCCAGAGGTCGAGGGTGCTGTTTTCCAGGGGCGTGCCCGTGAGGATAAGCCGGTTTTGGGTATTGAGATCCATCACGGCCTTAAAGTTGGAGGAAGCCGCGTTTTTGATAGACTGAGATTCGTCAAGAATGGCGTAGTTAAACCGGAAATACCGGATAAAATCGATGTCGGAACGCAATACGCCATACGAAGAAATGATCACGTCATACATGGAAAAGACCTGGGTGTCTTTGCTTCTCTGCGTACCGTAATGCACCATCACCCGGAGGTCGGGCGTAAAACGGGTGGCTTCTTTCTGCCAGTTATAAATCAGGGAGGTAGGCAATACCAGCAGGCTGGGATGTTCGGGATTTTCCTCTTTTACCTTTTGCAGGAAAGCCAGGGTAGTGACGGTTTTTCCCAGTCCCATGTCGTCGGCCAGGCAGCCGCCCAGCCCGAATTCCTTCAAAAAGTGAAGCCAGTTGTAACCGGCCTTCTGGTATGGGCGGAGTTCTCCCTTGAAATTTTTCGGGAGGGACACATCGCGGATCTCTTCAAAATCAGACAGGGCCGAAAGTTTCCGGTTCATGGTGGTGGTCACGATGCCGTCGTGGGCCAGGAGGTTAATCAACCCTACAAACTGTTTTTTCAGGCGCGGGCTTTCCTCTTCCATATTTTCGAACAGTTCCGAAAACTTATTGAACCAGGCTTCGGGAATGGTAGCGCGGCGACCGTCAGGAAGTTCAAATTCCCGGATATTGTGGAGGATATAATACCTGAATTTTTTAAAGGGAATGCGGAATTCACCGAAAATCACCTCCGCTTCAATATCGAACCAGTCGTTTTTTTCTACCACTTTTACATCTGCGTGGGTATAGCCCAGGAAATAGGTGGCTGAATTTCGGGGGCTTTGACGTACCGTAACGGGGTAGATCTCCAGCGTTTCGAGGTGGGCACTGAGCCATTCTACCGCCTCATGTTTAGGCAATATAGCCCGTCCGTTTTTCAGGTTGAGTCCTTGTCCTTTCAGGAAGCTGAGAACGTTCTTTTCCGCCGGGAGGTTTTTCTTGATCTTATGGAATTTCCAGGAATCCTCTGTCTGTTCGAGGTATACATAGGCGGGGTCGCTGAAGGTATCAAACTTAAAGTCGTGTTCGCCATACGAAAAGATCAGTTCCAGCAGTACTTCAGAACAGGCTTTCTCCTCCGGTTCCTGGTTAAAGAGGGTTTCATTCCGGCCGGTATGGACTTCGGTGACCTCCAGGCGGGTGGTAAACTCTTCTTTTTCGTAGGAGATCTCAAAGCCTTTGGCATACACGTTAAAATTGGCAATGAGCGGAACAATGAAGCGGGTATAATAGGTGTTTTCCAGTTTCCGGGGAATTTCAATATTGGATTTCTGAAGAAAAGGGCGGAGTTTCTTCCCGTCTACATGGTCTTCGAAGAGGTAGGCCAGGTTATCAATCAGTAAAACTGCGGGTATATCGTTAATAATAAGTCCGTTTTGGAACTGGAACTTCACTTTTTCGCCTTTGCATTTGATGATAGGGTAATAAATGGTCTTTTCTTCTTCCCTGTTAAAATGAAAATAGACCTTGGCGGGTTCGTCTACAATGTGTATTTCTTTCCAGGTAGGAATTCCGTCGCTGCCCATGATAAAGAAATTTTCACCGCGTATATTCCGGAATATCTCTTTCCGGTAATTGTCGATATACGCCATAATGGCTTCACGCAGGGTGGGATCTCCTTTCTCCACATCGAATACTTTCCTGAAGAACTCTTCCTTTTTTAGTTTTTTTCCCGTACTGAATTTCCGGAAAAGGGCATCCTGCTGAATCTTGGAGGTAAGTTCTACCAGTCGGATCTGCTCACGGGTAAGACCGGCCTTAAAATCTTTTACGTTGGTTCCTGCGATATTCTGGGACTGGAAGGAGAAATCGCCTTTCTGGGTAAGTTTAACCACGAAAGGTTCCAAGAGATATCCGAGGAGCTCATGCTGGTAAAGGCTGAAGACAAGTTTAAAAGGTTCGTTAGGTGAAACAAGCATAGAGTTTGTAAAAACGGGTTTCAAAACTACGGTAAAAGGCGGTGCGGGCAAAGCCTTTTTTGAAAAGATTCTGAATGCGTTCTTCCGTATAAGGTTCTTATCGAAAAAAAATAATACTTTTGTGTACTACAATCAAGAATAACATTAATACTATGGGTTACGGACTACTTAAAGGGAAACGAGGAATAATCTCCGGAGCGATAGATGAAAACTCTATTGCCTGGAAGATAGCCCAGCGGGCTAAAGACGAGGGGGCGATATTTACATTGACGAATGCGCCTATAGCCATGCGGATGGGAGAAATCAATAAGCTGGCGGAGGAATGTAACGCACAGATTATCCCGGCCGATGCGACCAGTGTGGAAGACATTGAAAACCTGTTCAGTCAGTCGGTAGAGATACTGGGCGGTAAGCTCGACTTTGTGCTGCATTCCATCGGGATGTCACCGAATGTGAGGAAGGGCAAGGAATACGGGGATCTGAACTATGAATTTTACAAGCAGAGCGTGGACATATCGGCCATGTCTTTTCATAAGTTCATGCAGGTGGCGGAGAAGCAGGACGCAATTAACGAATGGGGGTCTATTGTGGCCCTGACGTATATGGCGGCCCAGCGTACGTTTTCTTTTTACAGCGATATGGCAGATGCCAAGGCCATGCTGGAGTCTATTGCCCGCAGTTACGGCTACCGTTACGGCAAATTAAAGAACGTGAGGGTCAATACGGTTTCCCAGTCGCCTACCAAGACCCGTGCGGGGGGAGGTATTGGTGGTTTTGGTAACTTCTTTGAATTTGCGGAACAGATGGCTCCGTTGGGCAATGCTACAGCAGACGATTGTGCCGATTATGTGGTCACCCTTTTCTCCGACCTTACCCGCAAAGTAACCATGCAGAATCTCTTCCATGACGGCGGATTCTCCATGACCGGTATTTCGGCGGAAGTGCTGGAAATGATTAAACCGGCGGAATAAGACCCTAGAAATAATTGTCTCCCGCATTGGAGTGATCTGATGCGGGAGATTTTTTTTGGATTTCTATCAGAGGAGGTAGATAATTTCCAGCCTTTTATGTTGGAAAATCAAAGAAAAGAGGTATCTTAGTATTTTAAATATCACATGATTAAATACAAACACATGAAATCTGAAGAAATCAGGCAACTTTTTGAACAGTTTGAAAATGCTGCTGCCGAACTGGAAGGCGTAGAGTGCTGGAGTGCACGGGATCTGCAAACCTTATTGGGGTACACCAAGTGGGAAAATTTTGAAAAAGTAATCCAAAAAGCCAAAGATTCCTGTGAAAATGTGGGGGAGGAAATTGCTTATCACTTTCCTGACGTCAGGAAGGTGATCGAAAGAGGGAAAGGAGCTAAAGATGAGATAGATGACATCCTTTTAACCCGCTATGCCTGTTACTTAATTGCCCAAAACGGCGATAGCCGGAAACAGGAAATCGCCTTTGCTCAGAATTATTTCGCAGTCCAGACTCGTAGGGCAGAGTTGGTAGAACAAAGGTTTTTGGAATATGAACGAATAAAGGCCAGAGAGAAACTAAGCGAGACGGAGAAGCAACTATCCGGTATTCTGTACGAGCGGGGTGTAGACAGCCAGGGATTCGCTCTTATCCGAAGTAAAGGGTAATTCAAGGAATATTGATCACGTTCCTGACGTCAGGAACGTGATCAGATTGTTCCGGGAAGCTGTTATTTAGAGAGTGATGATCATCCCTGTATATTTCCACAAACTGATCCACAATGAGCCCTTACGTATTAATCGTTACATTCCATTATCAACATCGTACCCTCTTCGTATTCTACCGTTACTTCCCCGTCTTCCTCCACTTTGTTAGAGCTTCCGTTCCGGTACCCCAGGTGCAGGCTTTCCGAGTGAAGGGGATAAACGAGATTTCGTGTGGTGATGCCCGTGGTGATGCCCAGGGGCATCAGGGAGATATTGGTGCCTTTCCGATACCATTTCACAAATGAATGGGGAAGGGGCAATACGGGGAAAATACAAGAATAGTCGTCAATGATCCGGAGGCTGATCCGGTCGGCATATTTAGGTAAAATGGAGATATTGACCAGGGTATGGTCTGCGCGGCGACCCGTAGCCCAAACGATGTTGGCTGCCGGAAATTCTTCTTCGAGCAGGTAAAGAATGGCTTTTTCCAGGTCGGTGTATAACTGATCAGGTGTATGTACCACTTTTACGGGATACTGACTCTCGCGTATGCTTTCCGGATCTTTTCCGTCGAAATCTCCGAGAATGACGTCTATCTTTATTCCTAAATCAAGAACGCGCTCCAGGGCGCCGTCTAGTACAATAACCATGGGCGACCATTCCAGCAACTGTCCAAGGAGCTCGGAAGAGCAGGCCTCGCCGTTGGCAATAATCAGCGCGGGTTCTTGTTTTTCTCTTACCACATGGTGCGATGACATATTCTAGCGGGTTCTTTTAATCAGTTCGTCCCGGGGGATAATCAATTCCCGGCCCAGTTCGGCGCCGTTCCGGTAGGTTTGGGTCCGGAGTTTCAGATCTCCTTCCGGAATTTCCACAGGCCCGGTGTAGCGCGACGAAAACTTCACGGGGTAGGTGTTGTCCAGAGAGTAAAATACCTGGGCGTCTTGCACGGGTGTAGACAATTCCAGGAAATATTTTCCGTCTTGACGGGTTACTTTCACTTCGGGCTCATACACGGCCTGAGAAATGCTGATACCGGCTTCACTGAAGTGCTCAAACGCCTTCTCTACCCGGTTCAGGAAAGCCGGGAAGGTGCTGGCATTTTTAGGCGACCAGAGCTTTTCGGAAATGGCCAGGGCGCGGGGATAGGCCATATAAAAGGCATACGGCAGGGTAGGTATCACTTCGGTCCAGAGATTGCCTTGTCCGCCGAGAATGTATTGGGGATCTACTCCTTCGGGCGTAGGTTCCAGCTCGTACGATTTGGCAAGGCTGAGGTCGGCGTAGATGGGGTTTTCTACCGACTTGTCGCCCTGGGTGTAATCCAGGTAGGCAAAGGTGGTAGGCGTCATCACTACGTAGTGGCCGTCTTTGGCGGCTTTTATTCCGCCTTCCATTCCCCTCCAGCTCATCACGGCCGTAGATTTCGGCAAGCCTCCGCCGTCCAGGATTTCATCCCAGCCGATCATCTTTTTGCCTTTGGCATTGATAATGTCGTTCACCCGTCTCACAAAATGGGCCTGGAGTTCTTTGGTATCTTTGAGGTTGTTCTTTTTCATGAAGGCCTGCACGGCGGGGTCTTCTGCCCAATAGCCGTGATAACATTCGTCTCCTCCCATGTGGATGTATTCGCCCGGGAAAAGCCCGGCTACTTCCGTCATGACCTTGTCTACAAATTCGTAGACCTTCTCGTCTGCCGGGTTGAGCGTATTTTCAATCAGCATTTTAAACTCGTGGCTACCGTACCATTCCGCAAATTTGGATCCGGGATTCACAAATTTGGGCTCTTTTCGGGTAGATAGTTCGGGGTAAGCGGCCAGGAGGGCCATGGAGTGGCCGGGAAGGTCGATTTCGGGTACAATGGTGATGTGACGTTCCGCGGCGAATTTCACGATATCGTGGATTTGCTCCTGGGTGTAGAAACCGCCGTAACTGGCTTTCTCCCCTTCTTTCGGGTAGGGGCGGCCCTCGCCGAAGCGGCCGTGGCGTTCCACTCTCCAGGCACCTTTTTCGGTGAGCTTGGGCAGAGATTTGATTTCGATTCTCCAGCCCTCATCGTCTGTGAGGTGCCAGTGGAAAACATTGAATTTGTAATGCGACATCCGCTCGATGAAAGCTTTTACCTCGTCTACCGTAAAGAAGTGCCGGCTGACGTCCAGCATCAGTCCGCGCCAGGCGTACCGGGGGTAATCGGTGATGCGGCACTGCGGTACCTGCACGGCTACGCCCAAGCGTTTGGCGGGGTTTTCGAGTTCTGCGGGCAGGAGTTGCCTGATCGACTGTATTCCGTTAAAAATTCCGGTGGGAGTATTGGCCGTGAGGTCAATGCCGTTTTCCCTGACATCCAGGATATACCCCTCCTTTCCCAGGGCCTGTTCGTTGCCCAATTGGAAGACTACGTTGGGATTTTTTCCTTTATGATGCACCACAGACGGAGCGGACTGTCCGACATACCGGCCCAGGTTTTCGGCGTATTTCTTTAATTCCGGCTGGTTTTCCGGAACTACAAAATCGATGTTTTGGGTAAAAGTAAAGAGACCCGACCGCTGTTCGGTTTTTACAGGGACCGGAATAATGGATTGGGCGGAGGCCACGCCACAGGTCAAGGCCAGGAAGATCAGAAAACTTCTCATGGGGTTGATATTTAATAAGGGGGCAAAATACAACATCCTGGCGTAATTAAAAAATAAGATTGCTGCGTACGTTTCCGGGGGAAGAAATGTGCCTTTTTTACACAATTCAGAAGGTGCGATAGTGGTGCTGTTCGCCTTTTATTGGGTGCTCGGGGCAACAAATTAGACTTTTCAAATAAAGTATAGAAGTATAGCTTTATATCCTGTTTTTTGGGGCCTGATTATTAGGGCGATGCCAATAACTCATTGTAAATTAGTTAACTTTTTCCCCCAGGGGAGGATTATTTCAATTAAATAACAGGTATTTTTTATGGCAATGAACGACGATTACCTCAGCTGCAAGTCGTACGAAGGTCACGCTGCGGATCCGAAAAATGAAGGGTTCGTACTTTTCCAGGACAAGAAGACGGAAAAGTATTATTTCGCTTACCAGGGGGCTGTACTTTTGAGAAGTGAGGGATACACGGATACGGCTTCCCGGAGTAAGGGCATCACTTCGGTGAAGAAAAACATGGGCAAGGCCGATAAGCTATCCGTTATAGAAGAAGGCGGGAAGTTTTACATTGTTCTGAAAGCGGCCAATGGTCAGGAAGTGGCCCGTTCCTGCGATTTTAAGACGCGTGCTGCGGCGGAGAAGGGCCTGGCCAAAGGGGATGCAGCGAAGCCTGCGAAAGCGAAAGCAACGAAGCCTGCGAAAGCAAAAGTGGCTCCCAAGCCTGCGGACGTTACTTTCCTGGCGCATCTGAAGAACTTCCTGGAAGTACACGAGTACCTCGACCGCCCGCGTATCTGGGACTCGTACGGGATCACCGGCTATGTCAAGTTCCAGGCACACGACGGGAAGCATTATTTCGGTGTTTACAACCCGGATGCTACCCTGTACCTGCGTTCGGAAGGCTTTGAAAGCGAAGAAGAACGGGATTCTGCTTTTGATCTGATGGATAGTATTATCCTTTTGGAGGAGAATTACAAAATCGAGAACCTGAACGGAAGATACTACGCCGTGCTTTTTGAAGAGAACGACGTGGTGGCCATTTCGCCTGATTTCAACTCTTTCATCGAAGCGTTTGTGACTACGCCCGGGGGGCGGCCACGGGACATCCAGGGAACCATGTTTTAATAGACACAAAGGAGCTATTGGCAGCGACGCTTTTATCGTTTCAGATTTAGTTTTAACTTTGCGAAGAATTTTTTTTAACCATTTTAAAGAAATCATGACAACAGAAGCGTTGAAAGATTTGAGAGCCCGTGTAACGGCCCTGAGGAGGTATCTTTGACTACGATAACCGAAAAGAGAAGCTTGGAGATTTGGAAAATCAACAGGCGCAACCCGAGTTCTGGAATGACTCGGATCATGCACAAACGGTAGTAAAGGAAATCCAGTTACTCAAAAACTGGACGGAAGCGTATGAGGAGGCGGATGCTTCCATTAGTGATCTGGAAACGCTCTATGAGTTTTACCAGGCAGGAGAGGCGGAAGAACATGAAATTGAAACGGAAGCCAGGAAAACGATAACGCTGGTAGAAGAGCTGGAGCTGAAGAAAATGTTGTCCGCGGAAGAAGATCAGTTTTCCGCCATTATTGAAATTAACTCGGGCGCGGGCGGTACAGAAAGCCAGGACTGGGCCAGTATGCTGTACCGTATGTACCTGATGTGGGCGCAGAAGCGCGGATATAAGGTGACGCAGATCGACTGGCTGGACGGAGACGGCGCCGGTATAAAATCGGCCTCGATGCAGATCGACGGTCCGCTGGCCTACGGCTACCTGAAGTCGGAAAACGGGGTACATCGCCTCGTGCGGATTTCACCCTTTGATTCGAACGCCCGGAGACACACTTCTTTTGCTTCGGTATACGCGTATCCGCTGGTAGACGACACCATTGAAGTGGAAATAAAAGATGCGGACATCGAATGGCAGACTTCCCGCTCGGGAGGGGCCGGCGGACAGAACGTGAACAAGGTGGAAACCAAGGTTCAGCTCACGCATAAACCCTCGGGCATTGTGATTGTGTGTCAGATTGAACGAAGTCAGCTCGCCAATAAGGAACACGCCATGAATATGTTGAAATCAAGGCTGTACCAGATTGAGCTGGAAAAGCGAAATTCCGCCCGTGCGGATATTGAAGCTTCCAAGAAGAAAATTGAATGGGGATCTCAGATACGCAACTACGTTTTTCATCCGTATAAGCTGGTGAAAGATGCCCGTACGGCACATGAAACGTCAGATATACAGTCAGTGATGGACGGAAATATCGACGATTTTATCAAGGCTTACCTGATGCTGGATTAAATGGTGTGGGGTTCCCGCAGCTTTGCCAGCAAAGCTGCGGGAACCCCATGCTTATTTTACTGCTTCACGTACTGAACGTTCAGCAGCAGCCGTACTTCATCGCTGGCTACCACACCGCCGGCTTCCGTTACCGCGCTCCAGGTAAGACCGAAGTCCTGACGGTTGATTTTACCCTCTACTTCAAAACCCGCTTTGGTTTGTCCGTAACCGTCTACTACCACACCGCCGAAATCTCCTCTCAAAGTCACCGGCTTGGTGGTTCCTTTCATGGTCAGATCACCTTTCAAGACCACTTCTCCACCCGAAAGATCCAGGGAGGTAGACTGGAAAGAAAGTTCGGGAAATTTCTCTGCATCAAAGAAATCGCCTGATTTCAGGTGGCCGTCTCTTTGTTCGTTTTTGGTGGTGATGGAGTCAATCTTCGCCGAGAAACTTACCTTACCGCCATTAAAATCCTCTCCTTCACCCGCACATTCCACGGTAGAGTCGAAGTCTGTAAACTCACCGGTTACGGTGCTGATCATTAAATGTTTGATTTTGAATTGTACTTCTGAATGAGAAGGGTCGATTTTCCAAGTGCTCATATTTGTAATTAGTTAATTTTTATATGTATATACATTAAATACAATTACAGGTGTTTAAAAGTTTCATTCTTTTCCACTTTTTTTTAAAAAGCCCTGCTAAATTGCGATTTAATATGAAACGAATGAGCAGCTTAGCATTGAGAAAACGAGAGTTTCTTCCTGAAAATTATAAAATTGATAACTGGGATTCCCTGAAAGCGTATTATGAAAATATTAAAGGCAGGGAGCTAAGCAGCCCGGCCGATTTTTTGAAATGGCTGAAGGATAAAAGTGAGCTGGAGTCGTATGTGTCGGAAGATTTTGCCTGGCGTTATATCCGGATGACCTGCGACACGGCCGATGCAGCCCTTCAGCAGGCTTACCAGGACTTTGTGGAAAACATTCAGCCCCACCTGGCGGCTTACGGCGATATACTGAATAAAAAGACACTGGAGTATGCCGGAAAGTGGCCGTTGGAGGAAGCCGGTTACGCGATCATGCTGCGCGGAATAACGGAGTCGGTGAAGATCTTCCGGGAGGAAAATATCGCGCTGTTTACGGATATCCAACTGAAACAGGCCGAATACCAGTCGCTTACCGGTGCCATGACCGTCACCATAGACGGGGAAGAAATGACCCTGCCCCAGGCTGGAACCTTGCTGCAAAGTCCTGACCGCGCCCTGAGGGAAAACGCCTGGAGGGCTATTTCGGAAAGGAGGCTGGCCGACAAAGACCAGCTGGACCGGATTTTTTCGGAGCTCCTGGTCTTGCGGAACGAGGTAGCCAGGAATGCAGGATTCCGGAATTTCCGGGATTATATGTTCGCTGCCATGGGCCGCTTTGATTACACCCCGCAGGACTGCTTCGATTTTCATGCCTCTGTGGCTTCTACGGTGGTGCCGGTGGCTAACCGTCAGGAAGCGGAGCGGAAAAGGCAACTGGGGTACGAACGGTACCGTCCGTGGGATGCCAAAGTCGATACGGAAGGCAAAGAACCGCTGAAACCTTTTAAAGACGGTGCCGACCTGCTCGATAAAACGGAGGTGTGCTTTACCGGTATCGATCCGAAGTTTGCGGAATACATCCGGACCATGCGGAAAATGGGCCATTTTGATGTGGAATCCCGGAAAGGCAAAGCCCCGGGGGGCTATAATTATCCCCTGGAAGAAACCGGTGTACCTTTTATTTTTATGAACGCTACCGATACCGTCCGTGACATGGTGACCATGGTGCACGAAGGCGGCCATGCTATTCATTCTTTTGAGGTGCGCAATCTGCCGCTGAACGCTTACCGGAATCCGCCAATGGAAGTGGCTGAACTGGCCTCCATGAGCATGGAGCTTATATCCATGGAGCATTGGGATGCGTATTTCCCCGATCCGGAGCAGCTCAAAAGAGCGAAAAGAGAACATCTCCGGGATATCCTGGCAGCCTTACCGTGGATCGCCACCATCGATAAGTTCCAGCATTGGCTCTATGAAAATCCGGCCCACACCCTGGAGCAGCGGGCAGAGAAGTGGACTGTTGTTTTTGATGAATTTTCGGATACGGTGACGGATTGGTCGGGACTGGAGAAGTTCAAAGAGTACAGCTGGCAGCGTCAGCTCCATATCTATGAAGTGCCTTTTTACTATATTGAATACGGTATGGCGCAGTTAGGCGCTATCAGCGTGTGGCGGAATTATAAGTCGGATCCGGCCAAAGGGCTGAAGCAGTACACCGAAGCCCTGGCCCTCGGCTATACGCAGGGGATCCGGGAGATCTACGCTGCTGCGGGTATCCGTTTTGATTTCTCGAAGGCGTACATTGCGGAGTTGATGGATTTTGTGAAGGGGGAGCTGGCACAAGTGAGTTAAGTATATTAAGGCTTAATTGTCTTGGCTTATTGCCAGCGATAACGTGGGAAATGGAGTAGCAATAGCCGGAGATAAAATTTATTATTGGCTATATGTTATTTATTTTATATAGTTGTAGCCAGTAATAAATACAATTAGAGTATGATTGGCCGCTTATCATACTGGTATTGCCCTATTGATAAAAGATACGATGAAAATCTCCGTAACAAGCGGGGGATTTTTCGCTCTGAAGCACATCCCGGAAAGCAATTCATATCACACTCATTACAACTTATGGCGTAAAGCATAATGAATACAGGGGTAACATACAATCAGAAGTTACAATGGATGACTTATTCGCCTTTTGATTCATTAGGTGCCATCAGCGTGTGGCGGAATTACAAATCGGATCCGGCCAAAGGGCTGAAGCAGTACACCGAGGCCCTGGCCCTCGGATATACTAGGGCATCAAAGGGATCTATGCGGCGGCGGGTATCCGCTTTGATTTTTCGAAGGAGTATATAGCAGAGCTATGGGTTTTGTCACCAATATTGTATTATGGAGCTTGAAACCACCAAAGCCCAAGCAATTCTTTTTTGATAGGTTTAATATCGGGAAGCCACAATCCGCCGCTATGACAATGGCTTGAATAAAACTCTGCAAAGTCGCTATGCTCTTTTCGTAAATCTCTCAAGAAACCATCACGATAATTTTTTATCATACCGCCCCCATTATATGATTCTAAAATCATATCTATAAATCCTAAATTATTAAGATTCCGCTCATCGTATCGTTCGGCTAACTGCTGTTTTTGAGATTCATCCAGATGCCCCTGAATTTTCTCATACATCCACTGTTCCCATGATTGATAAGATTTTATTCTTTCTTCAAGAGGGATTATGTCATTTAGTGCTTTTTTGTATTTAACCGTCTTCAACTCATAGTCTGTAATTTCTTCGGATAGCTTTATTTGGGCGTTTTCTGAAAAGTTTTCATTCTCTGTCAAAACTCTATTAATTCTTTTAATTTCTATATCATTCTCTTTGATTCTTTGGGTACTTATTTGTCTTAACCATCCGAGAGATGAGCCCAAAGAACGCAACCTATTTCTCTTCAACGATTTGATTTTTTTTCGATACTTAATAACCCCTATACATGTACTTAAAGCAAAAGGGAGAGTTATAGACACTATATCATTGGCTAATAATCTTGTGGTGGTATAGATATTGAGATTGAGATTGAGACTGAAATTTAAAAGGGAGCAAACTACAATTATTAAAAGACTAAAAAAGAGGGGAGATAAAAATCCAAGGAAAAAAATTAAAGAACCCAAATCCATAAAGTCGTCTAACCCGAATACTTGTAGAAATTTGTAATACCTTTTCCTTACTTTATGTGTGACCGGAAGTTTCATCATGCTCTTAAACAACCACCCCGCTATTAACCAGGTTATTATTATCTTTATTATGATAGGTTTGTTAAAAACTTCAGTGGAAAAAATAGTATAAAATTCTTTCATTTGGGGCTGTTACTATAAGATTATTTTGAATAGTAATTCTCTCACTATAATACACTTGGATTAGACAAAGTGTTATGAGTACTTAAATGAACAATAGATAATTAGAAGACCTAGAACGTAAAATTTAATAAAAAAAATAACTTTATGTATGGTCGGTAAAAGGATATCATAGATTGTTATTCCAACGAATTTAAGGTACGATAATACAAATTTTAGGCAAACACAGGTTAAAGAAATGCTATTGATTAAAAAGATATTATCCGATTTGAAATCTTTCCAATTAACAACCATAGTAATTATTCCAACTACACTAATTAAGATTCCTAAGATGCCAAATGGTAAGATAGGTCTATGGATACCTCTTGATATGTATTCTACTCTTGTACTTAATAAATATTCTTTGTTACCATTAAGTGGAAAAAACAAATACGTAATCACGAGAATTTTGTAAAGTATTGCCATATAATTACAATTTAAGTCTAATCAAAATTCCATAGCATATAAACCCTAATGCCGCCATTATTTGAATACTAATTTCCTTATATTCAATAGGTACAATTTCGCTTAGGACAAGAGTTATACCAACATATGAACATGCAATAACCAACAGTTGCAAACCGGTATATCTTTCTTGAAAATGTTGAGCAAAAATTTCTTGGGTAATTCTGAGTGCCTGATGCCTCTCAAATCCTTTATTTTTCAAAAATTTAATCGCTTTTTTTTGTCCAATACTATGAAATGTATGCTCTGCATAGAACATTACAACTTTGTTATACGTTTCGTCATCTAACTCCATAATCAATTACTTACAATTTCGGTAATTTGCAAATTATTTTGAGTAGTGATTTTCTCGCAAAAACATACTTACACCATGTTTTTGAAACACATTCAGAAAAAAGATTGTAAGGTATTTTTCTCATTTGTAGGGAAATCGCTACTTTTACAAAGATGATGCATATTTGCCGCTTGTGATATTGTGCATGAGTGGTTTAATCTTATGCTATTGTGGTTTTTTCTACCTGTATATACTAAATGGAGCATTTCACGATTCTTGAAAACAAGACCATTGGCCGCAACATAGCCCGGTATCGTAAGTTTAGAGATAAGATAGCCGTAGAAGTAGCTGACCGCTTAGGGATAAGTGAATCAGCCTATACCAAATATGAACGGGGAGAAAGTAAAATCACCATTGACTTTATACAGAAAATTGCAGAATTTCTACAGATTGACCCTTTGCAGTTAATTGCTCCGCAAAACGGGCACGTAACTGAGAACAATAATTCTCCCAATTCAATAGTTGCTTTTGATTTCAACAACCTGACAGCTTCTGATAAGACACAAACTGAAATTTTAACTACGCTTGTAGAAAATGTAATTTCTATGAATGAGCGGATTTTGAAATTACTGGAAAAGCGGGATAGCTAAAAGTTAAGCTTGCCCGTATTTTCAGTAGAATAAAGGGTATTGTTGAGATTTTTTTCTGCAATTTTATTTATTGCTTCTCTGGCCGGGACAAACAGACTTTCATCGGTTTTAAGGCGTTCATCCAACATTTCTTTAACTTCGTTGGTCAATTCAAAATCTTCTGGTTCGGCATTAGCCATAATTAATTCTATTTCACCATTAACTCAAAATACACTTGGTTTGTATATAGTATTTTACCAAATTGCAGCCTACTCAAGCCTCAACAATATTATGAAGATCCGGTTTTTCGGGGCTGCCCAACGCGTAACGGGCAGCAAACACCTTATCACCACAAACAGGGGTACCAATGTGCTGCTGGACTGCGGCATGTTCCAGGGCATCAATACTTCGGAGCTGAACCTGCAATTCGGTTTTGAGCCTTCGGAGGTAGATTACCTGCTCCTTTCTCATGCGCATATTGATCATTCGGGGCTGATTCCCCGGCTGGTCAACAAAGGCTTTAACGGGAAGATATTCTGTACGGCGGCTACCCTTGACCTGTGTAAGATCATGCTGCTGGATTCTGCCCGGATTCAGGAACGGGACCTGGAAAGAGTGAACAAAAGGCGGAAGAACCGGGGGGATGAACTCCTGGAAAGTCTATACAGTGAGGAAGATGTGTATACGGCGCTTTCCCTGTTTGTTCCGATAAAGCTGAACAGCCCTTTTTACCTGGAAGAAAACCTCCGGGTAGAGTATTTCAATGCCGGGCATATCTTGGGGAGTGCCGGTATCCTGCTGAGCTTTGAGGATCTCCATTATACCCAAAAGCTGTTTTTTACGGCCGATATAGGCCGTAAAAATGACCGGATACTGGATGCGCCCGCACCGTTCCCGCAGGCCGACTACATCATCTGCGAATCTACTTACGGTGACCGCCTCCATGAGCCGGATATCGATGCTCAGGCCCGTTTGCTGGAAATAGTGCTCAAAACCTGTGTGCAGAAAAGAGGTAAGCTGATCATTCCGGCGTTTGCTGTAGACCGTACGCAGGAGATGATCTACCTGCTCGACCGCCTGGAAAGTTCGGGCCAGCTTCCGCGTATCCCGGTGTATGTGGATAGCCCGCTGGCGGTGGATGCTACCCGTATCATGAGCCGCCACCGCGAAGATTTTAATCCTGATATCCTGGCCTATATCGAAAGAGACGGAGACGCTTTCGGGTTTAAGAACCTGAAGTATATTACGAAAGTAGAAGAGTCGAAGGAGCTGAATTTTAAACCTGAGCCCTGTATCATTATTTCGGCATCGGGGATGGCGGAGGCGGGCCGGATTAAGCACCATATTGCCAATAATGTGGAAGACAGGCGAAATACCGTCCTGATTGTGGGATATTGCTCTCCGAATACCTTGGGTGCTCAGCTTAAAAACGGCAGCCGTTCCGTGAAGATATTCGGGGAAGAGAAGACCGTGCGGGCTGAAGTAGAAGTAATGGATTCTTTCTCTGCCCATGCCGATTACGAAGAAATGCTCGACTATCTTTCCTGCCAGGATCAGGCCAGGGTAAAGGGAGTTTTTCTGGTGCATGGCGAGATTGATACGCAAAAGGCGTTCAGGGAGAGATTAAATCATGCAGGCTTCCGGAATGTGCTTATTCCGGCGCAGGGGGAGGGGTTTTCGCTGTAGGGGCAACCGTTACCGCTGTCACCTCGAGGGTTACCCCAGTCACCCCGAGCGTTACCCCTGTCACCCCGAGCGCAGTCGAGGGGCATGCGGTTCTCGACTCCGCTTCGGTTCTCGTCTTCGCTCGAACTGACTATGCCACGCTTTCCTCCCGCACTGCCCGCCCCTCATCCAGGTAAAGTTTCTTCGTGATACAAGCCGGAATCTCCTCGGCGTAATGCGTAATATAGATCAGTGTCTTCTGTTGGGATGTCACAATTTCGTTTAGGGTTTCCCGGAAAAAAACCATCTGGTTGTGATCCAGCCCCTGGCAGGGCTCATCCAATACCAGCAGTTGAGGGTTTTTGACCAGGGCGCGCAGCAGCAGTACCGTACGTTGCTGCCCGGTAGACAGCTGGTCCAGGCGGTTTTCTTTCAGATGGGATATCCCGAAGAGCTGAAGGTAGGCATCGATGAGGGTCATTTGTTCTTCTGTCAGCTTCCTGAACAGGCCCATGGTATCAAAAAAGCCGGAGCCGACCACTTTCCACACGGGCGTGAGTTTGTGGAAAAAGAGGTGTAGCTCCGGGGAAACGAAGCCCAGGCGTTTCTTGATGTCCCAGATGCTTTCACCGGTACCCCGCTTGCGGTCGAAGAGGTAGATCTCGTTACGGTATGCTTGAGGGTTGTCGGCGGTCAGTAGGCTCATCAGCGTACTTTTCCCGGAGCCGTTAGGCCCCAGTACTGCCCAGCATTCTCCTTTTTTTACTTCCCAGGAGATATGGCTCAGCACTTCTTTTTCGCCGTACTTTACTTTGATGTCTACCAGTTGCAAGGCCGTACGAAAGTCGGGCAAGGCTTCGGTGTGGAGCTCCCGGATACGGCTTAGTTTAGCCGACAGGTGGGCGATTTCAGGTTGAACCTCTTCGGGAAGTTCCGCCACCGCTCCCTGGAAAACAATCTCCCCTCGTTCAAAGCGGATCGCCTGCTTGAAGTTAGATGGAATGTCTCTTTTATCGGCCACCAGGAAAACCTGGACTTCTGACATGCATTCGAGAATTTCTTTCAGCTCATTTCGGCTCTGTGTATCCAGGCCGGAAAAGGGGTTGTCGAGAAGAATAACATCAGGCTTCTGGAGAAACCAATAGGTGAGGAGGCTGCGCCGGGTTTCCCCGTTCGACAAGGAGGTGACCTTTCTGTGGAGCAGATGCCCGACCCGGAAGCGGGCGGCGGTCTCCTTCACTTTTTCGGGCGCATGGGCCAGAGGTGGAAGCGTCACAGAAGCGGGGTCTACCGTTCCGAGGGGCAATACCTGGTTTTGCAATACTTCGTAAAGTGTGGGGCCCACTTCGGCGTCATACGCGTTGTAGCGTTGCTGGTAATACTGATAGGCATTTCCCACGATGCGGTGAAAGGAATAGTCGCGGCTGACACTCACTATTTTCCGGCTTGTGTCTTTGTACAGTTTTCCGCCTGAAGGAAATATTTTCCCGGCCAGGAGATCCAGGAAGGTGCTTTTCCCCGAACCGTTCGGTCCTGTGACGGCCCAGTGGTCTGTACCGTGGTCAAGGAAGGTGATATTTTGTAAAACCGGGTTGTCGTTTTTCTTTACCGAAATATTGTCTAAGCGGATGACCATTGCATTTGGGGTGTATTTCCACTGCAAAGGTCGGATAAATCGGGCGAAGAGGTAAAGGTTTTCTGCTTTTCAGTGTAAATTTGTGTCCAAAATAACAGATAGGAAGTGATCCGCTATGCATTATACCCTTTCCTTAGTATAGGGTTTCGGAAAGCTGACCGCTGATAGCTAAAAAGTATGGAGCATTTTATAAATCTGGATGACGTAGATCGGGTAGAAGACCTGGTGAACCTGGGACTGAGCCTGAAAGCGGATCCGTTTCAATACCGGGCCCTGGGGAAAGACAAGACCATTGGCCTTGTTTTCTTTAATTCAAGTCTGCGTACCCGCATTTCTACACAAAAGGCTGCCCTGAACCTGGGCATGAATGTGATTGTCATGAATGTAGGGTCAGACTCCT
This sequence comes from uncultured Lacihabitans sp., assembly GCA_964423865.1. GTDB lineage: Bacteria > Bacteroidota > Bacteroidia > Cytophagales > Spirosomataceae > Leadbetterella. The sequence goes on from CAYRGN010000003.1 coordinate 58,455, forward strand.
GGCAGTTGGAGTTTGAAGACGGGGTAGTGATGGACCAGGGGAAGGCCGAGCATATCCGGGAAGCCGCCGCCGTGCTGGGCCAGTATTGCGATATCCTGGGCGTTAGGGCATTTGCCGGACTCACTGACCGGGAGGAAGATTACCGGGAAGTGGTGCTGGAAAGTTTCCGGAGGTTTGCCGGGGTGCCGGTGGTCAACCTGGAGTCGGCTATCCGCCACCCGTGCCAGTCTTTGGCCGATCTGATCACCATTGAAGAGCTTAAAACCAAGGAGAAACCCAAGGTGGTGCTGACCTGGGTGCCGCATTTCAAACCCTTGCCCCAGGCGGTAGCCAATTCTTTTACCGAATGGGTGCTCAAAACAGACTATGACCTGGTAATCGCTAACCCGGAAGGGTATGACCTGGCTCCGGAGATCCGGAAAAACGCACGGGTGACGCATAACCAGGACGAGGCTTTTGCCGGGGCGGATTTTATTTATGCCAAGAACTGGTCGTCTTATGAACAGTATGGAAAGGTGCTGACGCAGGATGCTTCCTGGGCCATTACACCTGAGAAAATGGCTTTGACCGACAGCGGTTACTTTATGCATTGCCTCCCGGTAAGACGGGGCCTGAAGGTGAGCGATGCGGTGATGGACGGCGGGCATTCAGCCGTGATTCAGCAGGCCGGAAACCGGGTATGGTCGGTGCAGGCGGCATTAAAGATGATATTGGAGAGGAGCGCTTAACACGTTTGTATCCTTTCGATCAAATCATGAAAGTATTGGGCAGACCATATTTTAAGCACAGAATCATCTCTGATGAACCGTTGCACATCGTCTTTGATAGATGGAAAAGAAACGGTATCGATTTTTTTATGTAATAGGGCAAGGAGTTGTCCGCGACTAATGCACTCCTCATGCCAGTCGCCGGTATCCCTGGCGCGGGCTAAAAAGTGATTTAAGTCTAAAATAGCCCCTTTTTTGATGTACCATTCCAGGTCATACCAATCGCGGCCTTTCACACGGTTTTTCCACTTTCGAAATAATAAAGCATGCATTTTTCCGGCAAACAGGCTGGAAAGTGTGAAGCATTTTGCGTAGAAAGAAAATGGGCGTAGCAATAACTTCTCTTCGGTACTAAAGCCAGCCGGGGGTACGCAGTCTACTTCTATTTTGATTTTTATGTTTTTGTGGGAAGTCAGCCCTGACTGCTTAACGATATCTTCCAATATCAGCTCTTTCCAAAGAGTCTCTGATTTCAGGAATGCTGACTCTATGGACGTTTCTACTTTTTTAATTTTTTCCCGGATACTTATCCGCATTCCCAGGGATTCAAATTCGCTTATAATAGCCGGAAAATAGGGTTCGAGCGTAAAATTCGTATCGGTTTCCAACAGAGAAAAGTCCAGATCTTCAGAGAACCTGTCCAGAGCATAGAAGATACGGAGGGCGGTTCCGCCATAAAATGAAGCTTTTTCAAAAAAATCGGTACGTGACAATGCTGCGAGCGTGATCTCCTGCATGATCTCCCGTAAAGCGGATAAGATGTCTTCTTCCGTTTTAGGGTTATATTCTTCTATCCATTCCCTGATCATAAGGTTTGTATTGTTTTGACCAACATTTTTAAGCTGTCTTTTTTGGGAGCATCCCCAATCCATGAGCTAATGCGTTTTGTGTCCAGGCTATTGAGTGCGCCTTCCTCCATACGCAGGTCTTCTAACAGAAAAGCGCGGGCTTGTTTCCCGCTTCGCAGAAACACTCCTGCGGTCAACACAATTTTATCACATAGTGCCTTTTCAGGAGAGGCAATCATGACTACCTGTTGGTCAGCAATTGCCACACTTTTTATCCCAAACGAATAGTAGGGTATGGGAAGGCGGTGGTAAGTGAATCTCCCGAGTGGATTTACAAAGTTTTTGGAGGATTTAACCGTAGCAGAGCTTACTTCAAAAACTCTTTCAGGAATAAGACCCCAATAAGACAATGCAGACTCTAAAGAAACATAGCTGGGTCCCCGCAGGTGATTGGCCACCAGAAACGGTTCAGGTATGGACAGGTCGGCCTCCGGCCCCGGTACGTAAAGTCCTCTTCTGATCGGGAGTAGCTCTCCACTTTTAATCAGCTCACTTATTTTATCGTTTGGACTTCGATATTGCTTCAATATATCCAGTATTACCGGCCTTGACAAAGGGGCATGGGTATACTGTTTAGTTGCTTTTCTAAAATTCATAATGTAAAATTTATAAACAATAATCGGATATTTTCCGATTATTATCAAATTATTTCACATAAATATGTCAAAAATAAAACAGATAATCGGAGTTTTTCCGATTATCTGTTCAAGATTTTACAATTTATTTAACGTAAAATTACCTCAACAGCCCCTCCGGAACCGGTTTTTCCAGCAGATACTTGTAAATAAACTGCGTTTGCAGGTTGCTGTAGTGCAGCCCTTTATTGCCGCCCCACCCGTGGCGTCCGCCAGGGTAGAACATCATTTCAAAGTCTTTTTTCTTTTCCTGGAGGGCATCAATGAGCTGAATGCTGTTCTGAAGGTGAACGTTGTCGTCCATCGTGCCGTGCACAATCAATAATTTTCCTTTGTAATTATCTGCAAAATTCATGGCATTGCCGTTTTTGTACCCTTCCGGGTTTTCGTCGGGAGTATCCATGAAGCGTTCCGTATATGCGCTGTCGTACAGGCTCCAGTCGGTTACGCTGCCGCCCGCGATACCGTGCGTAAACACATCGGCGTGTTTGGTGAGGGCGATGGAGGTCATGTATCCGCCATAGCTGAAGCCGGTAATGAAGACTTTCTTTTCGTCTACGATGCCCTTACTGATCAGGTGTTTGACGAGGGTGATGTAATCCTGCATTTCGTATTTGCTCAGGTTGCGGTGCATCCAGGCTACCCCTTCTTTGCCGAAGTGGCCGCTGGCGCGGTGGTCAAGAGAAACCTGGATAACGCCTTCGCGGGCCAGCCACTGACTTCGGGGCGACCAGCCCCATTGGTCGTATACCGTTCCGGCATCAGGGCCTCCGTAGATACTGATCATCAGGGGATATTTTTTTCCGGCCTCCATTTTTTCGGGGTAAATAATACTCATGGGGAGGTCAAATTTGCCGTCATCGCTTTTCACCCGTACAATTTCGGGCAGATTCAGGGCGTAGCGGTCCATTTCGGTGCCTTTTGCAGACCCCAGTTCTTTGATCCGTTTGCCGGTATGATCAATGATCGTGACGGCGGCAGGAGTGGTGAGGTTGGAATAGGTAGTGGCAAAATAGCGAAGATCGGGGGAAGCGTTGATTTGGCGGTGATTGAAGTCGCCGAAGGTGAGGCGTTTCATGTTTTTGCCGTCGAGGCCCACCCGGTAAAGGTCGAAGCGGGCCGAGCTTTCTATTCCCCGGGCATGAAAATAAACCACCCGTTCTTTCTGGTCGATTCCCAGTACGCGTGTAACCGTGTATTTTCCGTCGGTAATCCTGTTTTTCAGTTTACCGTCTACGGTATAAAGGTAGAGTTGTTTCCACCCGGTTTTGTCTGAAATGATCACCATTTCCGTACCGTTATCCAGGAGGGTAAGGCGGTCGTCGGCTTCGTCAATATTGATCCATTCTTTTTGAGTTTCTTCGTACACAGGTTTTTTGGCGCCGGTTTTGGGTGACACATTGTAGATTTTGAGGTGGTCGTTGCCCCGGTTAATCCATTGCACCATCAATCCGGAGCCGTCCAGCGTCCATTTGGGCCAGCCGAAGTATTGTTCGTCCTGTTCGTTGAAGTCGGCCCAGGTAATGGCGGGGGCGTCCGGGCGGGTAAATCCTATGCGGGCGGTGGGGTTGGCGCCGCCGGCTTTGGGGTAGCGTGTTTCTTCCAGGAAACCGTATTGCCCTGTGCTGCTGTAGATAGGGAACATAGGCGTTTGGGTTTCATCGAAGCGCATAAAAGCCAGGGTTTTGCTGTCGGGGCTCCACCAGAATGCCCGGAAGGCGGTACTCCGACCAAAAATTTCTTCCCAATACACCCAGGTGGCGTAGCCGTTAAGAATGGTTTTGGTGCCGTCGTGCGTGTGGCGAACTTCCTGCTGTGTTTTCAGGCTGTAGGTATACAGGTCATTGTCTTTGGTATAGGCGATATAATTGCTGTCGGGAGAGAACGTGGGGTTCTTTTCTACCTTATCGGGGTCCTGGGTAATCCGGTTTTCTCCCTGTTCGGAAACCAGGAAGATGTCGCCGTTCTTGATGACTGTTCTCAGCCTCGGCTGGATGGTACGGGTGAGGAGGTCGCTGCTGAAATCTTCGAACCGGTTCGTTTTAAGATTCAGCATCACATTTTTGGCGGGTTCGCCGGGGGCAGGCATCATGTTGGCAATGACCCTGTCCTGGTCTGTCCATTTCAATACCCGGGGCAGGGCTTGTGTAAAATTTTCCGGTGTTTTACCCGGGATCAGCAGATCGGAGCTGATCGGTTGTTTCTGGGCGTAAAGCATTGCCGGAAAGACGCATAATATCAGGGCGAGCTTTTTCATAGGAATATTTGGTTTTGGTTGAACGGTAAAGATAATGCTGCGGGTTCATAAACAGAAAAAAGACCGGAACTTTGGTGGTTCAGGTCGATATTCTATAGGAGATTCAGGATTTTTATTCTTCCTCTTTTTTGGCTTTGTCTTTCCCTCCGAACAGCGAAAAATGAACGTAGCGTTTAGGGTTTTCTTTCAGGTCTACCATCAGCTTGTTCAGTGATTCGGCGGTGTTGTTCAGGTTGTTGTACAGGGAGTCATTGGAAGTCAGTTTTCCGATGGTGCCGTTCCCCGCGTTGATTTCACTGACAATGCCCTGGAAATTGGCGATGGTGGCATCCAGTTTATCCATGGTGGAGGCCAGTTGTATAGAGCTGAGCGAATCGGTAAACTGGGTAGCATTGGCCAGAATAGGCTTCAATTGGGTGTCGAGGTCTTTCACTACCCGGTTAAGATCAGCGGTAAGTACGGCGGCATTGCCCGTGATAGCATTCAGGTTTTTGGAGTTCGAAGCCATGATGGCGTTCAGCCCTGCGGTAGACTGGGTAGCGCTGGCGAGCAGGGTTTTGAGCGCGTCGCCCGAGTGCTGAAACTCTTTGGCCACCACATTCAGAGTAAGCAGCAGAGAATCCACCTTTTCAAGGGTAGGGTCCAGCATATCGGTTACGGAGCCCAGAAGGCCGTTCTGAACCCCGGTTTTTACAGGGGATTCGGGAGGCAACGGGTTTCCCGGATTAATCTGGAGAATGAGGAGTTTGCCTCCTACGAGGCCGTCATCGGCAAGCAGGATCATAGACTGGTCAGTGATTTTCACCTCTTTTTTCAGGGAAATGACCACCTTCACCTGGTCTTTTTCATAGTCGGGCGTTACGGAAGATACACGGCCAACCACCACCCCGTTGTAGGTGACGGTATTGGAAACTTCCAGCCCCATGACATCTTTAAAGGTAAGATGGTAGTCTTTTGTAGACGAAAAAACATCAGAACCTTTGAGGAAGTTAAAGCCGTAGTACAGGAGCACGAGGCCTATTAATCCTAAAACTCCTACTTTAACCTCTTTTGAAATTTTCATTATTATCCGGTAATTATGTGCATGCGCAAATGTACGAAATAGCGGTGAGCTTTCAGCCATCAGCTATCAGAAATTAGATGCATTAAGCGTCCGTAAAAAAGCTAAAGGCTGATAGCTGATGGTTGAAAGCTCAACCATTTGCGTAAGTAAAAATCATTTTTTGTATTCGGCAAAAGCCTTAAAAATAGCATCCGCAATCTCTGCTCTCCCTTTCTCGGTAGCCAGTACTTTGGAATCTTCTGCGTTAGAGAGATAACCGGTTTCAATGAGTACGCTGGGCATGGTGGTTTCCCAGATGACCAGGAAACCCGCCTGTTTTACACCTCTGCTGCGCATTCCAGTTACTTGGGAAAAGTGATTCTCCACTTTGGCCGCGAAGGCTGTACTTTGCGACATGAACGCATGCTGGTAGTTCGCCAGCATAATATGGGCCAGGGGAGATTCGGGGTTGAAGCCCTTATACGTTCTTTTGTAGTCTTCTTCCAGCAGAATCACATTATTCTCTTTTTTGGCCAGGTCCAGGTTGTCCTGGCTCTTGTGAAGTCCCATTACATACGTTTCCGTGCCTTTGATATGGGGTTTCGTATTGGCATTGCAGTGAATGGAAATAAAGAGGTCGGCCTTGTTTCGGTTGGCAATAGCCGCCCGTTCATGAAGAGGAATAAAGACGTCTTTGTCCCGGGTATAAATCACGTTGACATCCGGGAAAGCCTCTCTGATCTTTTTACCTACCCGCAGCGTAATATCCAGTGCGAACTTTTTTTCCCTTCCGTTACCTGCCCCGGGGTCTTTCCCTCCGTGGCCGGCATCCAGCACGATCGTATTGATACTATAACGCGCTGACGAAACTCCCGGATTTTCAGGAGTAAAGGAGGATAGGCACAAATAGAAAAGTACCGTCAGAACCGACGGATAAAAAATTTTATAGGAAAACATCGTTAATCTATTCTTTTAATCTAACGTTAAAGATATAGTTTTTTATAATTTTGCACTCACAAATGTAAAAAAATTACGTTATAAACTAAAAAATGCTACCGATAATTTGAAAGGCAGCATTTTAAGTTGGGAAAAAGCCATTTATACGCTAGCGGATTGAGAATAAAGAACCTGATACTTTTTCTGTATATTCTAACGAGTTTCGGACTTTCCGCACAGGTCAGAAGACAGGCGGCGGATGGCCCCGCCGTGCAGAATATGGCAGGCCGGCAGACCACAAAAGATACGGTGAAACTGGTGCTGCCTGACTCCCTGATCAGTAAAGAAAGCGGGCTTACCACCACCGTTAAGCGCTACGCGAAAGATTCCGTAATCTTCAACGTAAAAAGTAAGCTCTATCGGCTCTATACTGACGCGAAGGTAGAGTATCTGCCCACCAAGCTGGGAGCAGACTATATTCTCCTGAACTGGGGAAACAGCGAGATCTTTGCGCACGGACTGCCCGACCTCACCGACAGTACAGGGAAGGCTATCCGCGGAAAGCCGGTTTTTGAAGACGGTACCGAGATTTACCACATGGACACCATCCGTTATAATTTCAAGAGCCGGCGGGCTAAAATCTATTCCGTAGCTACCGAGCAGGGAGAAGGGTATATCCACGGAAAGGTGGTGAAAAAAGACCAGTACGATAACCTTCACCTGGGGTCGGCCAAGTATACCACCTGTAATCTGGCCGAGCCGCATTTTCACATCTCCGCCAAAAAAATTATGTTTATCAATAAGAAATCGGCCATTTCGGGCCCGTTTAATATTGTAGTACACGATATCCCCCTGCCCATAGGCTTTCTTTTCGGCTTCTTCCCGGTGCAACCCAAGCAGGAAATCGGTACTTCGGGCTTTGTCATGGGAAGCTACGGTGAACAAAGGAATGACGGACGGGGCTTTTACTTTAACGACTTCGGGTATTACCACGCATTTAATGAACGTATAAGCAATACAGTGACCTTCCAGGTGTATTCTAACCTTAGTTTTGGTGTAAAGGAGCAGATCGACTATTCCAGAAAGTACAAATACAGCGGCATGTTTTCTTTGCAGTTTAACCGGAACGTACAAAGCAATCAGTACGGACTGAAAGGAAAGGAATATAACCCGGCCAACAACCAGTTTAACGTGGTGTGGTCGCATTCGCCCCGGAGCCTGAGAACCGACCGGAGTTTTTCGTCCAATATGAACTACATGACCAACGGGTTTAATGCCAGTAACGTCAAGACCTCCAACCTGAGTACGGTAGTGCAGAATAACGTGGGCGGAAGCGTCAACTACATGCGGAACTTCGGTAAACTTTATACGTCTACCTATTCGTTTTCCATTAGCCAGAACCAGAATAATTTTACCTCTAATCTGGGGTATTCCATGGGGCTGAAACAGTTTAACCCCTTTGTAAAGGAAAAAAACCAGACCGGGAAGTGGTTTGACTCTTTCCGGGTAGGCCTGAACGTGAACGGGGGCATTGCCGCTACCAACAGCATTACCAACCGCTCTTCTTCGTACACCGACTACAACATTGCCGGAATCAGTAACTCGCCCTATACCGAAGCGGAACTGAGGCGGATCAATGAGTTAAATCTACTGATTTACGACCTGAACCTGACCCTGGAAGAAAGGCAGGCTTACCAGAAGGAACTGGAAGGCTTGCAGAATCCGAAACTTCAGGGCCTGGGACCTATCCTGAAGAACAGCCGGGTAACCAACTCGTACAGTGTGCCGATTACGCTTCCGAACATCAAGATACTGAAATACATCAATCTTACGCCTTCGGTTTCCATGCGGGGGGACCTGTATGACCGCAGCCTGCAGTATACCTATGTGAATGAGAGCCGGGAAATGACGCTTTCGAACGGTAGCCGGGTGTTTGTCAATGTGAATGACAATGTGGATACGCTCAGTTATGTGAGAGACAGCGAGGGGCTGCACGTGAACATGAACTCCCGGAGTGGGGGGGTGGTGGTCATTGATACGGTAAAAGGAATGAACTTTGCCAACCAGGTGGCCTTCGGCGCCAGCATGAACACCCGCTTTTACGGTCACTTTAACCTGGGGCAGAAGAGCAGGATTCAGGCTATACGGCACACGGTCAATCCCTCAGTAGGATTCAGCTACACCCCCAAGAATACACTGTCTACTTACCAGCAGGTGCGGTCCGATTCCACGTACCGGTATCTTCCGCGTTATATAGGAGGAAGCGGAAGCTCTTCGCGCGATGCGGGAAACCTCAGCTTTTCACTCAGTAACCAGCTTGAAGCCAAGGTGCGCAGCCGTTCGGATACGTCGGAAACCGACTTTGAGAAAGTGATGCTCCTGGACAATTTCAGTATCAATACCAGCTATAATATTTTTGCGCGAAAGGATATGAACGAGTTCGCGTTGTCGAATATATCCTTGTCTACCAATACGTCCCTGTTTAAACGCAAGCTGAATATCAATGCCTCGGGTACCCTGGATCCGTACATGTATATTGCGGATGGGCTGGTGGCGAGCAATCAGGCGGGTATCCGTATTCCCACGTTTAAATGGCAGAAGCGCAGTACCGAATACGAGGACACGGATGTGGGTTCTTACCTGACTTCGCTTACGTTCGGGGCCAGTACCAGCCTGAATCCTGAGGTGTTTAAAGGGGGAGGAAGCGCTGCTCCGCCTGCCGTGAACCCGGAGACAAACCTGCCTCTCAATCCTATGGATTACGTGGATTTCAATATTCCCTGGAACCTGAATGTGAATTATTCCGCCAATTATAACAAGCAGGGCCGCGCGCCGGAGCGCTGGACGATGTCTCTGTCTTTTTCCGGAGACGTCAGCCTGACCAAAAATACGAAAGTTACATTTAACAGCGGCTGGGATTTCAGGTTTAACCAGATTACGCTGACTACGGTGGGAATAGTGCGGGAACTCCACTGCTGGATGTTCTCCCTGAACTGGACGCCCATTTCGGGCAGCGCCATGCGTAGCGGGGGCTTTGACTTTACCCTGAGGCCGAAAGCCAGCCTCTTGAAAGATTTGAAGGTGACGAGGAGAAGGTCGGGGAGTTATTGATAGTTCCGAGTTCCGGAATCAATTACGAATTAAAAATTACGAATTACGGAGCCCTTCGACAAGCTCAGGGTGACAATGGTCACCTACTGGGTGCTACTGTCACCCTGAGCTTGTCGAAGGGCTCAGAACTCACTACTCGGAACTCAGCACTCGGCACTTCTATATCTCCACGCTTGAAAGGCTGAGGAACTCCCGCACGCGCCCTACGATTTCTTCTTTGGTCAGGTATTGCATTCTTTCGGTACCGAATTTCTCTACGCAGAAAGAGGCCATGGCGGAGCCGTAAATCACTGCCCGCTTCAGGTTTTCAAAGCCGGTATCGTTGGTTTGGGCCAGGTAGCCGATAAAACCGCCCGCGAACGTGTCTCCTGCACCCGTAGGGTCAAAGACGTCTTCGAGGGGAAGGGCTGGACAGAAAAAGACCTTTTCGTCCTGGAAAAGCAGGGCGCCGTGTTCCCCTTTTTTTATGACCAGCGACTTGGGCCCCATGGTCAGAATTTTTTTGGCGGCCTTTTTCAAGGAAAATTCACCCGAAAGCTGGCGGGCTTCCGAATCGTTGATGGTCAGGCAATCGATTTCTTTCAATACCATTTTCAGGTCGTCCATCATAATGTCCATCCACAGGTTCATGGTATCCAGCATAACGAACTTCGGCCGTTTACGCAGTTTTTTCAGGGTCTGGTACTGGATCATGGGCACCAGGTTACCCAGCATCAGGTAGGTGGTGTCCTGGTACGATTCAGGGATCACCGGATCCCAGTTTTCAAAAACACCCAGTTGGGTTTCCAGAGTGTCGCGGTGGTTCATATCCTGGTGATAACGCCCGTGCCAGAAAAAGGTTTTTCCATTGGGGTCTACGGCCAGTCCCTCGGTGTTGATCCCGTGTTTTTTAAAGGTTTCCACCATTTCGGCAGGAAAGTCATGGCCTACGATACCCACCAGGTTATTTTTGGTAGCGAAATACGAAGCGGTTAAGGTAATAAATGTGGCGGCCCCGCCCACAATTTTATCAGTGCTGCCGAATGGGGTTTCTAATTTATCAAAGGCTACTGAACCTACCGTTAAAAGACTCATCTATATCTGGTTTTTTTTTGGCGCAAAAATACTTTTTAAATGCAAAAGAATGGTAGTTTTGGCGCAAAAAAACAAAATAACTGTCTTTATTTTTTTAATTCTCTCTCAAAAAAAATTACATTTGCAATACGAAAAGACACTACCTTTGTATTGAGTTTTGTTTAATTGACAAATTAAATCAAGTTACAGAAATAAAATTTCTCACAATGAAAAAGAGATTATTAAGCTTTGTCACAATTCAGGCAGTTGCACTTCTAATTGGGGCTTTATCATTCGAAAGTTTCGGACAAGACACCAAACCATGCTGTGAAACCCTTTTAAATGCTTTCGGCCCCGCATCGTCAAGTAAACCCGTACTCTTAAGAAAATTAGGAACCAGCCCTCAGTTTGGTGAAATCCCTCAGCACACCGCTAAATCTGCGTATGATCATTTGAAAAGAGTACATACCCTGAACATAAGAGCAAGCCGCCCAGAAATAGACCGTTTCCTAGGCCTTTTGGGGTATTCCGGTTTGAATGACCCCGCTTTTACCGTAGACAAAATCACCCCGACCATTCTGCCAAAAGGAACGATAGGCTGGATGGGCGGTTATGCCCGCGGCCACCAGTACAAATGGTCGGTATTGGGTAACCCTTTTCCTACTTTCAAAATCGTGTCGAAAGACGGGAAATGCCACGCCTACATCATGAAGAAATGTGGTAACGCGTTTTTTGATCCTGAAGAGCAGATTTGCCCGGATCCCACAGTTCCATGTAAAACTCAGGAGTTGTCATTTGCCGGTGGCGGAAACATACAGGCCGGTGATGTAGTCAATACTACCCAGACCCTGCCCATTATCGGTACCTACAACGACAAGCGCCTGTGTATCGGTGAGCAAACCGTAGGCGTAAGACTGACCTATGAACTGACCGCGGAAGGGAAAGTAGATTATGCCAGAACTTTCCAGGTATGTGATTACGGTACCAACGCGCCAACCAGCCTGAATATGCCGGTATTGCTGGACTATGAGGTGTCTGCATCCAATGTAACTTTAGGCGGTGAAAACGGAGGAGCCCTGCAAGTACCTCTGACCAAAAAACAATATAACCGGATGAGGAAGCTGTACAGCGTGTGTCCTGAGGAGGCATCTTCTACCACTTCCGCTCCCCGCCTGGTGGCCAATACGGTTCATAATTTCTCTGAAGGTTCGGTAGCGCCCGCTTTGGTGAGCAACTTGAACAGCACAGAGAACTGTGTGAGACAAACGCTCACGCTAAGCGGTAGCGGTGAAGTAGCCGACGTATCGGCGAAAAGCGCGACCCAGGAAGTAACCGTGATCGGACGATACATCAAGGAAGGAAAACTGAAAAAAGGAGAGACCGCAGACAAATACAGATGTTTAGGTTCTTACTCTCTTCCTACCAACTCTCAGGTACAGTACAACCTGACAGGAAACAGCAAGATTGAGCATATCATTGAAGTATGCGATACCGGCAATGTGAATCCGAATGAGCAGATTTCGGTTCCCATGACCATCAACAGCCAGTTTACCAAGCAGGATGTAATGGTAGGAGATTACGGTAAAGTGTACATTCCGTTGACCAAGAAGCAATACAAAAAAGTAAGCAAAATCTATAGCAGATGTTGCGCCGACGGAGGAACCAAGTGTTTCTAAGTCGCACAAAAGATAAATCGAAAGGGGCTCTCCAACGAGGGCCCTTTTTGTTTTACAGCTATGAGCCGTGAGCTTTGAGCCATGAGCTTTAAGCCGGGTATGTGGAAGGCTTTCGGCGAACTGCTAATAGATATTTATTATCCTTCCCCTATTCGGCTATTCATCCGCCTCGGGTGGGGCATCTCCTTTGGAAAGGTAGTCCGATTGATATGTCTAAACGGAGCATCGGCCGCATCCAATGACTCACAGCTCACAGCTCATAGCTCATAGCTCATAGCTCACAGCTTTATCCCTTCTGATGTATACGCGCGAAAGTAGAAACCAGCCACTGGCTTTCCTCCCGGGAAATGAGCTCCAGGGTACTGTCGGCCAGGGAAGCGACTGCGTCAATGTCGTTCACGATTTTAAGCAGGCTCCGGGTTTCTTCCGAGTCTTTCAGCCCGGTCCGGATATCGTTCATGGCATCCAGCAAAGGCGTGAGTTCTCTTCTTCTTCGTTCCCGACTGATCTGGCGGGTTACTTTCCATATATCTTTTTCCGCTACAAAATACTCTTTCCGTTCGCCGGGAATCAGTTGCTTGAAAATCAATCCCCAACTGATTAAATCACGCAAATTCATATTGACATTGCCACGGGAAATTTGTAGTTCTTCCATGATTTCATCGGCATTCAGGGCTTTGTCGGAGAGGAGAAGCAGGGCGTGGATCTGAGACATGGTCCGGTTAATGCCCCATTGTGTAGATAGGGTTCCCCAGGTGTGAATAAACCTGTCTTTGGCTTCTTTGAGTTCCATTGTTGTAAATAGCACGTGTTAATTACTTCAAAGTAAATATAAATATTTTGAATTTTCAAAAAATTCTGAAAATTATTAAACATTTTGAAGCCAGATTATTAGGGAAGAGAGGATGTCAGACAGGCATCACCCGGATATTGCTGCTGACCTGGTGACTCAGGTTTTGCTGTTTTTTTTCATTGATAAGCACCTCCTGGGAGCGGTCGAAATCCATGGTTTCGCAGATGCGGATAGTGTCGCCCAGTTTAAAACCCAGGCGGTCAATTTGTCTCAGGAAACGATCATCCGAAGAACCCACTGCCATAAAGCGGTAGAGCGTACCCGGCAAACCTTCGGATAAGGCCAGGAAATTCTGAGTGGCTACTTCCCCCTGTTCGTCAGGTATAGGCGAGCCGTGGGGGTCGGTTTTCGGATAATTGAGTATCTCGTCTATTTTTTGAAAGAGTTTGGGCGCCCGTACGTGTTCCAGTTGTTCGGCTACTTCGTGTACTTCGTCCCACCCGAAGCCCATCTTCTCTACCAGGAACATTTCAACCAGGCGGTGTTTGCGGATAATAAGCCCGGCCGATTTCCGGCCCTGTTCCGTAAGGCGTAAAGGTTTGTATTTTTCGTAAATCACCAGTTCTTTGGCCGCCAACTTTTTGACCATGCTGTTGACGGTAGGCATTTTGATATCGAGGCTCCTGCTAAGGTCCAGTACCGACACTTCGGGTTGGTCTTCACTGAGATGGAACAGGGCTTTCAGGTAATTTTCTTCGGTCAATGTCATCATACGCAAAAATTTACTTCAATCTCAGGCCTATAATGAGGGGGTCGTGGTCGGAAGAGCGGAATACGCTTGGGTCATAATAATGCTCTACCTGTTCCGGTGTTTTAAATTCGGTATTGTAGTCGAGCACGGGGGCTTCTTCCGAATTAATATGCCATTTTACCGCTTTGATTACCTGGTCGGCGAGTCCGGGTGTAGCCAGGGCATGATCCAGTGAGCCCCAGTAGCCGTCATACACATACGAATAAGAGGAAGAGGCAAAGAGGTTCTTGTAGCCGTTGACGTCCAGTTGCACCAAGGGGTCCTCCATCGCGTAAGAGTTGAAGTCGCCCATGAGCAGGTAGTCGGGGTCTTCGGTTCCTGTGGGGCGGCTCTTCAGCCAGTTAATGAGGTCTTCGGCCTGTTGTACACGCAGTTGATTATTGCGCCCTTGTCCGTCGCCTTTGTCGGCGTTCCCTTCCCCCGGACTTTGGAGTCCTTTCGACTTAAAGTGTACGGCCACCAGCGTAAATTCCTGGTCGGAGCGGTGTTCGCGGAAAGTCTGTACAATGGGTTTTCGTCGTGCGGAGTCGAAAGCGGCGTAACCGTAGCCGTCAGGCATGGAAACGGTTTGCCCTACGGGCGTAATTTTTCGGGCATCGTATAAAATAGCGGAGGTGATCGCGTCGGTACCGCGGTTTTCTAGTGCACAGGCTACAAATTCCCTTTTATTCCCCGAGGCCCGGTTCAGGGCCCGGATCAGGGTTTGAATGGCGCTGTATTCTCCGAAACCGTCGTTTTCAATTTCCATGAGGGAAACCACATCTGCGCCAGACGCCAGGATCACATTTACTGTTTTATCTTGCTGTCTTTTCAGCTCTTCGGCCGTGGTGGCCCCTCTTTCGGTGGGGAAACCGCCCCCTTGTCCGTCTCCGTTGAAATAATTCAGGACATTAAATGCGGCTACCCTCAGGGTGCGTTTGCCCGGAATGCGGGGTGGGGTGTATTTCCGTTTCGAAGCGGGGATAAACCAGACCGTTTCCGTGGGTTGTATCCGGAAGTCGTCGAAGCGGTCGTCTACAATTCCAATGATTTCTTTGACTTCGTCTCCGCCCCGAACGGCGTGGTACATGTCAAAAGGCTTACCTTCTCTTCCGAAGGGCAGGTAGGCCGGGTTCCGTGCGCCGCTGCCGTCGTCGAGGATAATTTTCCGTTTTTGGGTTTCGGCCAGATAGGTCTTATAATGTTCGGGGTCAGGAGAATTGAATTGGGTGAACTGGTCCAGGCGTGCGTCGGTACCCGCCTGGTTTTCCGGTCCCGTAGCACAGATAGTGAGCTGTCCGAAGCGACCCAGCTGATAAAGTTCCGTCACAAAGAGGCGGCCGGACTCTGCCTTTACCCTGACCCGCATTCCTTCGTATTTTTCCCAGTTGTCGTTGGGCAGGTAAACCGTTACCGGTTCAGGCAAGGGGTTATTTTCAGACAGCACCAGAATACTGGCGGTATTTTTGATTTGGGTAAGTGAGCTGCGGCTGCTTTTGAATTCGGCCACTTCGCCAATGATCTGTACCAATGCTCCGGGTTTTCCCTTAAACAGGCGGGCGGGGTCATAAATAAAAATTCCTTCTGAGGTGTTTTCATCTTCATCGGGGTCGGCCTGTTGCAGGAAAAACCCGTCGAGCTTTTCAAAAACGGCGGTGACTATTCCGTTGACCACTACCTTTTGTCCTGCAAGAGGAGATACGCTGCCTGATCCCTGCACGGCGGATATGGGCGTGACGTCCATTTTTTGTGCGGCAAGGGGGCTGCAAATGAAGCAAAGGAGGAGAAAACGGAAAGTCTGTTTGATCATCGGAAATGTAATTTCGGTCTAAAGTTACGTGATTTTCTTTTGGGAAGAGGGAAGAGAAGTCAGGAAAATCGAGCCGAGTATACCCGCCAGCAGAGAGGCCACCAGAATACTGAACTTGGCCTGAGCCAAAGGAAGCGCGCGGCCGGTAAAAGAAAGAATAGAAATAAAAATAGACATGGTAAACCCGATTCCACCCAGGAGGCCCACCCCGAAGATATGGGCCCAGCCGGTTCCCTGTGGTAAGGTGGAAATGCCCAGCTTAACGGCCAGCCGTGAAACGAGTGTGATGCCCAGGGGTTTACCAATAAGCAGGCCCATGATGACCCCCATGCCCAGGGGAGTGAAGGGGCCGTCCAGCATTTCCCGGTTAAACAGAATATTGGTATTCACCAGGGCGAAAAGCGGCATGATGAAGAAGTTCACGGGTGTAAGCAGCAGGTGTTCCAGTTTTTCAAGGGGAGATTCGGTGGCGTCAGGTGTGGTGGGCAGCGTCATGGCCACCAGTACGCCGGCAATGGTAGCGTGTATGCCGGAATGGTGAATGAAATACCAGATAAACAGGCCGGGAATGAGATAGAACCAGAGGCTTTTCACACCTATCCGGTTAAATATGACCAGCAAAGTTACGAGGCCTGCCGCGTACAGGAGGTAAGCGTAGTGCAGGTCGGTGTTATAAAAAACGGCGATAACCAGTATGGCCAGGAGGTCATCGACAATGGCCAGGGCGGCCAGAAAGACTTTCAGGGAAGCCGGTACCCTTTTTCCCAGGAGGGTAATGATGGCCAGGGCGAAAGCGATGTCGGTGGCCATAGGTATGCCCCAGCCTGTAGCCGTGTCTGTACCGCGGTTAAGAAAGGTAAAGATGAGGGCGGGAGCTACCGCACCACCAATAGCCGCCAGTATGGGTAAGGCGGCTTTTTTAGGCGAGGAAAGTTCGCCTTCTACCAGTTCCCGTTTGATTTCCAGTCCTACCAACAGGAAGAAAACGGCCATAAGACCGTCATTGATCCAGGAAAGTACACTATACCGGAGGTTTTCGGCCGGACCCAATTCCGTTTCCAGGAGTTTTTCAAAAGCAGGACCGGTGGGAGAGTTGGCAATGATCAGGGAAATAACTACGCAACACAGGAGGAGAATACCCCCGGCCATACCTGACCTCAGGAAATCGCGGAAGGGTTTAAGGTTAATGAGCAATTTATTCATGGACCAAAAATAAGGAAACTTCCATAATGTATGTTAGCCGGGTGTGCTGTAATATCCGTTACTCCACAATATCCCCACCTAAAATCCGTAAATAATCCGCGATATATCTTTCCTTTTCTTTCGATTTATACTGTTGGATAAACCGGGGGTGATCCAGTACGGTGAGTTTGCCGAAGAGCTTTTCTTCGGCATTTATTTTGACCAGAAAGTCAGCATTTTTCTTCCCCAGGATAAAGACCTCGTCCGTATCTAACCCCAGGCTGATGTGCTTTTGGAGCGATTCGATCATGAAGGGCTTCACCGCATGAAAAAGGGCCGGGTCATCGTAATAATTGGCGTTCAGAAAGTTTCCGTTACCGGTCTGTTTTACAATGGCCAGGGGGAAAGGGGAGTTGATGTAGAAGTCATGATAAAAGGCGGCTGGCCCGCCATACGCCCGGATCATATCGTACATGAAAACGGAAGAGACTTCGTGGGTGCGGGCCGAGGTCATGGGTATACCGCATGCACTTTCCAGGCGTTTGGTATCCGTGAAAGGCACGCCCGTTACGCCCGCACCGTGCCGACTGGGATTGATGCCGATCATGAACTTCCGCGGGCGGTGATCCGCATAGTACTTTTGATAGAATTGTTCCATCACCACCAGGGTTTCGGGATTGTGCAGGTAGGGATTCAGCACGGCGAAATCTTCCGGAAGATCGCCCTGATACGCCAGGTTCCGGTTGAATTCCACCACGTTTTCTGCAAAAGTTTTCATGGTACGAAGGTACGGCTTTTTATTGGGGATGATCATCGAGGGCGTGTATCCATTCCGCGATCAGCTCCACCCCTTCACGATGAACCGTCACCCGGCCCAGTTCGGGCATCATCACCCCCGGATGAGTGGAATTCATGCGATGGGTGACAATGGATTCGGAGCTTCGACCCGGATAAATATCAAATTTAAAACCGCCCCCGCCCATGCCGGCGGCTACGGGCGACTTCCAAACGCCCAGATGGAAAGGCCGGGTTTCTTCTGCATTGTAATATAAACCGGAAGTGGAAGCGGGACCGCCCTGGCTGTGGCAGTGCCCGCAGTTCACGTCGAGATAGGCTCTGGCCCGCTCCGCCAGGGGTTGAGACGCATCCATGGGATTGACGAGAGCCTGCACCGCCGAAAGGTCTTGATCCGTTTTCAGGATACCGGCGGACTGCCACTGCTCCAGTTGCCCGGCCAGTTGTTTCGCCTTGGGGCCGATAGGAAGCATCACTCCGTTTTTGTTATGACAGCTCCGACATTGGGTTTTCTGAGGCATGACATAGTTGAAAGCCACTTTTTCCCCTTTTTCATTGGCAAAGGTGACGGGTATAGACGCCCCGGTATTTTTCAGGGTGGCTTCGGTCTGTTCCTCGTTCCAAAGGTAGGGATATGCTTCCCAGGTACCGTTATTTTTGATGAGCAGCCGGGTTTCAATGACTCGTTTTTCACCATCCGGTTTTCGGAAATCGATTGGGTAGTAAAAGTGTTTTACCAGGATGGTTTTATCCGGAAAGTCGAAAGATGCGTCCGGGTCTTCGGGCAAGGTCGCCTCCGTACCTTCCGGCATCCATACGTAGCGTTTTTTGAAGGCGTAATCGGTAAAAAGGGAAGAAACAGGTTCGTAAGGAGTCACGCCTTCCGCTTCGGAAAAATCTTTCAGTTCGCCGGTAAATAAGCCGTATTCCGAGAGGGTTTTGTAAGGAAGTTTCGTGAAGTCAATATCCGACGGGGCACCTGAACGGGAGCAGCCCAGGAGGGTGGATGTTATCAGTAAGAAATACCATTTTTTCATTGTCTTAATGTAAAGAGTAGTGAGGTTTTGGTTCTCGGTTCTCGACTACGCTCGAACTGACACGTAATACTCGCCCCTGTCTGTTCGAGCGTAGTCGAGAACCAAGCGTAGTCGAGAACCAAGCGTAGTCGAGAACCGAGAACCCGTCAAATTATTCCGTTTACTTCACCATCGAAACATCCGTAGTAACCGGGTACGTTCCCGCAAAAGTTTCCACATCTTTCTCGGTTCCGATCTTCAGGATATTCCCGTCTTCGGGGATCACCAGGCGGAAAAAACGAAGGTCATCCCCTTTTTCGCCCACAAAAATCTCCATCGGGTTACCGGAATGGTCTTTTCCTTTGTCGGGATCGAGGATACCGTCGTACAGGATATCCGGAGCCCTCAGGCATTTGGTGGCAATCAGTTTGCCCCAGTCTTTGCTCAGGTCGGGCAGGGCCATGGGGCGTTCGTAGGTGTTGTCATGAATATAAATCCGGGTGGAGTAGGGGCTCCATCCGGGATGGGTAGGCACGGGCAGGTCGGTGATCTGGTAGCTGGCAATGGCCACGCCGAGGGTCCGGTTGCCGGTTATGGTGTTGTGATTCACCTCCACCTGGTCGCCGGCGAGAATGATCACGCCGCTTCCCGGAGGGATCATCGATACGGGATTTCCATCCTGAAAAATGGCGAAATTCTCGTGGTTATTGGCTTTGATCAGGTTATTGAACACTCGGGTACCTGATCCGAATGCTTTGGGCAGGCCGGGCAGGTTAAAGATAAGTATTCCTCCCGTATTATTTTCCGCGTGATTGTCGTAGACTTCCGCGTTATCGGAGTTTTCGATCTCTATTCCCGCTACGTTCTGGTGCACGTAGTTATTCCGTACAATAATATTTTCCGACTGCCCTACATAGATGCCGGCATCGCGGGAGTGGCTTACTTCACAGTACTCGACCAGCACATTTTTGCATTGCACGGGGTAGATACCGTAAGTACCGCTTTCCGACTTCTTGCCGTGGGTCCAGGTAGCGTTCACTTTCCGGAAGGTGATGCCGTCGCAATGTTGGGTTTTAATATTGTCTCCGGGGGCGTCGGCTACCGTAAAGTCTTCCAGCACGATATTATTCCCTGCAATCTTCATTCCCTCTCCGCCGGTGGTCATGGTTTTGAACGACAGCACGGTATTGAACATGCCGGCACCCTTAATTTGCACATTGTTGACATTGTCCAGAATCAACTGGGTGTGCAGTTCGTAATAACCTTCAGGAATTTCGATGACAGATCCCTCTTTAGCGTCAATAAACTGTTCGATTAGCTTTTCGATCTGCTCCGGCCCGGCTTTGGGGAGTTTTTCGATGTCGAGGGAGGTGGCTTGTTCTTTCTCTTTGCAGGAAAACACCAGCAGAAATGCGGCCAGGGTAAGTACCGTTAATCTCATATAAAATTGAATATGTTACAAAAGAAAGAAATAATTATAATATTTAGATAGAAAAATGATTTATTTAGGGCATATTTAAATTTGGGACCGGAGACCCCATTCAGATAGGTTGCTGTCGGTATGAGCTATGATTCAGCTATCAGTCTTCAGCTATCAGCCTTCAGCTATCAGCTATCAGATGGGGTTGCTGTGGCTTACTTCTGAAAGCTGAGGGCTGAAAGCTAACAGCTTAAAATTTTATACACGTGAAATATTTGATAATCGTTTTTGTTTGCCTGCTTTCTGCGGCCCGGGCCCAGGAGATAACCCAGAATATAAGGGGAATAGTAACCGACAAGAAAACAGGTCAGCCTCTGGAGGGAGCTACTGTGACCCTGGAGGGAAGCACCCAAGGAGTTTTTACTACGGAGAGCGGCGAGTTTACCCTGAAGAATGTACCTGTGGGAAGAAGAACGGTGAAGGTGCATTTTGTAGGGTATGAGCCGTTTACGATGGCTGATTTTATTGTGCAGCGTGTTCCGGAACCGTATTTGACCATAGCGCTTACCGAAGTCAGCCGGGAGATCCGGGAGGTGGTGGTCACGGCCGCCAAAAATGCATACGAGCCCTTGAATGATCTTTCGGTGGTGAGTACCCGTTCTTTTACGGCAGAGGAGGCTGAGCGCCTGCCCGCAGGCGTAAACGATCCCGGCAGGATGGCGCTGTCTTACCCGGGCGTACAGCGGGGACAAGACGACACGGAAAACCAGATCGTGGTGCGGGGAAACTCGCCCGTTGGCATCTTATGGCGGCTGGAGGGCATTGATATTCCCAACCCCAACCATTTTGCGCTGATCGGGTCTTCGGGCGGGGGAATAACGGTTTTCTCCTCTCAGCTCGTGGCCCGGTCCGATTTTTCCACAGGCGGCTTCGCCGCTGAATACGGTAACGCACTTTCGGGGGTATTTGATGTGAGATTCAGGGCGGGAAATAATCAAAAAAGAGAAAACCGGTTTAAAGTAGGGATTCTGGGGATAGATTTTGCTACTGAGGGACCTATCCGGGAAGGACGTTCATCGTACCTGGTCAATTACCGCTATTCTACCCTGGGGCTGCTGAGTAGCATGGGCTTTTACCTGGTAGGGGAGCGGGTCACCAATAACTTCCAGGACCTGTCATTTAACCTGGTTTTCAGGGGGAAGAATAACAAGAGTGTACAGACGGTTTTTGGTATGGGCGGGCTCAGTGAAGAGCATTACCTCCCGGTGGAAAATCCGGCTGAGCGAGAGGAGGGAATAGCCAATCATTGGGAAGACCGGGTAAAGCCGGCCAATATGGGGGCCCTGGGGTACACCTGGACGCGCCTGTTCAATGCCGGCTCGTCTTTGAAAACTGTAGTGGCTTTAGTGGGAAGTGATATCCGGCGGGCCAGCGACACGCTCGACCTGGAAGACCGGAGGTTTCGCTATGAAACCCAGAAATACACCGATAAGCGTATGGTAGCTACCACGGTTTACCAGACCCAACTGGGGGCGAAGTCTACCTTGAAGACAGGGGTGATCGCTAATTTTATCGGGTTTGATTTTTACCGGGATGTGAAAGACCGGAACTCACTTTCAGATGTTAACCAGCTGCGCGGGGCGGTGTCGGTAGAAGGAAACGGCAGTACCGTTCAGTTTCAGCAGTATGCCCAGATGCAAACCCGGCTGTTACCGGGTCTTACCGTAAATTACGGTTACCATTACCTGCGGCTGTTCGCGAACGGTACGCAGTCGCTTGATCCCCGGTTTTCCCTTCAGTATCTGCCGAAAGAAAACCACCGCCTGAGCCTGGCCTACGGTTTATACAGCAGGGCTTTGCCCCTGATGGCGTATTATGTGCGCGACTCTCTGGGTGTATTTCTGAATAAGGATCTGAAGTTGCTCAAAGCACAGCACCTGGTGGCTTCGTACCAGGTCTACACGCCTTCCAAGATAAGGTGGATGCTGGAGGTGTATTATCAGAAGCTGGGTAATGTGCCGGTGGATCCGGACAAAACATCCAATTACTGGATGCTGAATAATAGCTCAGAATTTCCGGTCACGAAAATGGTCAGTAAAGGAACAGGCGATAATTACGGCATAGACGCCGCCATTGAGAAAATGTTTTCCAATTCCTACTATTTCCTGATCACGGGTTCGTGGGTGAATTCCACCTACAAGACCCTGAACGGGGTAAAACTCAATACGCGGTTTAATACGGGTTATACTACGGCTTTGACGGCGGGGAAAGAGTTTCCGCTGAAAAACGGCAACACTTTTCAGGTAGGTGCCCGTTACCTGTTGAGCGGAGGTTTCCGGTATACCCCTTATGATCCGGCCCGGTCGGCGGAGGCGGGGCACTATGTAGAACTGCAAGATGCGGATTTTTCAGCGCAGGTACCGGCTTACCGGCGTCTGGATACCCGCTTCGCCTACCGCTATAACGCCAGTAGACTTTCGGGAAATATCAGCCTGGACATCCAGAACCTATTTAACCGCATCAATGCGTCGTCGGTTTATTATAATGCCGGGAATAATACCACGAGTATTTTTTACGGCAGCAGCGGGCTGGTTCCGGTGATTACCTTCCAGTTTGATTTTTAGTAAAAATAGCGGCCTTACCGAATCACCTTGAGGCGCGTCACCATGGCGGTGATCATCAGTCCGAAGAGGGCTACAAAAGCGTAGGAGATACGGAGGTTTAAAATTTCCGAAATATAACCGATCAGGGGTGGGCCGAGAAGAAAGCCCAGGTAGCTGATGCTGGCGATGGCCGCAATGGCTGCACTGGCCGACATCTTCTGTTGTTGACCCACCATGCTGTACACGTTGGGAATGTTGGTAGAAACGCCGAGGCCCACCAGCAGGAAACCAAAAGCGGCGGTGGAAATGTAAGGAAACAACACGGCGATGAGGAGTCCTGCGGCAATCAGCAGTCCATTGATTTGCATAATGCGTTTTTTCCCTGTTTTCGCTACAATTTTGTCGCCCAGAAAGCGGCCTGCAGCCATCATCACCATGAAACAAGCGTAGCCGAGGGTGGTCCAGGCCCCTTCTGCACCAATCACATCCTGGAAATACACGCCGCTCCAGTCAAACATGGCCCCTTCGCATGACATGGCAAAGAAGCCGATGATGCCCAGTTGGAGGATGAGCGGATCGGGTTTTGAAAAGAACTTTTTCTTTTCTTCCGGCACCGTTTTTGGGGTTGTGTCGGCCACCAGGTACCCTACATTCGCGTAGGTGGCCAGGAAGCTGACGGCCGAGATGATCGCGAAATGATGCAGGGGAGATAGCGTTAAAGCACCTGCCAACAGTCCGATCAGGGCTCCTGCAAAACCGGCGAGGCTCCATGCGCCGTGAAACGACGACATGATGGGGCGGTGATACATGCGTTCGGCATTCACCCCTTGGGTATTTACTGAAATATTGCAAAAGTTTCCGGTTACACCGAAAAGGAAGAGCGCCCCGGCCAGGTGCCAGGCCTGGGTACAGAGGGCCAGCACAATCATAGCCAGGGAGTACAAGGGCAGCGAAAAATGCATGATATTCTTGCTCCCGTATTTCCCCACCAGGTAGCCCGAAAGCGGCATGGTCACCATTTGTCCTGCCGGTAAAGCAAAAAGGATAGAACCCATGGCGCCGTCGGAAAGTTGCAACGCAGTTTTGATATCGGGAATCCGGCTGGCCCAGGACGCAAAGCAAAGGCCCTGGAAAAAGTAAAAAGAAGACACCGCCAGGCGCACACGCACCTTGGTGGAGTGGATTCGGAAATCAGAAGTATTCAGGTTTGCGTTCAATGAAGTTGCCATAGCTACCGGATTAAGCATGCAAAGTTAGTTCTACTTTTTTCTTTTCAACTTGCTGGTAATGAGATATTTTAAGGAATATTGGAAAGGTGAAAATGATTAGTTGAAATGTTATAAAAATGCAGGTTATTTTCATGGAAATGCCGGTTTTGGTTATTTCGACACAAAGGTAGAAGTGGGGAAGGATGAAAAAATTGATCTGGGATAAGGAAGCTGCATAACCGGCAAGCATGAAGCATCTTATTTTAAATTATTGCGGCAGTTTGTTTTTATTACTCAGTATTTTGAGTAAATTCACATAATATATTGAGTAAATTATTTACAGATGATTGAACGATCTTATTTAGAAACAGTTGCAAAAAGAGTTGAGGAGGTAAGAAAGTTTATCCAGGTAATACTTGGGCCGCGCCAGGTAGGTAAAACTACCCTGGTGACTCAGTTATTGTTGAAGTTGGGTATCCCCAGCCTTTATGAATCTGCAGATGCTATTTCGGCAACCCACTCTGCCTGGTTGGTGCAGGTTTGGGAATCTGCCCGGTTAAGAATGAGGGCGGCAGGCTCTCCTGAGTTTGTACTGGTCATTGATGAAATTCAGAAAATAGAAAACTGGAGTGAAATAGTAAAGCAACAGTGGGACAAGGATACCCGGGAAAAGGTCAATATAAAGGTTATTTTACTGGGTTCTTCCCGCTTGTTAATTCAAAAGGGTCTTACTGAATCTTTAGCCGGTCGGTTTGAGACTTTATACCTGGGACATTGGTCTTTTGCTGAAATGCAGGAAGCTTTCGGGTGGAGTATTGAGCAGTATGTTTACTTTGGGGGTTACCCGGGTTCAGCAACGCTGATTCAAGATAAAGAGCGTTGGGAAAACTATATCAAAGATTCACTGATAGAGACCAGTATTTCCAAAGATATTTTGATGTTGACACGAGTTGATAAACCGGCCTTACTGAAAAGATTGTTCGAATTGGGCTGCCTGTATTCCGGACAGATCCTTTCTTATACCAAAATCATAGGTCAGCTTCAGGATGCGGGAAATACCACTACACTGGCGAACTATCTGAAACTGCTATCCGATTGCGGCTTGTTAGGGGGCTTGGATAAATATGCCGGAGACGTAATTCGCAAGCGCGGTTCAAGCCCCAGGTTTCAGGTGTATAATAACGCCCTGATCACCGCACAAAGTAGTGATACTTATGAAAAAGCAATTATTGATCCTGAATTATGGGGGCGGCTGGTTGAATCTTCTGTGGGAGCACACCTGATCAATCATTCGGTTTCCGAAAGGTATAATCTGTACTATTGGCGGGAAGGTAATCATGAGGTTGACTTCATCCTGGAAAAAGGAAATAAGGTAATTGCACTTGAAGTAAAAAGTGGAAGGAAAGCGGAAAATACAGGTATGAGCCTGTTTGCAAAGAAATTTCATCCGGAAAAAGTTATGCTTGTCGGGACAGGCGGGATTCCATATAATGAATTTTTAAAGATTAATCCGAAAGAATTGTTTTGAAGTATCTTAAAAACAAAAAAGCACCCATTGCTGAGTGCTTTTTGCGGTCCGGACGGGACTCGAACCCGCGACCCCCTGCGTGACAGGCAGGTATTCTAACCAACTGAACTACCGGACCAACTTCTCTATATTTTCTCGGGTTCTTTTGAGCGACCCTCCCGACGAGTCGGGATATTCTAACCAACTGAACTACCGGACCTTTTTACGTTCCCTTGGCCCTTTCAGACCTCGTTTCCGTTTTTGGTGGTGCAAAGATAGCAGCCCGATTTTATTTTACAAAATAAGCGGGGTAAATTTCCCGGAGTTTTTTCTTCTTTTTTTGTAAGCGATTGCCGGACAGTTTCTTATACCACTTCGATTTTGACAAGGATTTCCTGCTCGTCAAAGTCTACCGCCCGGGCGCCCTCTACTTCTTCCAGAATTTCCAGCTTCAGGGCCTGTACTTCGGTGCAGATATACGCCGAATGTTTGTGTACTGCGCGGGAGATCTCTTCATCCGTATTTTGCAGGCGGATATGGATCTTGTCGGTGACTTCAAAGCCGCTGTCTTTCCGCAGGTTCTGGATACGGTTTACGAAGTCGCGGGCGATGCCCTCCTGCTTCAGGTCTTCCGTCACGTTAATGTCCAGCGCCACCGTGAGACCGCCTTCCACCGCCAGCAGCCAGCCGGGGATATCCTCCGTGAGAATCTCTACGTCGCCCAGGGCAATGTCATAGCCGGAAACCGACACCGCGCCCGTTGACTCCAGGGTTTTGAGTGCCTCGGGAGCCATGCCCGTGATGGCCTCGGCCACCGCCTTCATGTCTTTCCCAAACTTCGGCCCTAAGGTTTTGAAATTGGGCTTGACCTTTTTCTTCAAAATGCCTGAATCGTCGGTGATGAACTCAATTTCTTTGATGTTCACCTCACTCAGGATGATGTGGCTTACGCTTTCTATCTCGGCTTTTATCTGCGGGTTCAATGCCGGAATCAGGATTTTCTGCAAAGGCTGACGCACCTTCAGTCCGCTTTTCTTGCGCAGGGCATGCACCATAGAGCAGATCTTTTGCGCAAGGGCCATGGCTTCCTCCAGTTCGGTGTCTACCCATTCCGGCTCATAGGTGTGCCAGTTGGTAAAATGCACCGATTCGTATTGGAACGGAGTATTTTTCTCCACAGACTCGGCCCTTACGCCGTCGGTGAGGTTTTTATACAGCCACTCGGCATAGAACGGGGCTATAGGCGACATCAGTTGTCCTACCGCGCAAAGTGCATGTTGCAGTGTCTGGTAGGCCGCCCGCTTGTCGTCGGTCATTTCCCCCTGCCAGAAGCGCCTTCTGTTGAGCCGCACGTACCAGTTCGAAAGATCGTCATTCACAAAGTCCTGAATGAGGCGACCGGCCTTGGTGGGGTTATAAGTATCAAATTCTTCCGTCACCTCTTTCACCAGGGTATAGATACGGGATACGATCCAGCGGTCGAGCTGGGTCAGCTTTTCGCGGGGTACCCGGTCAAACTGTTCAATGGTGTAATGGTCCAGATTGGCGTAGAGGGCAAAGAAATTGTACGTGTTGGTCAGTGTACCAAACAGTTTGCGCTGCACTTCCTGCACACCGTCCAGATTAAACCGGAGGTTATCCCAGGGTTCGGCGTTGGTAATCATGTACCAGCGGGTAGGGTCGGCACCGTATTGGGCCAGCGTGGTGAACGGATCGACGGCATTGCCGAGGCGTTTCGACATCTTATTCCCGTTCTTGTCCAGCACCAGTCCGGTAGAAACCACGTTCTTAAAGGCTACGGAGTCAAAGAGCATGCCGGCAATGGCGTGCAGGGTAAAAAACCAGCCCCGCGTTTGGTCTACCCCTTCCGAGATAAAATCGGCAGGGAAGGCTTTGTTAAAGGTCTCCTGGTTTTCAAAAGGATAATGCCATTGGGCATAGGGCATGGCCCCCGAGTCGAACCACACGTCGATAAGGTCGGTTTCCCGGTACATGACGGCACCGGTAGAAGAAACCAGGTAGATTTCATCTACGTAGGGGCGGTGGAGATCCAGGGCGTCTTTATCTGCTGCCGCTTCCAGGAAAGCCTCATTTTTGGCTTTTTGTTCGGGGGAAAGGGCGGTCGTGGCCAGGGCATTTTTAACGCCTCTTACCAGTTCATCAATGCTGCCGATACAGATTTCGTCGTCTTCGTTTTTCCAGATGGGCAGGGGAGTTCCCCAGTATCGGCTCCGGCTCAGGTTCCAGTCCACCAGGTTTTCCAGCCAGTTGCCGAAGCGGCCGGAACCGGTGCTTTCGGGTTGCCAGTTGATGGTTTTATTGAGCTGAGCCAGCTTGTCTTTTGCCGCGGTGGTCCGGATAAACCAGGAATCCAATGGATAGTACAGCACGGGCTTGTCGGTACGCCAGCAGTGAGGGTAAGAGTGTTCATACCGCTGCACATTAAAGGCCTTGTTTTCCGTTTTCAGTTGGATGGCAATGCGTTCATCTACCGAAAGATATTTATCACGGCCTTGTTTTTGTTTTTCCGCTTCCAGTTCCTCCGCGGTATAATAGGCCTCTTTCACGTATTCCAGGGCGTAGTCGGTTACTTCCTTCACAAACCGGCCCTTTTTATCTACCAGCGGAGCATCTTTGCCGTTTTCGTCCTCCACCATAATGGCCGGAATACCGTTTTGGGCGGCTACGCGGTAGTCGTCCGCACCAAAAGTAGGGGCGGTGTGTACAATGCCCGTGCCGTCTTCCGTGGTGACAAAATCACCGATGATCACCCGGAAAGCCGCTGATTTCGGCTGTACATAGGGCATGAGTTGTTCGTATTGAACTCCTTCCAGTTGGGTTCCCTTCCAGGTGGCTACAATGCTCCAGGGAAGTACTTTTTTATCGGAAGTTTCGAAACCTTCGAAGTCACCGTCTTTGCCTTTTTCATTGAGATATTTTCCGATCAGCTCCGAGGCTAAAATAACGTTAACCGGGAGAAAAGTATACGGATTATACGTTTTTACCATGGCGTATTCAATGCCTTTGCCAACCGTGAGGGCGGCGTTGGAAGGCAGGGTCCACGGGGTGGTGGTCCAGGCCAGGAAGTACACGTTATCGCCGCCCGCGGCCTCAAAAAGAAACTGTGACCGTTCGTTTTTGATCGCTTTAAACTGGGCAGTGAGGGAAGTGTCTTTCACATCTTTATAGGTGCCGGGTTGGTTCAGCTCGTGCGAACTCAGACCGGTGCCGGCCGCGGGGGAGTAGGGTTGAATGGTGTACCCTTTGTACAGCAGTCCTTTGTCGTGCAGCTTTTTCAGGAGACTCCACACCGACTCAATATAAGCGCTTTCGTAGGTGATGTAGGGGGCATCCATATCCACCCAATAGCCCATCTTGTCGGTCATGTCGCGCCATATACCCGTAAAGCGCATCACGGCTTCCCGGCATTTGCGGTTATACTCTTCTACACTGATCTTCTTCCCGATATCTTCTTTGGTGATGCCCAGCTCTTTCTCCACCTGAAGTTCTACGGGCAGTCCGTGCGTATCCCAACCCGCTTTTCGGTTTACCTGGAATCCGCGGAGGGTTTTGTAGCGGCAGAAGATGTCTTTGATGGTGCGGGCCATCACGTGGTGAATGCCCGGAATGCCGTTTGCTGAAGGCGGCCCTTCATAAAACGTGAAGGCGGGAGAGCCTTCCCTTACTTCAATGGATTTCTCAAAGATGTTATTCTCTTTCCAAAAAGCTAATATCTCGTCTGCGATCTTCGCGTAATTAACCGATTTGTATTCCGGATATTTCATTTTCTTCTCAAAAAATTGGCTGCAAAGTTACGGTTTTTGAAAGAGATTTTGGCGGAAATACCTGAAAAAGCGGTAGATTTGTTGAGTCCGACCGGATAAAGCCTTAAAAAGTGGCCGTTTCCGGGTAATGAACTCTATTAATCAGTAGTTTGTTTTCATTTTAAAGTGATTTAAAGCATGACCAGAACACTCACCATCCATGTGCCGGAAAGAGAGGTGGAATTTCTAACCCGGGTTTTAAATAAACTTGGGGTGGAAGTAGAGGACTCGTATGACCCGGCGTTTGTAAAAAAAGTAAAGAAAGCCCGGAGCAATGCGAAAAACGGGGAATATGTTGCCATAAAGGATACAAAAAATATATGGGAAAGTATTCTATCCGAGTAGAAAAAGCCGCAGCAAAGGATCTCAAAAAGCTATATAAATCCGGCAGTAAAGCAGACATTTCCAGAGTAGAACAAATATTTCAGGAATTGGAAGAACATCCACTAACCGGTATTGGTAAACCGGAGGCTTTAAAACATGACTTAGGAGGTCTGTGGTCCAGGCGGATTAACATAAAGGATCGGCTGATTTATGAAATAACAGACAAAGAAATTTTGGTGATCGTTCTCTCTGTAAAAGGTCACTACTTCGATAAATAATGATTCTTAGTCTGATATATAACCTGGGGATGTCTTTTGCTTCTGCCCTTTTGCGTATCGCGAAGATCTTTGGGGGGAAGGCAAAACTGCTGGTGGATGCTCAGGCAAGGTTTACGTCTACCCTGGCGGAGCTGACCCGGTGGAGAGCTACGCGGGAAAAGGTAATCTGGTTTCATTGTGCTTCCCTGGGGGAGTTTGAGCAGGGTAGGCCGGTACTGGAGGCTTTCCGGGAGAAAAATCCGGATTTTGGGGTATTGCTTACCTTTTTTTCTCCTTCCGGTTACGAGGTGCGGAAAAATTATCCCCTGGCCGATTTTATCTGCTATCTGCCTCTGGATACACTCCGCATGGCCCGTGAATTTGTGGGGGCGGCAAGTCCGGATATTGCGGTGTGGATCAAATATGAATTCTGGCCCAATATGATTCGGGAAATCAAGCGGTCGGGCGCCCGCCTGATCGGGATTTCGGTTATTTTACGGAAAAACCAGGCCTTTTTCCGGCCTTGGGGAGGCTTCTTCCGGAAGATTTTACACCATTTCGACTTTCTTTTTGTGCAAAACGATGCTTCGGCTGAACTGTTGGAGGGCATAGGTTACCGCCGTTATGAAGTGGCGGGAGATACGCGTTTCGACCGGGTGATGGCTACGGTGAAAGATACCTCAGAGGTGGCGGGTATCCGGGATTTACAGGACGGTGCCAAGGTCCTCGTGGCCGGTTCGGTCTGGCCCGAAGATATGGAAGTGCTGAAACCTTTCATTGCGGCGCATCCTGAAATGAAATTCATTATTGCCCCGCATGACATCAAACCTGAGCAGATCAGTCGGTGGGTAACCGAAACCTCCGGTCTCCGGTATTCGGAAATTGAGCAATATAGTGATGAAAACGTACTTTTTATTGACAGTATCGGCTTGCTGGCCCGCCTGTACCGGTATGCCGACTACGCCTTGGTGGGCGGGGGGTACCGTACCGGCCTGCATAATATTCTGGAGCCGGCGGTTTTTGGGGTGCCGGTTTTCTTCGGGGATAAGAAGTATAAGAAATTCCAGGAAGCGAGAGATCTGCTGGAGCTGGGTGTAGCGTTCACGGTATCCGGAGGCCTGGAAGAGGTATTCCATAAGGTAGATACGGAGGCAATACGCCGCAAAGCCCGAATGTATGTAGACCGCAATACCGGCGCTACCGGTAAGATTTTGCGGTATCTTGAGGAAACAAGCGACCCGAAGAAAGCGTAAATTTGTATTACAAAACAGCTCATGGCTCAAAGCTCATAGCTCACAGCTAAAACCTATACACATGAAGATCACGATCATTGGAGCGGGCAATGTGGCCTGGCACCTGGCGAAGGCGCTGGAGCGGGCCAAGGTAGTGGTGAATGAGATTTACGCGCGCGACATCCGCCAGGCCACAGCCCTGACCGATGTGCTGTACGCGGCCGTGGCGGTCAATAGCCTGGATTTCTCCCGGAGCAAGTCGCAGGTGTTTTTTCTCTGTGTTTCCGATGATGCCCTGGAATCCCTGGCGTCTCAACTTCTGCTTCCTGACGGAGCCATACTGGTACACACTTCCGGCGCCAGCCCGCTGTCGGTACTGAACGGCGCCACCTCCCTCTACCACGGAAACCGGGTAGACTGCGGCGTATTCTATCCCCTGCAAACGTTTAGCCGGGAGGTTCCGCTCGACTTCGAACAGGTTCCTGTACTGGTGGAATCGGAAGATAAAAATGCGCTGGCTGTACTCACCGGCCTGGCCCGTAAGCTTTCCAAAACCGTGGTGAGAGTGAACGCCCACGAGCGTCTTGTTTACCACGTCTCCGCGGTGTTTTCCTGTAACTTTACCAATCACCTCTGGGCCATCTCCAAAGAAATACTGGAGTCGGAAGGACAGGATTTCACATTATTAAAACCCCTCATCGCGGAAACCGTCAATAAAATGATGGAAGCCCGGCACCCGGCCGAAGTACAAACGGGTCCGGCCCTGCGGAGAGATAAGCGCACCATCGAAGCGCATCTCGGCTTTTTGCGGGATGACGAAGACCTGATGCGGGTGTATTCCACCCTTACGGAAAGTATTTCCGACTGGCATCGCCAGGAGTAAGTACAAATTTCAGAAAAACGGTAGGGGCTAACCGATTTTTAAGTAACTTCGTAGTTCGAAAGACTTTCGTGATGCTTCCTAAAGTAATAGCAATTTCCAATCAAAAAGGCGGGGTAGGGAAAACCACTACGGCCGTCAACTTTTCAGCGGGCCTTTCGGCCCGGGGATACCGGGTACTTTTGATCGATACCGACCACCAGGCCAGCTGTACCGTGGCGTTCGGACTCAAATCTGAATTTGACAACCGGAGTATTTATGCCGCCCTGGTCGGGCTGAGTCCCATCCAGGACTGTATCATTCCCACCGGGTACCGGAACCTTGACCTCATTCCATCTACCCACCATCTGGTAGGGGCAGAGATTGAAATGGTCAATTTTATTGACCGGGAGTACAAACTGACGGAGAAGCTGGCCCCCATTAAACCTCTCTATGATTTTATCATTATTGATTGCCCGCCTTCCCTGGGTATCGTACCTGTCAACAGCCTCCTGGCCGCAGATTCCATTATTATTCCCTTGCAGTGCGAATTTTTCGGGATAGAAGGATTGGAACTGATCCTTGGCACGCTGAAAATCATCCAGAAGCGTCTTAAACCGTCGTTGTACGTGGAGGGGATCCTGCTGACCCTGCATGATATGGAGAACCAGCTTTCTACGAATATCCTGAACCTGATGCGCGCCAATTTCGGAGACCTGGTGTTTGATACCTATATTCCCCGGGATCCGGCTTTTATTGATTCCACCGCCATGCAGGTACCCGTTATATTCTCCCCTCAGAAGACGGCAGGGGCCGAGGCATACGACCGCCTGATCCTGGAGTTTCTTGAAAAATATAACCTCGGCAAAAATAAGTTCTGAGATTACAATTGTTCATCGTCATCTTCCGGTTTCAGCTCCCCGCTGCTGTGCGTGGGGACGACTTCCTCGGTACCGAATCCTTCGTTGCCTGTCACGGCGCAGTCGCCCGCAATCCGTATGGTCGGCGGTACCTGGAATTTCGTTTTCTTGTATTCAATGCCCGGATCTTCGTAGACTTTCTTCATAAAAATACCCCAGGCGGGCATGGCCATCCGGGCGCCTTGTCCGTAATAGATGGTTTCAAAGTGAACAGCACGGTCTTCTCCACCTACCCACACCCCGCCGATCAGGTCCTGGGTCATGCCCATAAACCAGGCATCGGAATAGTTGGAGGTGGTACCGGTTTTGGCGGCGATCTCGTTCCCGTCGATCAGGCCGTAACGGGACAGGCCCATGGCGGTCCCTCCTGGAGCGGTAGCGCCCCGCATCAGGTGGATCATCTTATAGGCGGTTTCTTTGCTCAAAACTTCTTTCTGAATAGGGAAATACTCCTTAATCACCTCTCCGTTTTTATCCTCAATTCTCAGTAGCACCATGGGTTCGGTGTACACCCCGCCGTTGGCAAAAACGGCGTAACCGCTCAGGAGTTCGTAGAGTTTGACGTCGGATACGCCCAGGCAGAGCGAGGGAGTATTGGCCAGGGGGGTTTTGATGCCCAGTTGCCTTGCGTATTGAATCACTTTATCCGATCCGAATTCTTTGATCAGCTTGGCGCTCACCGAGTTCACCGAGGCTCCCAGGGCCTCGCGAAGGGTCAGGTCATCGTAGGAATAACGGCCGTCGGCGTTCCGGGGCGTCCAGGAGGGGCTTCCCGGAATTTGGAAGGTTACAGGTTCATCTCTTACCCGGTCGCAGGTAGAAAACCCGTTATCAATCGCCGCTACATAAACAAACGGTTTAAACGTAGAACCGGGCTGGCGTTCACTCTGGTAAACGTTATCAAATTTGAAGTATTTGTAATCTATACCGCCTACCCAGGCTTTGATATTGCCGTTTCGCGGGTCCATAGACAGCATACCGATGTTCAGGAAACGCTTGTAATGACGGAGGGAATCCATGTGCGACATCACTGTGTCGCGCTCTCCCTGCCAGGTGAATACCCGCATGGGTACTTTTTCATTCAGCTTCGCCTTGATTTGGGCTTCGTCACTGCCGTACTGCCGCTTCAGGGCCTGGTAGTAGCCGGTCCGTTTCACCCGTTCTTCAATGAAATTCGGGTACTCCATGTACTGGGAGGTAGACCCGGGCCTCAACTGTAACCAGGGATTCCGGCCTTTGAAATGGTTGTCAAAGATGCCCTGGTAGTTTTTCATGTGCTCCATCATGGCCTCCTCGGCGTAGCGTTGCATACGGGAGTCAATGGTGGTATAGATCTTAAACCCTTTGGTATACAGGTCGCTTTCCGAATAACCGAGTTTTTTTAGTTCGGCCTTCATAATTTCTTTCAGGTGTTCCCTGAAATACCGGGCAAGTCCGTAGTTGTGGCTCTCCGGCGAATAATCCAGCACAACGGGCAGGGCGGCAAGTTCTTTTCCCTGTTCGGGGGTGATTTTGTTGAACTTGACCATTTGACCGATCACCACGTTACGCCGCTGTATTGAATTGTTCGGGAAAAACTTGGGGTTGAAACGCGAAGGATTCTGGATCATACCCACCAGGAGGGCCGATTCTTCCGCCTTCAGTTCTTCCGGGTTCTTTTTAAAATAGGTCTTCGCCGCCGATTTCAGTCCGTAAGCCCCGCTGCTGAACTCAATGGTGTTCAGGTACATGGTCATGATCTCCGGCTTGGTGTACCGTCTTTCCAACTTAATGGCAGTAAGCCACTCTTTTAATTTGGTAATCAGCATTCTAACCCCCGGCACTTTGTAGAGGGGGCCTTCATAGGAATCGTCGCGGCGCAGCTTAAACAGGTTTTTCGCCAGTTGCTGGGTAATGGTACTTCCTCCTCCTTTGCGGTCAAAGGTTAGTACGCCGCCTACCACCCGCAGCATACTGCGGGCGTCAACACCCGAATGCATGGCAAAACGTACATCTTCCGTAGCCAGGAGGGCGTCTTTGAAACTTTCCGGGATCTCACTATAGGTCATGGTACTCCGGTTTTCAAAGAAAAATTTCCCGATAATCTTATTGTCGGAAGAGATAATATCGGAAGCGATCTCGCTTTTGGGATTATCCAGGTCATCTACGGAGGGCATCTTGCCAAAAAGCCAGAAAAGGTTCAGGTTAAGGGCAATAAGAAAAAGCGCTGCCGCGGCAAAACCGTAGAAGAGAAGTGTATAGGAAAGTTTGATCAGACTTTTGTATTTACCTGTGCTGAAACGTTGAAAGAATCTCATCTTACAGGGCGATGTCGGTTGGTTAGAAAAGTAAAGTTAATAGTTAAAATGGTTTCCGCGGCTAACTTATTGTTTAAAAATGGAAATATTTATGCGCCGTCCGCTATCCGTTGAGCAATGGATAGGTCACTTAACAGCTCTTTTGTAAGCATCCCACAGCTCATAGCTCATAGCTCACAGCTCACAGCTCATGGCTCACAGCTTCATCCGGGGCATGGGGCTTACGCTCTGATCCGTGAAATTGCCTGCCAGGTACTGGTAGTAGGCGGCCATAGCGATCATCCCGGCATTGTCTGTACAATATTGGAAATCGGGAATGTATATATTCCATCCTTGTTTTTGGGCTTCCTGCTCCAGGGCTTTTCTCAGTCCGCGGTTGGCCGAAACCCCTCCGGCCAGGGCAATTTCCCTGATCCGGTATTTTTTGGCCGCTTTCCGAAGTTTGTTCAGTAGCATACGGATTAGGGTGTGCTGGTAAGAAGCGCAGATATCGGCCATGTTTTCCTGTACAAAATCTTCTCCTTTTTCCCGGATAAAGTAAAGAAGTGAAGTTTTGATACCGCTAAAGGAGAACTTCAGCTCCGGCATCTCGGAAAGGGGGAAGGGGAAGGCGTCGGGGTTTCCCTGGGCGGCAAGCCGGTCTATCTGAGGGCCGCCGGGATAGCCCAGTCCCAGCATTTTGGCGGCTTTATCAAAGGCTTCGCCTACGGCGTCGTCGGCCGTTTCGCCGATCACCTCCATGTCCACGTGGCTTTTGACCATCACCAGCTGGGTATGTCCGCCGCTCACGGTCAGGCAGATAAAGGGAAAATCCGGGCGAGGGTCATCGATAAAATGGGCCAGCACGTGGGCCTGCATGTGGTTGACTTCCACAAGGGGGATGTGTAGCCCGAGGGCGAAGGCCTTGGCAAAGGAAGTGCCCACCAGGAGGGAACCCAACAGGCCCGGCCCGCGGGTAAACGCCACGGCGGAAAGCTCGGTTTTATCCACCTTCGCATCTGCCAGCGCTTCCTGTACCACCCGCACGATATCCTGCTGGTGGGCGCGGGAGGCCAGTTCCGGTACTACTCCCCCGTAAGTGGAGTGAATCACCTGCGATGCCACAATGTTATTCAGTATTTCACCGTTTTTAATAACCGCGGCGGAGGTTTCATCGCAGGATGATTCAATGGCCAGAAGGGTAATATCGTTGTTCATTCTTTTTTATTATCAGTAAAATGTAAGATTTTTGCGGACAGGTAATTTGCAAAAATAACAAAATAGTATTGAAGCGTATAATCAGGATAGGAATCACCACCGTTTCTTATGCCCTTTTGGGGGTATTGATGGTGCTTTTTACCGCATTTTACGCTTTGCAACTCCCCGAGGTACAGACCCGCCTCGGCAATGAGGCCATGCAATGGCTCACAGAAAGGTTGGGCGGAAATGTATCGGTGAGTAAGGTAAGAATTACCTGGTTTGATAAGGTGGTGCTGGAAGACCTGAACATCAAAGACCACCAGGATCGGAATATGATTTACGTGCGGGAAGTATACGCCGATGTAGGCACCAACTTGAATTTCGACCTGGATAAGCTCTTTGAATACACCCCGGGGCAGGGGTGGAGATCGCTGAAATTCAGACCGGAGAAAATCATACGATTCGACAATAACCTGGATTTTGTGACCCTCACCAACCCGGAAGCCTATTTTATCCGCGACAGGAAGGGTATGCTGAACTTTGATTATTGGCTCCTGGAAATAGATAAGCTGACGCAGAAGGAAAAGCGGGGGAATAAACCGGTGAAACCTTTTACCTTAGACAATGTACATATCAAAGACGGCATAGTCAGTATTGTCACCGAACACAGTAAACGGCGTACCGACGGCACCTTTGATTTTGCCAATTTTGAGTTCCGGCGCCTGAACGCCAGCCTGGAACAGCTCTCTTTCAAACGGGATACGATCCTGCTGGTTTCCAAAAATCTTTCCGCGAAAGACGATTTCAGCGCGCTGGAGATCCGTAACGCTACCGGCCGTTTTTTTCATTGCAGGCAGGGCATACGCCTCGATAACTTCCAGGCTTTCCTGAACGATTCTCATCTGCAAAACCGCTTGTATTTCAGTTATAGCCGTCCTTCTGATTTCGGCGATTTTTTCAATAAGGTCCATATCGATGCCGATATGCGGAACTCGGTGCTTCAGGCCCGGGATATCGGGCTTTTTATTCCTTTGATGCAAAATTTTAAGGAGGAATACCGGGTAACCTCCCGCCTGAACGGCACGGTGGCCGAGCTGGCGCTGAAAGACATGACCATTGAGTTTGGCAAGGGTTCCCGGGTTACCGGCGATGCCCGGCTGTCAGGCTTGCCCGAACTGAAAACCACGCGCAGTAAACTGAATCTGAAATCGTCTGTTCTCCTCGCTGCGGATATCGCCCAGTATTCTTCCAACGAAAATTACCGGAAGTATATTGAGAAGGTAGAAAGACTTAATTTTTCCGGTACGTTTAACGGGCGATACAATGATTTTCAGTCGCGCCCGCGTCTTGTTTCTCCCCGCCTCGGTGAAATTGTAGGGGAAGTCAAAGTGAAAGCGGGGAAAGTGCTGGAATATTCCGGAAATCTCCTGGTAAATGAATTTAAGGTGGGGGAATTCCTGGGCAATCCCCAGCTGGGCGAGATCACGTTTCACGGCAAGATCAACGGCCTCGGGCGGGAGCTGGAGGAAGCCCGGATACACCTCGACGGACATGTGAGCGCTATTGACTTCAAAGGCTACCGCTACCGGAATATGGAGGTGGACGGCAACCTGGGCCAGTCGCTTTTCGACGGAAAAATCAGCATCGATGAACCCAATATCCGGGCGGATGTAGAAGGGAAAATCGACTTCAACCGGGAGGTAAACGCTTTCAATATCGAAGGGTTTGTGGGTTATGCCAACCTGAAAGCCCTGGGTTTTACCGCCCGCGATTTCATGCTCCGTTCCCGCCTGAATTTCGACTTTAAGGGCAACCGCCTGGACGACTGGCTGGGAGAAGCCAGCTTCTCCAGCCTGGAGCTGCACGAAGGTGATAAGACCCTGAACGTAGACTCCATGTATTTCTTCTCCGACCTGATCGGGAAAGAGAGGAGCTTTAAGGTGGAATCCGAGTTTTTCAATGCCGGTATCCGGGGCGACTTTGTACCCAGTAGGTTAATGATGGATGTCTACGACTTTGTTTCGGAGCAGCTGATGTATTTCCAGACCACCGAAGAAGAACGAAAGGCCTATTATTCCCTGAAGGAACAAACCAAAGATTACAGTACGGAACGCTACGGGTCGATTTTCAATGTACGGTTTAACCGTCCGGCGCCCTTCTTCGATTTCTTTGCCCCCGAGGTTAACGTGGCAAAAAATACGTACATAAACGGGCGTTACGAAGCCGGCCTGACCAGCACCCTGGAGATTTCCGGGAATACGGACACGCTTTTCGTGTCCGGTAACGAGTTTTATTCTACCGTGGTGGACTATTACGCTACCAAGGAAATTTTGTCGCCGGCGGTGGTCAATAAAATCAGGGTGAAGTCGGATAAGCAGAAAATGGGAAATAATGTACTTACAGAAGAACTGGTGGTCAATGGCAACTGGGAAGGAACCAATACCCTGGATTTCAGGACTTTTATTACCCAGGAAAACTCGGGAAGCCTGATCGATCTGAGAGGTCGCCTGGATTTCTACGAGGAAGGATTCCGCCTGAGCTTGCTTCCCGACCAGACCGTGCTGAGACTGATTGATATGGACTGGGCTTTTGCCCCCGATAACCTCATCGATTTTCGGAAAAGACGGGTCACTTTTCATCATTTTGATATCCGGGGAGGAGATGACCAGTATATTGGGCTGAACGGCAGTCTGTCGAGTAACCCTGCGGATGTCCTTACCCTGGCGGTAGATGAATTCAATATCGAAAACCTGCTTCCTTTTATGAATGTGGAGCTACGCGGTATAGCCAACGGTAACCTCCGCCTACAGAATTTCTTTACCAACCGTATGTACGAGAGTAACCTGCATGTCACGGATTTTTACTACAAGAAAAGCCTGGTGGGTACGGTGACTACGTCGGCCTTGTGGGATGAAAACCGCGAGCGTCTGAACCTGGAAGGAAGCGTTTTCCGGAATATGGAGGAAATTCTAAAGCTGGACGGTTTCTATACTCCCGGGAAAGGAAATCAGGCCCTGGAGATGGAGGGCGCCCTGAGAAACGCGGATATGGAGATGTTCCTGGGAATGACGGGAGACGTATTTTCTGAACTCAACGGAAAGGCCAACGGCAGTTTTAAGGTGAGCGGCACACCCCGGCGCCCGGTTTTTAACGGTGGCATTGATATCAGCAACGGCTCTCTGAAAGTGGCGGTTTCGGGGACTTCCCTTTATTTTGAAGATAAGATCCTGCTCACGGATCAGGGTTTTGTACTGCCGGAGGCCGGGGTGGAGGTGACGGATACCCCCGGCGGAAATACGGCCCGGCTCACCGGCGGAGTCTATTACCGGAACATTCCCGGGTTTTCCATTGACCTCCGGGCCGACATTAACGGGCGGACCGGCTTTAAGCTCATGGATATCCCGGCGTATAGCAACGATTATATTTTCGGAACGGCCTTTGTCAATGGAGACGTACACCTGGGCGGTGATTTTGACAACCTGGTGGTGTCTGGTAACCTCAGCAGCCGGGAAGGAACCGCCATTACCATTCCCACCGATGGGAATACCCAGGTAGACACCCGCCAGGAGGGTATTCCTTTCCTGAAAAGGGAAATAGCCCACGCAGGTTCTCTGGTTAACCGGAGAAAAGCACCTCTGGTCAAGACCGGTGGCGTACGGCTGGCCTTTAACCTTACCCTGACGCCTGAGGCCCAGGGAGAGATCATCTTTGACCGTACCAACAATGACGTGCTGAGCCTGTATGGCGACGGTCGCCTCAGCGTATTGTACGACAGCCGCGGAGAATTTACCATTAACGGCCCCTATAATGTGCGGGGCGGAAAGTATTTCTTTAGTTTTCAGAACCTCGCTTCCCTGAGAAGATTTGACATTGCCGATAACAGCAAAATTACGTTTAACGGAGATCCTTTTGAGGCTATACCGGATATTAAGGCTACCTATACGGCCAATATCTCCCTGAGTAAGGTGTCGCCCCAGATGACCAATTCCTCTGCCCGGTTTCCGGCCTATGTAAATGTATTTTTGACCGACAGGCTTCTCACGCCCACTATTCGTTATAATATTGAATTTGATCTGAAACAAATTCCCATCAGCGGGCAAACCGATATCCTGGCATTTGAACAACGCCTGAGCAATGACGAGCAGTTACTCAGCCGGAATGTTTCCAGTATACTGGTATTTAACGAGGTATTCCCTGACAATAACCTGGCCGACGCCATTACTCAGCAGTTCCTGATCGACAATATCAGCAGCCTGCTCTCCAACCAGATCGGCAACCTGGCCAATAAACTCAATCCCAACCTGGAATTTGGGGTGAGATTTGGCGATTTCCGGGAAAATATACTGAACAATATGCAGCTCGATTTTAGTTATAAATTTTTAAACAACCGGGTGAAACTCAGTGGGAAAGGCGCTTTTGTCAATAGCCTGGAGAACAGCATCAGTTTGAATACCAATACCTACGGACAGCTCTCGGTGGGAGGAGAACTGGAATACCTTATTTCAGACGACGGCGCCTACCGGTTCAAACTGTACTCCCGCAGTGTGCCTACCAATTATTACGTGTTTTATTCCCAGGGAAACGTGGTAGTTTCCGGCGGAAGCCTGATCATTTCAAGAAATTTCAATTCATTCTTTAGAAAAAAGGACACGGGTAGTATACCTTTGGGAGTAGGCTCGGAAAGAGGAGTTGATAATGGTCAATGATCAATTGTTAATGCTCAACTCATTTGAGTACAATTACGAATTAAAAATTACGAATTACGCGGGCTTCGACAGCTCGTGCCCTTCGACAAGCTCAGGGTGACAATGGGTACGTATTGGGTGCTACTGTCACCCTGAGCTTGTCGAAGGGCACTGCTCGGAACTCAGTTCTCGGAGCTACGCTCGAACTGACAATGGCAACACCCGCGCTATTGTCACCCTGAGCTTGACGAAGGGCACTACTCGGAACTAAGAACTCGGTTCTCAAGAGCTGCGCTCGAACTGACAATGGAAACACCCGTACTGTCACCCTGAGCCTGTCGAAGGGTACTACTATCTTAATTATGGCACAAAGAAGAAGATTACCGGAAAAAAAGCGGCGGAACCCGGAACAGACCCTGGAGTTTCAGCAGTCTTCGCATATTGTGGAGCTGGAGGCGTCTGTGCTGGGCGGGGTAATCCGGGAAAAGGATGCCCTGACCATGGTCATCGATATCCTGAAGCCCGACAGCTTCATATCGGAGAAGCATGAGGCCATATACCAGGCCATTCTTCTTCTTTTTGGGAAATCGGAACCGGTAGATCTTCTGACCATTACCAACCAGTTGCGGCAGACAGGCGAGCTGGAATTCATCGGCGGACCGGCCTATCTGGCCAGGATTACGGCCCGGAAAGTTTCCACCCACATTGAGAGAGACGCACGGATCATCCTGCAATATGCCATTCAGCGCAGCATTATGCGCATAATGGACGAGGTGCTGCATAAGGCCCAGGAAGATACGACGGATGTTTTTAACCTGCTGGATGCCACCGAGCAGAGTTTGAGGGATATCCAGGAAGGCAATTTGAATAAAAATATTCCCGATCTGCAATTGGTGGTACAAAAGGCTATCCAGGAACTTAAAAACAAAGAAGACCAGGAAGCCGGGGTGGCGAGTGTACCCTCGGGTTTCCCTACCCTTGACCGGATCACGGGCGGGTGGCATAACACCGAGCTGATCATTATAGCGGCCCGGCCCGGTATGGGCAAGACTGCGTTTGTGGTTTCCGCCCTGAGGAATGCCGCCATCGACTACAAAATGCCGGTGGCTCTGTTTTCACTGGAGATGTCTTCCCAGCAGGTGATGTACCGCCTGATTTCCGCGGAGGCCGAAGTAGATTCCCAGAAACTCCGGAAGGGGGATCTGGAAACCGACGACTGGAAGGCCATTCACTCCCGCCTGAATAACCTGGATAATGCCCCCATCTATATTGATGACACCCCGGCGCTTTCGGTGCTGGAATTGCGTACCAAGGCCCGTCGTCTGAAAGCTTTTCACAATATCAAACTTCTGATTGTAGATTACCTCCAGCTCATGACTGCGGGGAATGGCCGTACCGGCATGAACCGGGAGCAGGAAATCGCCACCATTTCCCGTTCTTTAAAAACCATTGCCAAGGAGTTGAATATTCCTGTGATCGCGCTTTCTCAGCTGAGCCGTTCGGTAGAGTCACGCCCAGACAAGCGCCCTATGCTTTCTGACCTCCGGGAATCGGGCTCTATTGAGCAAGACGCCGACGTGGTAATGTTTCTTTACCGCCCGGAATACTATCAACTGGAGGAAACCGAAAACGGGGAAAGTACCAAAGGACTGGCGGAGGTGATTATTGCCAAAAACCGGAGCGGCTCGGTAGACAGCGCCAAGTTGAGATTTATAGGGAAATATACGCGTTTTTCCGAGTTCGACGGCTTCATTGCCAGTCCGGAAGAGTACGAGGAACGCAGCGGGATAAAGACGCTGGGCAGCAAGGCGAACGATCTGACTTAAATTCTTAATGGGGGGGGCAAAAGAGGTCGGTTCTCGACTACGCTCGAACTGACACTTTCACCGTTGGCTTGTCAGTTCGAGCGTAGTCGAGAACCGAATAGGCTCTATACAATCCTTATTTTTTCTCCAGCGCGTCGTTGATACGGGCCACCAGATCCTGTACGTGGTATTTGCTGACTTTGTCGCTCATTCTGGAAGAGGCGCTGTTCAGCTCACTTTTCAGCGATACCAGCGTGCCGCGGATAATGGAGCTGAGGTCGGTCTGATTGTAATCAGGTCTTCCCGGAAGCGCGTTGGCGTTCAGCTGCTTCGTGAGGTTGGATACAAAAGCTTTCTGCAGGTTTCTGCGGAAAATATCAATAGAGGATCCTGACCTCAGTTCACTGAAAATACCGCTTTTCAGGCCGGTATACAGGTCATCCAGGGAATAGTACTTATTTCCCTGAGAAGAGGCTTCCATCAGGCGGGCCGCCCGGTCAGTTGAAAGCAGGCTGTTCAGTGTAGCTACTTGTAGGGTTTTGATGGATTCTACCCCGCTTTCCGGCCGGATTTTGTTCAGTACGTTAGGATCGATAATCCACTTGGGAGTAGTGAACAGTTGGGTATTCAGAAAGGCTACGGCTTCTACCTGCAACTCTTTGGGAACGATCTCGTACCGGTTGATTTCCATATCGTACGTCACCGGGGTGTCATAGATACCGCCCACGTATTTGGTCACGTGGCCCATGTAACGTCTGAATTGACCGGTCAGGCTGTTGTACAGGGTGTTCAGCTCGCTGTAGCTTTCCCCGTCTTCTCTTGACCATTTTTCCAGCTCAGGAAGAATTCTTTTCAGGTTTTTGATCCCGTATTCCGATGCTTTTACGGCATTGTCGCCCAGGTCTTCGGTTTGGTAACGGGGGTCGTATGCGCTGATTTCCGTTCCGAAACGCAATCTGGGGTTTTTAACCGCTTCAGACGTCATTTTATGCAGGAGGGCTTTTTCGTCTTCCGCAGATTGGGCGTCGGGGAAGTAGGTGTACCCCCATTTGATGGCCCATTTATCGT
This sequence comes from uncultured Lacihabitans sp., assembly GCA_964423865.1. GTDB lineage: Bacteria > Bacteroidota > Bacteroidia > Cytophagales > Spirosomataceae > Leadbetterella. The sequence goes on from CAYRGN010000003.1 coordinate 102,354, forward strand.
AATCTCCGATTTTAGGGAAGAAATGCTTCACACCGTCTTCGGGCTGAGCCACGTAGTTGAAACGAGCGTAGTCCATAATAGAAGAAGTATGACCGTATTTTTCCTGGAATTCAGGATCACGTAGTTTTTCTACAGGAGTAGCGTTGCTGGCGCCCATGTTGTGGCGAAGCCCCAGGGTGTGGCCTACTTCGTGAGAAGAAACGAAACGGATCAACTCGCCCATCAGTTCATCGCTGAAACGCTTATTGCGGGCGGCGGGATCCACGGCCGCAGTCTGGATCATGTACCAGTCTCTCAGCAGGCTCATGATATTGTGGTACCAGCCGATATGGCTTTCCAGGATTTGTCCGCTTCTGGGGTCATGCACGTTCGGACCGTATGCATTCTGAATGTCTGCCGCGAAGTAGCGGATTACCGAGAACCGGGCGTCTTCCAGGCTCATGGTAGAGTCATTTTCCGGCCAGTATTCTCCCCGGATAGCGTTTTTCCATCCGGCTTCTTCAAATGCCGCCTGCCAGTCGTCTACCCCTGCTTTGATATATTTTTTCCATTTTTCAGGTGTAGCAGGGTCGATATAATACACGAGGGGATTTTTCGGTTCGATAAGTTCTCCTCTTTTCAGCCTGGCGAGGTCTTCCGCGTTTTTGGGTTCCAGTTTCCATCTTACGGCAAAAACATCACGGTCTGATTTATGGGATTCTTCACCGAAAACACTGTACTGGTTCGCGAAGTAACCTACCCGTGCATCAAATGTACGCTTGCGCATAGGTTCTTTCGGCAGCAGCAGGAGGGAGGTATTGAACTCCATGGTCACCACACCCGCGCCGTAGCCTGCGGGGAAGTTCACCCCGATCTGGGGCGTAGGGGTCATAGAAATCCGGGGTGGAGTCACCGAGAAGGTTTTTACCGTGCGGATCTCCGTATTGATCGGGTACGTATTGATCGATTCAATGAAAGACTTGTCTTTCTGGAAAGCGGTCAGGTTCAGCAGCTGCTTCCGGATAGGCGCGAGCGAGAAGGGCTGAAAATCACCGTCGAAAGTACTGGTGACGTCAATCACATAATTCTTGCCTTTACCCACATTGTGGATGGTTTGAATTTCGAAGTTCCCCACGATAGGGTCTACGCTGGAATTGGCCACCGATTGGGCGATAGGCTTGGTACTGTCGGGCGACATGATGATGTACGTCACCGAACGCAGGAGGATGTTGTTATTGGGCCCTTTTTCCCACTTCACTACCTGGCGGTTTACTTCCTCTCCACCGAAAACTCCTCCGCCAGCGGGCGTTTTAGAGTAACGGGTAACGGCGATGATGTCTCTTCCAATCAGGGAATCCGGGATTTCGAAGTAGTATTTTTCACCTACTTTGTGTACGGTATGAAGCCCAATTTTGGTTTTGGCAGTGCTGTCTATGACCTCTTTATAGGGTTTCGGTCCTTTTTTGGGGGCTTCCGGCCTTTTCGGAGGCTCCGGCTTCTTCACTTCCTGTACTACAGGTTTGGCCTCTTCTTTTTTCTTTTTCTTTTGGGCATCGGCGCTGAGGCTGAGCGAGACCGTAAATGCCGTGAGAAGTAATAGAACTTTTTTCAACATGATTAAAATTTAGAGTTAGTTTCTTAATGAGCTATAAAAGTACGAAATTGGCGTGAGGTTTCAAGCTATCGGCTTTCAGAAATTCAGCATGTCAAAAGCATCGTGCATCTCCCACAAAATCCCGTACGTTTACGTATTATTCCTCCTGTTTTACCGTAAACCTCAGGCGGGTACTTCCCGGGCTTCCTTTGCTGTCTATTCCCTGGATATCCACTTCGTACTCACCGGGCAGATCCGAGGTAGGAAAAGTGATCCGGGTGCTCTCGTCTCCCTTTAGCACCACGCGGGGGTTCCAGTACAACACGGTGCGGTTATCCGGAACGGCGGCCTTTCCCGGGATGTCGGGCGAATAAAATTCCCGTTCGGGCTGGAGGCCTTCGTAGGTAAACACACTAAAGGCGGGGTCCAGGGTATAATCTTCCAGGAGACCTTTGTAGGTACGGTAGCTCACAATTCCTTCGTATCGTTTTTTCCCCAGGAAGAAGCGGGACGTCACCACATCAATATATTCTACTTTCAGGGGGTCATAGGCCATGATCCGGTCGGCATTGGAGACGGGTACCCCATCGAGAAGAATCAGGGGGTCATCGTTGAAGTGAACGCCCCTCGCGGCATCGAGGGTCCGGAAATGAAAATTACCCCGGCTCTTCCGTACATTCACTTCTTTCACATATTCCCGCATCACTTCTTCCATGATCACAAAGCGGGTATAGTCGTCGAGACGGTAACGCACCTCCGCTTTCCCGAAGAAAGGAATAGAGTCAAGCGAGGAGGGCAATAAATAGGAGGTCCGGTTCTTGCCGGAGTAGATATTTTCCACCTGCACATTGATGGCGTATTCGTTGTAGCTTTCCTGGGAAATCCCGCGGATGTCGGGCAGGGTGGGAGGGGTGGTTTCCGCTTGAAACCGGATAAGTTCTGCGTGGGAGGGTTCTCCCGAAGTGAGAGTGGCCGCCAGGTTTTGGGTTCCGTAGAGGTTTCTTACCCAAAAAGTGGCTACACCGCCCGTGTCGGTGACGGCGGTATACAGCAGGGGGCTTTTGGAGGGTATACTCAGCATAGCCTCCCGGCCCGATATCGCCTGATTGCTGGTTTTATCGGTAAACCGTATCCGGACCCGGTGGTAGCGTCCTTCGCTTGTGCTGTCCGGCTTTTTGAAGCGCCTCCAGCCGTGGGTCAGCAAGAGGTTATCGAGATCGGCGCCCGGGTTCCCTGAAAAATAGGCATCTGGATTTTCAATTTCCCCCGTCAGGTCTTTCCGTAAGTAAAAATAAGACCGGATGTTTTCCTCGGAAGGCCGCTGGATGTCGTCCAGCTTTTTTACGGAGATGGAAAGGTCGGCGGTAGTGGCCGGGCCCGCGGGTGTCTGGTTTAGGGAGAGTACTACTTCTTCCCGGGGGGAAAAATCTTTTTTGGCGGAAGACAGGCGAAGGTCCAGTGCTTTTTCCGGGTTACGGAAGACAATACGTTCGGCCAGAGGGGTATGGTCGCTGCCAAGCAGGGTAAGGCGGGAAGTGCCTTCGGGAAGTCGGCTTCGGGGCAGCAGGTATTCGGCTGTGCCGGCGGTATTCAGGGCCACCCCCAGAGTAAAGAACTGACCGCCGATAGATTCGGCTATCAGAATGAGGTTTTCCCCCGCCCGCGCCGGCACCGAACTCACGCGTACCGCATAACCCGTACCCTGGTCCTCGGCGTTCAGCACGTAGCCGGTCTTGGCCGCTGGAGGAAGCGCCTGCTCCAGTTCCTTACCGTCGGGTAGCGTCACCTTGATTTTCATTTTGGGGACGTGCGTCGATACGTCGGACGTCGCCACGTCAGGCGTCACCCCAAAGCTGCCGATCCCAAAGGCATTGGAAACGGTGCGCGTTCCGTCTGGCAGGGTGAGCGTGGCCCGCACTCCTTTCCCGTTCGCGTCAGACACTTTAAAGCCCACCCGCGTGCGGATGCCCTGCACAAAAGTACCTCCTTCAGGAAACCACCGCACCGAATAACCGCTTTTCGGGGAAACCGCCAGGGTATCATGGGTAATGGCGAAGGGATTCAGCACCGTAATGGTTTTGGAAAAAGACCGGCCTGCGGCTTCCGAGGCCAGAGTAGCCCCCGTCAACGTGTAGGTTCCGGAACCTAAACGCTGGGGAATAAAAACCGATCCTCCGTTCGTGGAGGCCTGTCCCGTTTCTATCTTGTGCTGTAACACCTGGGTTCCCTGCCTGTCGGTCAGCTCAAGATAGGCTACCGAAGGGCCGTTTACAGGTAAAAGGTCTGTGCCGACTACGGCGTACACCTTAAACCACAGGATTTCTCCCGGGAAATATATTTCTTTGTCGGTATGCACGTAGATGCTTTCATTTTCCGTCTTTTGTCCGAAAGACAGGGTACTGACCAGCATCAGCAGAGTGGGAAATATCCGTCGCATAATTTTAATCAAGATCTGTCCAGAAATCAGGTTGGTTCAGTGAGCCTATCAGAGAACAGTCGGTGCATCTCCGGGTAGTAAACGCGTAATGGGTAGGAAAAGGACTGGCCTCATTCCTGAAAAGTTCGTAGATCGGAATGTAGGCCGGCGTGCCTGCGAATAACGCGGGCGCTCCCGCTACAGACACTTCCTGGGCTTCACAACCCGAGTAAAAAGGAATAGATACCACCCAGGGGTCCGGAAAATCAAACGCGTCATAATAAATTCTCTTCTGCGTGGGCAGGGAGGCCTCTATCATGGCAATCACCGGTTCAGAAGGATTGGCGATATTGCGGACATTTCCTTTGAGCTCAGAAGGCATGGAGCCGAATATATCGCCCACAGATTCCGAGTTTTTTCTCAGGATACTCCAGAAAAGGTAGGCTTCCTTGCTGATATTAAACTGTTTGACCAGGATAGAATAGCGGATCATCAGTTTATCGGACAGGTTAGGGATAAACCGCACCATTTGCCGGGATACGGTATTGTTAGAGAGGTTCTCCGTAGTACCCACCAGGATTTCTGCCGAGTTTTCGTGCTGAAAACAGACCGAAATATTTTCTTCCGGCGTACGGTATCTGACACTGCCGGAAAACGGATCATAAATGAAAGAACTGCGGTAACGGGCAGAGAACTTCCAGGTTTCTTCGCACTCCCAGCGGTAGTACCGCGCGTTTTCATCGGAGTTGACAGAACTCACGTAGATTTCCATGCCCAGGTCTGTTCTCTTATAATCAATTTCGGAAATCTCAGAAGTAGCGTAGGGGGTCACCCAGTCTGAAAGGTATTCTTTTCCGGAGATCACCGCCCGCAAGCGGTACCGGGTATTCATGCTTAGCGCCGGATGGGAGACCGTATAACTCCCTGCCTCCGTAGAAAAAGAGCTGGTGTAACTTTCATTATTTTCCGATTCTATCGCCAGGGTTGCCCCCCGGGCGGGCCGCGTGCTTTCTTCTACGTTCAGGGGTACCGTATAGCTGAGTTTGAAACGGGAGTTGCCGCTCATATCAATGAAACCGTCGATGATTAGGATAGGGGTGCTGTCGTCCGGTTCATAATCCGGCGCGTAAGGTTCTTCGCAAGACCAGAACAACAGGGGGATGGCCAGGAATAATTTTGTAAGCGATCGCATTAAAATCTGAAGTTATAGGTGAGGAATGGGATCTGGTGCCCGAAAACCGACAGCATATAGCCTTTGATCTTGCCTTCTTCGGATACATAATATACGGAGAAAGGATTTTTCCGGCCCGTGACATTGTACACACCCACCGTCCACGAGCTATGCGCCAGCTTTTTGATCTTGTGATTTCCTTCAATATTCATGGAAAGGTCTATCCTGAAAAAATCGGGAACCCGGTATTTGTTCCGGTCGGAATAAAACACTCTTTCCGAACCTGCGAACTCATACTTGGCTACGGGCAGGGTAATGGGCCGCCCCGTGCTGTAGGTGGTATTCATGGAAAAACTGTAGCGGTGCGTAAAACGGTAGTTCCCCACCATAGTGAGATTATGCGGTTTGTCAAAATTGCTGTTGTAATACTCCCCGTTATTGATGGTTTCGTCTCCCGTGGTTCTCTGCTCTACTTTCGAGAGCGTATAGCTGATCCATCCGTTCAGTTTGCCCGTACTTTTCTTGGCCATGAGTTCCACACCGTAGGCTCGGGCTTCGGTTCCCAGTACATCGGTTTCTATGGTTTCGTTCATGAGCAATACGGCGCCGCTTTTATAATCCAGGTAATTGTGGATACGTTTATAGTACACCTCCACAGAAGTTTCTACCCGGCTGGAGGCCATGTTCCGGTAGTAGCCCAGGCTGACCTGGTCACCAAACTGGGGCTTGATGTGCGGGTCGCTGAGTTTCCATGAATCGGTAGGCGTGGCTGCGGTGGTATTCGACAACATGTGAATAAACTGGCGGAGGGAGTTGTAGCCCAGCTTGACAGAACTTTGGTTGGAAAAGGCATACCTGAGCCCTAACCTGAACTCCGGCCCGTGGTAGGTTTTAATATTTTTAGCCTTGCCGTAATCAATGGTCTCTTCCAGGGTTTCCGTACTCTTGGGAAGGCCGTCGATATAATAATTTACACTCCTTGGCCCCAGGTAATGGTAAAAAGCGTAGCGGATGCCGCCGTCTATACTGAGGGCGTCATTCACCATGAATACATCGGAAATATAGAGGGAAGACTCCAGGGCCTGTTCGTTGGCGAGAGAGCGGGCGGTGATAATCGACTCCCCGGCGGCCGGCAGAACGCTACCGGGTTGGATACCGTACAGCACCGATTGCAGTCCGTAATTGAGTTTGTGTCTTTCGTGAGGCTGATGGTATACGTCTGCTTTTAAGAACGACTGACGGATACCGTATTGCATATCGTAAGCATTGACCGGGTTGTTTCGGTCGGCAATGGTAAACCCGTACTGATCATGCCCCAGGGTGAGGATACTGTGGATATTGCCGTTGTATATCCGCTTCCATTTTCCGTTCAGGTTTGCGTTGCGGTAGCCGTAGGTAATTCCGTTCTGGAAGGTAAACTGATCCCGGCTGGCGTACCCGGTCAGGTAAAATGCGTCTTTGTCGTTCGCGTAGTGACTTATCTGCCCGTTAATATCGTAAAAGGAAGCGCTGCTGTTGCGGTAGGAATCGTCCGGAATCACTTGCAGAAGCCAGTCGGAATAGGTACTCCTGGCCCCCACCAGGAACTGGGTTTTTTCCCCTATGGGGCCATCCAGGGAGACCCGGCCTGTGAGGAGGCCAATGCCCCCTGCTCCGGATAGTTTATTCCGGTTTCCCTCTTTTCCTGCTACATCCAGCACCGAGGAAAGGCGGCCGCCAAAACGGGCGGGAATACTGCTTTTGTACAGTTCCACCTGGTTCACGGCATCGGGGTTAAAGGAAGAAAACAGTCCGAAAAAGTGGGAAGGGTTGAAGATGGTGGCGTCATTGAAAAGCACCAGGTTCTGATCGGTGGCACCGCCCCTTACATTAAAACCGTTGGCGGCTTCTCCCACCGTTTGTACGCCCGGCAGGGTCAGGATCACGCTGATCACATCGGCCTCTCCAAAAACGGCCGGGGTTTGTTTGATGGTTTTTATACTCAGTTTTTCCAGGCCCATCTGCATTCTTTTGACCTGGTTTCCGCGTTCGCCCGCTACCACCACCTCGTTCAGGGTAAACACCTGGTCGGTCATTTCAATGTCGAGGCGGCCGCTCCCGTACATCACCAGCTGCCGGCGGGTGTCACGCAAGCCTATGCTCGTAATCAAGAGTACGGCGCGTTCTTCCGGTACAATGATAGAATAATACCCGTGCTGATCGGTTTGTACCGCGGATGCTTTCCCCAGGATACTCACGGTAGCGGAGCCGATGGGTCCGCCTGTATTTTTGCTTCGGATATAGCCTGAGAGCGTTTTGTCTCCCTTTGCAGGGCGGTCTTTGTTTCCGATCTCAAAGATCCGGTTCTCAATGGAGATGTCTTCGGGCTGGGCCTCCAGGAAATCCTGGATCACTACCTCAGGTACCGCCGGTGCGGAGGTGGACTTCTTGCCGTGGATCTCCCGGAACTCGGTTAGGATAAAGGCATCGCGCGTGATGTAAATCTTTTTTCGGGGATCTGTAGCAAACCTGAAATTCAAAGGATGCAGGAGGTCGGCAAGTACCTGGCTCAGGGCTTTATCCGTGGCCGAATAGGTCAACAGGAGGCTGTCGGTATCCGCAGGCTGGTAGTAAAATGTATAGGGCGTCTGTCTTTCCAGGGTCTGGATAAGTTCAGCAAATGGCGTGGAGGAAAGACGAAGGCTGACCGGGTCATTCTGGGCCAGCGCCTTTGCCGAAAAAAAGAGGGCCAGCCATACAAAACAGGTTTTCTTCATAAGTAATTGAGGCCGGTTCCGGGTTTCAGTGCCGGGTCATTTGATTCAGGTAGTCGAGAGCGAGGGCGATGTTTCCCTGAAAGTCTTCGCGGTTTCCCTGAGTTTGTAATAACTTTTTTAAGCCTTTTTTATATTGTTTGTTGATAGAAAATAAATTCCGGTTGTTTCGAAGCGGCACAAACAGGTCAGAAGCGGGTGTTTTCATAAAATATTCCACCGTTTCAAAATAATAGCGTTTTTCATTGACGCTTCGGGGGTCTTTTACGCCTTTCTTGTACCGGGCTACACTCTTATAGTCGGGGGAATTAAAAACCTGGAGGTAGAAGCCGTCTGACAGTCCGGTAGCCGATTCTTTGAGATTGACCACGGTATCTTTGCCGATGGTGAAAAAATCAACCAACTCTTTGACCACAATCATATTGGTCAGTTCCCCTTCCCGTGTGGTCACCAGCTGGTCGTACCGGATATCGTAAAGCAGGGGAATACCGGTGTAAAGTACCTTGTCAAAAAGGAGGGAATTGTGGTCTGAATTTTCGGTATCCTTAAAAAAGGGTGTGCCGGAAATCAGGGCAGGAATAATCACATACTCTCTTCCGTCATAAATCTTGGAGTGGGTGGTTTGCGCGCTTGCACTCGTCCATAAAAACAGGCAAAGCAAACCTCCGGATAGCTTTCTCATCAATCTTAAATAAGCGGCGTACCGCGTTTATTCTTTGGTGGGAGACTAACCCCTGGTGCGAATGCCGGTCCGTCTTTCTCCCACACTAACTGTAAAAATCTCCACGCTGACATCTGCCGGCTAGGAATGACAAGCCGATAGGGCCTGTAAATATAGCATTTCTCTTTGATGAAAAGGTAATCTTTCAGGAAAAGTTTAGTTCCGGGTGCCTGTGCCCCGGAACTAAACGGGTTAGTCGGTAATCTCCAGGTCCGACTCCACCTCGGTGGTTTGTCCTTTCTGGTCTGTCACGGAGATATGGATATGATAATGCCCGGTGGGGGTATGGGCAGGTATATCAATATGGGTATGTATTTCCCCGTTTTTCTTTCCTGCCAGGTCAGGGAACTCTATTTCAAGTTCCCAGTCGGAACCGTGAATGTGGAGTTCCGCTTCGCGGATAGTTCCCTTGGCCATTACCTGGGCTTCCACGTGGAGGTCGCTGCCCCGCACTACCGTTTTGCTGTTTCCATGCCCTATTTCCACATCGGAAATCACCGGTTTGGGGGTTATGTCTTCGTCTTTGCAGGAAATCAACAGCCATACGGCAAATAATACTATAGTTATATTTTTCATCTGAGTTATTTGATTTTGATACTCATTGTTTTGATGGTCTGCCAGCCGGTTTTGTCCGTCACATCTACCCGGAAATGATAGTCGCCCGTATCCACGTCTTCCGGAATAGACACCGGTACCTCCGCGGTGTACGTGGTCAACCCCGCCGGTATGGTATGGGGTTGCACCAGCAGAAAGGGCCTGACCGGATCTTTTGGGTCTTCTTCCTCACATTCCTCTCCCGTGGTAGAATGGTTATGGTGATCAAAATTATGGTGGATGTCGAAGTTAAACGACCCCAGTTCGCGGTTATCGGAAAAGGTGACCACGAACGTGTGTGTTTTCCCTCTTTCCAGCTCCGTACAAGGTTGAGGAAACAATCCTGTGGTGCTGATCACCGGGTAGGTAGTATCAATTTTGGGTTCATTGGAGTCGCATGCCGGAAGCAGCGCCACCAAAAACAATATGTATTTTTTCATTGTTTTATTTTTTAGCTATTAGCCTTCAGCTATCAGCTATGAGCTTTATAGGTCGGTAGGCCGCTCATGGCTCTTTTTTAGCTTTGAGAAATGGCCATAGACGGTAATTTCCCGCATGTATTCCATTCCATGGATAGCAGGCTCACCGTTTTGTATCAGGAAGTAGCAAAAAATGGCGGTCCGCGCAGTCCCAAACGATGAACGGGTTTGAGGGAGACCCGGGTTTCCCGGTAAGTGTGTAGGGCTACAGGCGGCAGAGTCTCTGCCACAAAGCGAAAGGTTTCCGGGAAAGTATACGAAAATTGATGAATTTCACAGAGGGTACATACGTGTGCTTCGCCGGCTTTGACGTGGGAATCCGGGTGCATAAACAGGCCGTGTACCGATATCCAGATCAGCCCGGTGGTGGCCAGGAGCGCCAGAGGTTTCGATATGTGCGCAAGCCTAGATAGCAAAGCTGAACGGTATTTTAAGATGGACCGTGATGTTCCTGCCGGTTTCGGGGAGGTCAATCAGGCGGTAAAAACTGGTATGGTTCAGGTAGCGGGTGTCCATGAGGTTATTGATCTGGAGGCTAAGGCTCCAGGGACGACCTCCCACCGGGAATTCCGTACCCGCTGAAAGGCCCCACAGGGTGTAGGCGGGGGTTACTTTCTCCGGTGGCACAATGCGGGCCTGCTTCAGGGCATGCCGGATATTTACCGTAAGGTAGCTTTTCCCCGGTTGCCAGGTCAAACTTCCCAAACCGGAGGGCGGGGGAGAAAAAGGCAGGTTAAACCCGGTTTTATCTCCCGAAAGCTGGCGGTTATAGAGATAGTCGCCGTTGACTTCGGCAGACCAGCTTTTCCCGAAACGATACCGGATCAGGGCTTCGGCCCCGTAGCGCATTACCCGGCTTTGGCGGTATTCAAAAACCTGGTTGCCGGCCCCGTACAGGTAGTCGTGCCCGGCAGTAGGGTTCAGGTAAATATAATTGGGAAAATAATTGTAAAAAGGGGTAAATTCGATCTCCAGCGCTTCCGTTTTCCGGAAAAAGCCCAGGTCTGCCTGGTACGATCTTTCGGGCGACAAGTCACTGTTCCCTTTTTCGTAACGGAAATAGTGATAATTTACCCCGTTGGCGGCCAGTTCTTTGGCCAGGGGCATACGGAAACTGGTGCCGAGGTTAAATTTGATTTCGGTTTTTCCCAGGGTGCGGTTCGTACCAAGGCTCCAGTTCAGGGTATGGAAAGTGCGGCTGATCTCCTCTGCCCGCACAAGAGGCGTGTTACTTCCCTCCGGTTCTGAAGAAAACCAGTCGGTGTATTCCCGTATACCGATATTCCCGAAATCATAGCGCAGGGCCGCGTGAATCAGGGTCTGGCTTTCGATTTTCCATTTGTCGTAGGCGAAAAGTCCCGCCTGGTGCTGGGCATACGCAGGGATCAGGAACCCCCATCCGCCGATCTCATTTTCCTGGTATTCATAATTTCCCCCGAAGGTAAGTTCATGGGCTCCACCCGTCATTTTATCCCGGAGGTTCACGGAAAGCACGTCCTTGTTGTACAGTCTTTCCAGTTCCGAATCTCCGTCCAGGGGGTAGGCGGGGGGCATAAAGCCGTGGCTGACATACGGGCTTTTTTCTTTACGGAGGTTCCGCTGGTAGCCCGCGTCCAGGGTCACTTCGTGGCGCCCCTGAGTGATGACCGTATTGCTCAATACTTTGAAATGGTTTACCTGCTGGCGGGGGAGTTGTATGTCGCGGTGGGAAGCGTCATGGAGTTCGCTATTGACCCGTCGGGGTTCCAGGCCGTGGGCGTTCGCGAAGAAGCCGCTTTCGGCAAAAACATTGCTGAAGTGGAGGCGGGTCTGGTATTTTTCCGTGATGCGGCCTACGGTGAGGTGGAAATTTCTTTCTTTCCCGGCGGAGTTTCGCACGTACCCGCCCGGCAACTGCACTTCATAATCGTATACGTACACCCGTTCGGTGGGTACGCGGTAGTCGCCGTAGTCGCGGAAAGTAGCCCGGGCATCGGCATACCAGGCGTGTTGGCGCACATTGAAATTCAGGGAATTGCTGAAAGCGTTGCTGTTGCTCATGTAGGCGCTGTTCAGCGTGAGGTTCATGCTGTGCAGGGCGGGGGGCAGATGAGGGTTTACCCGGATGATACCGCTGATGGCGTCGGAACCGTAGAGGTAGGAGGCCGCTCCTTTCAGGATCTCTACTGACCCCGCAGCGAACTGGTCGATTTCCAGGCCGTGGTCGGCGCCCCACTGCTGTCCTTCGTGCTTTACGCCCCCGTCTACCACCATCACCTGGTTAAATCCGAGGCCCCGTATCTGGGGTTTCGACTGCCCGGAGCCTATGGCCATGGCGTTCACACCGGGTACTTTTTCCAGGGTCTGCATCAGGCTTCCGCCCAGGTTTTTACGGATAAAATCGGAATTGACCACCTCCACGTTCAGGGCATTGTCTTTCCGGGCCTTTTCGCGGCGGTTGTTCGATACCGTTACTTCCCTCAGCTCGTAGATGCTCTCTTCCAGCAGGATGTCGTTCAGGGTGGTATCCGAGGCGACTTCCACCTGTAGCAGAAAAGGTTTGTACTGGGTGTGGGTGATCAGCAGCTTATAGGTGCCGGGCACGAGGGGAGAAAAGCGGAATTCCCCCTGGCGGTCGGTGGTGCGGTGCAGGGAGTCGTTCAGCACCACCACTGCGTTCGGTACGCCGCTTTTAAAATGCACTACCCTTCCCTTCAACCCCTGCCCGGAAGCGGAGGAGAAAGCAAAGAGTAAGAAAATCCAGCGTATCCTTTTCATATTTTGTTTTTAGCTGTCAGCCTTCAGCTATCAGCCTTCAGCTGTGAGCCTTGAGCTATGAGCTTGGCGGAAGGCCGCCCCACTTCGCATATTCATCACAAATTGCCGTACCTAACATCTAATTTCTAACAGCTCGTAGCTGACAGCTGATAGCTGAAGGCTGATAGCTCACAGCTCATAGCTCACTCACGAATAAAATGCAATAACGTTGCAAAAGTAGTAAAATTATCAAGTGCAACAATGTTGCAAAGGAGTTATTTCATGTATTTTCTTCCTTAGTATCGACCGTTTGCCTAATTTTGAAGATCAAGCCAAATCAGAAAGCAGGATGAATGTGGTTAAAATTGGGGGAAATGTGATCGATGACCCCGCGAAGCTGGCGGGTTTTCTGCAACGTTTCGCCCGTATTCCGGGAAAGAAGATCCTCGTACACGGGGGCGGGAAGATCGCCACGAAAGTAGCGAAAGAGCTGGGTATTGAGAGCAAGATGGTGGAAGGGCGAAGGATTACCGACGCCCCCATGCGCGATGTGGTCACTATGGTGTACGGGGGGCTGGTGAACAAGCGCATTGTGGCCGGTCTGCAGTGCCTGGGCTGTAACGCCATAGGACTAACCGGAGCCGATGGAGCCGCCATACTGGCCCAGAAACGTCCGGTAAAAACCATAGATTACGGTTTTGTGGGCGATGTGAAAAAAGTAAATATCCCCCTTATTACGCTTCTTTTGCAGCACGGACTAAGCCCGGTATTTGCTCCCCTGACCTTTGACCCCGAAGGCAATATGCTGAATACCAATGCCGACACCCAGGCCTCTGAAATAGCCCGCGCCCTCAGCGGGGCAGAAGCCGTGAACCTGGTGTATTGTTTTGAGAAGAAAGGGGTTTTGCGTGACGCCAACGATAACACTACGCTCATTCCCCGCCTCACGCCCGAAACCTATGAGACTTACAAGGCGGAAGGCATTATTTACGACGGCATGATTCCAAAGTTGGACAACGCCTTTGCGGCGGTACAGGCCGGCGTGCGGAAAGTGATTATTTGTGAAGCGGATGACCTGGCCGAAGCCCTGGAAGGCAGCACGGGCACCACCATTGAATTATAATTTTTACGGTTGGAAAACGAAAGAAAACTCCGGATTGAACTGGCCAACGCCCTGTCGCACGGAATAGGTATTATCCTGATTCTGGCTTTCTCTCCTTTGCTGTTTCTGAAGGCCCATCACAGCGGAATCCCGCATTTACCCGCCGCGGTGAGTTTTTATGTATTTGGCCTTCTGATGGTGTTTACTTTCTCTACCCTCTACCATGCTACGGAAAACCCGGTGGCCAAATCCGTTCTACGCATCTTTGACCATATCAGCATTTTCCTGTTGATCGGCGGCACGTACCTGCCCCTGGTGTTGCTGCACGCCGATCCTGTGCGGGCCAGGTGGCTGCTCATGGTGCAGTGGGTGGTGATAGTGGCCGGAATTATCAATAAGACGCTGTTTACCGGTCGCTTCCGGCTCTTGTCTAGCCTGGTATACATTGGTCTGGGCGTCATGGTGCTGGCCATGGGCGAAAAGTTCTGGTCCGGACTGCCCGCGCTTTCCCTTTACCTGCTGGTAGGCGGGGGGCTTCTTTATCTCCTCGGTGTACTGTTTTACCAGATCAGAACCTGGCAGTACAATCATTTTATCTGGCATCTTTTTGTACTGGCCGCTGCTATTCTGCATTTTATGTCGGTTTGGTTCGCTTTTTAATTCTTCCTTTTCTTTAAGTCGGCGGAAAAGAGAGGTTAATCTTCATAATCCGGCGGATAATCGCAAGATAAACTCCTGACCGGAAATCAATTGCTATATTTAGCCATATATTTAATTCGAATACTTACTATTAAACAATGAAAAAAATTTTATCAATTGTATTACTGACGGGGCTGAGCCTTGCGCTGAATGCCCAGGAGAAGGTAGATGAAGAAGCGGTAAAGAAAATCAGGAAAGAAGGGCTGGAGAACTCCAAAGTAATGGATATTGCGTTCCATCTGACCGATGTCAGCGGACCGAGGCTACAAGGCTCTCCCGGCTTTATGCGGGCGGCCACCTATTCCCAGAACAAACTCAAAGAGTGGGGCCTGGAGAATGTGCAGTTGGAACCCTGGGGAGAATTCGGTAAGGGTTGGGAACTGCAGAAATGCTATGTGGCCATGACTGCGCCCTACTACAAACCTATCCTGGCCCTTCCGAAAGTGTGGACAGCCGGGAGCAACGGATTGCGGCAGGCGGAAGTACTTCTCGTGGATGAAGCGGATACCACCGGACTGGAACAGTACAAAGGAAAATTCAAGGATAAGGTGGTGCTGCTGTACAGCGATGCCAAACTGCCTTCGGGCTTTAACCCTGACGTGAGAAGATATACCGACGAAGACCTGGAGAAAATGGCCAAAGCCGAAATCCAGGCCAGAGGCGCCGGACAGGGAGGAAGAGACAATCCCGAATTCCGTGAAATGATTGCCAATATGCGCCGTGCTTCTTATGTATCCAACAAAACCAAGGCCATGGCCTACGAAGAAGGCGCGATCACTTTCCTGAGCATTAACGCAAGGGGGAAAGACGGTACGCTGTTTGTGCAGGGAGGAGGCTCGTATAAGGCTTCTGATCCGGAAAATATGCTCGATATGGTGATGTCTACCGAAGATTACCTCACGATTGTGCGCCTGGCCAAAGCGGGGATTCCCGTGAAGATGGAGCTGGACGTAAAAAGCAAGTTTCATACTGCTGACCTGAAAGGATACAACGTGCTGGCGGAGATCAAAGGTACTGATCCCAAGCTGAAAGATGAAGTGGTCATGCTAGGCGCTCACCTCGACTCCTGGCATACCGGTACCGGCGCTACAGATAATGCGGCGGGGTCGTCGGTCATGCTGGAAGCCGTAAGAATTCTCAAAGCCAGCGGTCTGAAGCCCAAGAGAACCATTCGTATAGCATTATGGAGTGCGGAAGAGCAGGGACTGCACGGCTCAAGAAATTATGTGAAAAACCATTTGACCGATACCGTGAAACAATGGAGCAATGCCGCAGGAGATAAAATTTCCGCCTATTTCAACCTGGATAACGGTACCGGGAAAATCCGGGGTATCTATCTACAGGAAAACGAAGCCGCTCGTCCTATTTTTAGCAAATGGCTGGAGCCTTTCCATGACCTGGACGCCAAAACCGTCACTATCAGCAACACGGGAGGTACCGATCACCTTTCTTTTGACAGGGTGGGCATCCCAGGTTTCCAGTTTATTCAGGATCCTATGGAATACAGCACCCGTACCCACCATACCAACATGGATACGTACGATCACCTGTACCCGGATGACCTGAAGCAGGCGGCTACCATCGTGGCGTCATTTGTGTATCACGCCGCCCAACGGGATCAAAAAATTCCGAGAAAAGAAAAAAGTAATTGAGGTTTAACAAACATAGTTACAAAATCTAGTTGTTTAATTGAATCAGAAATTGGTCACCATCTTGGTGACCTTTTTTTGTTTACGGATAATGTACCCCCTAGCGATATGTACCCCCTAGCGATATGTAACCCCTACGGGGTATTTTGGAATTACCGCATACCGTCCGTCTACCGATATGTAACCCCTGCGGGGTATTTTGGAATTACCGCATACCGTCCGTCTAGCGATATGTAACCCCTACGGGGTATTTTGGAATTACTGCACACCGTCCGTCTACCGATATGTAACCCCTACGGGGTATTTTGGAATTACCGCACACCGTCCGTCTAGCGATATGTAACCCCTACGGGGTATTTTGGAATTACTGCATACCGTCCGTCTACCGATATGTAACCCCTACGGGGTATTTTGATTAGCCCAAATGGCATCGATTCGTAATTCGTAATTTCTAATTCGTAATTTTTAATTCTATTCCCCATATACCCCGTAGGGGTTAAATAAGTTTTCTTGAAATAGATATTTCATCTATTTTTACATGAATATATAATTAATTTGTCTTTAATATTATATTATAGCAAATAAATTATCTATAAATTTTTGTATAAATAGATAAAAAATCTAAATTCGCATTGTTATTCATCTGTTCTCCAGCGGAAAGGGTTCCCGCTTGCCGGGATGAAAAGGGAATCGTGTGTGAATCACGGGCTGTCGCGCAACTGTAAGTGCCATTAAAAGCTTTTGCCTAAGGGAAAACTCCCTGAAAGGTCCACTGCTCCTGCGGGAAGGACGGCAAACGCGGCACAAGCCAGGAGACCTGCCTTTTCTGAAACCGGGAGAACGTAAACCCATATCAAAACAATGCAGACACAGAATCTGGGCTACCCGCGCATTGGTAGCCAAAGGGAACTGAAAAAGGCTTTGGAAGCCTACTGGGCGGGTAAAATATCCGCTGATGAACTGGAAAAAACCGGGAGGGAGATCCGCCTGGAAAACTGGAGAATCCAGCAGGAAAATGGTATAGACCTCATCCCCTGCAACGACTTCTCTTTTTACGATCAGGTACTCGACATGAGCATTTTGCTGGGAGCCATCCCTGAGCGTTATACTCAGTTTGCCCAAACGCATTCGGCTAGTGACCTCTACTTTGCTATGGCCAGAGGCTATCAGAAAGGGGGTTTTGACCTGACGGCCATGGAAATGACCAAATGGTTTGATAGCAACTATCACTATATCGTCCCCGAATTTAAAGCGGAGCAGAAGTTTGAGCTGAACCCCGAAAAGCTGCTGAAAGAGCTTAAAGAGGCAGGGGAGGCCGGCATTCACGCCAAGCCGGTGATCATCGGCCCGGTAACCTACCTTCTTTTGGGAAAGGAGAAAGAAGCGGGCTTTCACCGGGTAGAACTCCTGGAAGAGCTGCTACCGGTGTATGAGCAGCTGCTGAAACTGCTGGCAGAGCAGGGGGTAGAATGCGTACAGGTGGATGAGCCGGCTCTGGCGCTTGACCTGAATGAGGCCGAAAGAGCCGCCATTTCTAAAACCTATACCTTCTTTTCGGAAGCGGTACCCGCACTGAAGATCATCCTGGCCAATTATTTTGAGTGCTACGGAAATAACCTCGATGTAGCCATCGGACTGCCCGTTGATACCCTCCATATCGACTTGGTGCGTTGCCCCCTGCAACTGGAGGATATCCTGGCTACGACCTTTCCGGATAAAAAAACAAGGCTGTCGCTGGGGGTGGTAGACGGAAGAAACATCTGGAAAAATGATTTTGAGACCTCTTTACAACTGATCGGAAAAGCCGAAGCGGCCCTCGGTGCCGGCAGGATCCTGATTGCGCCGTCATGCTCCCTGATCCATTCGCCCTGCGACCTCGATTTTGAGAAAAAGCTGAATCCGGAGATCAAAAACCGGATGGCTTTTGCGAAGCAGAAAATAGGAGAGGTGGCCTTTTTGAGAAGATGGGCATCGGGAGAGCGCTCTGAAGAAGTCGTGCTGGAGGCGAACAGGCAGGCGATGGAAAGCAGGAAGACCTCTTCCCTGATCCATAACCCGGCCGTTAAAGACAGGGTAAGCCGGATCACGGAAAGGGATGCACGCAGGGAGAGCCCTTTTGCTGCGCGCAGAGAAAAACAGCAGCAAGTGCTGGGCCTGCCCCTCTTTCCTACCACCACCATCGGGTCTTTTCCGCAAACACAGGAAGTAAGAAGCTGGCGGGCAAGGCTGAAAAAAGGCGAACTGACCCGGGAAGAGTACGATACGCTGATCGAAGAAGAAACGGCGGCAGCCATCAGATGGCAGGAAGAGATCGACATGGATGTGCTGGTGCATGGAGAATTTGAGCGGAACGACATGGTGGAGTACTTCGGCGAAAAGCTCGAAGGTTTTGCCTTTACGCAAAACGGATGGGTGCAAAGCTACGGCAGCCGCTGTGTGAAGCCGCCGGTGATCTTCGGTGATGTGAGCCGTCCCGAACCTATGACCTTACGTTGGACGGAATATGCACAGTCACTGACCAAAAAATGGGTGAAAGGGATGCTGACCGGCCCGGTAACTATTCTCCAATGGTCTTTTGTACGAAACGACCAGCCCCGGAGAGATACCTGCATGCAGATTGCCCTGGCCATTCGTGATGAAGTGACTGACCTGGAAAAAGCAGGTATCCGTATCATCCAGATCGACGAGCCGGCCATCCGTGAGGGTCTTCCGTTAAGAAAGGAAAACCGGAGAACCTACCTCGACTGGGCGGTTCGGGCGTTCCGCGTTTCGGCAAGCGGTGTGGAAGATGCTACACAGATCCATACCCACATGTGCTATTCGGAGTTTAATGATATCATCCAAAGCATTTCTGATATGGATGCCGACGTGATTACCATAGAATGTTCGCGGTCGCAGATGGAATTGCTGGATGCATTCCATAAGTTTGCATATCCGAATGAGATAGGGCCGGGTGTTTACGACATTCACTCGCCGCGCGTGCCTTCCGAAGAGGAAATGGTGGCCCTGATGGAGAAAGCCCGCAAGGTGATCCCGGATGCGCAATTGTGGGTGAACCCCGACTGCGGACTGAAGACCCGGCATTGGGAGGAGACCCGCCTGGCATTGGAGAAAATGGTTTCAGCAGCTAAAAAGCTGAGAACGGCATAAATGAGGAACGTTCCCGAAGTGGAGAACTGCTTTAAAAACGGTTCTCTATTTCGGCAGCTTCCAGCATCAGGTAGTGCAGGTAGGTATTCAGGCAATAGGGCTTCAGGAGCTCGCTCCCCGGACCGAAAGTCGCTACTTCCACGTGGTCTGAAGAGTGGCTCATGCTGATCCATCCGATATGATTGTACTTTTTCCGTATTTCCGAATAGTGAGTTCGGGGGTGTACAAGTTACGTATAATATTACGTAAAGTGGAGAGGATTATTCTCCGTACTTTTTTACACAGAAATAATATAAAGCGGGTTGCGGTGTTATATATTTACACCGTTTGATATATAGAGGGAATAGCCATGAGCTTTCAGCTATCAGCCGGGTGGCGTACCACTTTTAGAAATTCGGCACACCAGCGAAGCGTCGCCCGACCGCCGGCTAGGCGCCCCCCAATGAATAAGCGAAGCGTCGCGGGGCGGCCTTCCGCCCGGCTGATAGCTGAAGGCTGAAAGCTAAAATTTATACAGATGAAAATCCTGATCGTTGAAGATGACCCCACCCTGAGCCGGAACATTCGTGAAGCTTTTGAGTCGGAGGGTCACTTGGCAGAGAATGTGTATGACGGCCTGCTGGCGGAAAGAATGTGGCAGAAAAGCGCATACGATTGCATTATTATGGATGTCAATTTACCGGGGAAAAACGGGTTTGACCTGCTACAGGCCTTCCGCGAACGGAACGATCATACGCCGGTGATCATGCTCACGGCCTTCGGCGACCTGGAAGACAAGGTAAGAGGCTTTGACTCCGGGGCCGATGACTACCTCACCAAGCCGTTTTATATGCGGGAGCTGCTACTTAGGGTACAATCGCTTCTGAAAAGAAATTCGGGCGAGCTGTCGGGCGGCGATCCGTCCGGAGGTGAAAGAAGGCGCATCATCTCCGTAGATGATATCGAGATAGATACCCGTAAGAAAAAGGTGGAAAGGCAGGGCAGGGAAATTAGCCTTACCCCCCGCGAATACCAGATCCTGGTGAAGCTCTGCGAAACACCCGGAGAGCTGGTTTCCAAAAACGACCTGATCCGGGAGATCTGGGGAACCTCACTCGATGTCAACACCAATACCATCGAAGTGTATATCAGCTTCCTGAGAAATAAGCTGGACAAACCCTTCGATAAAAACTCCATAAAAACCAAAGTAGGGTACGGCTACTACGTGGATCCGGAATGAAAATAAGGAATAAAATACTGCTCTATTTTTCATTGACGGTAATAGGTCTGACCCTCGTATCGTTTGTGGTTATTTATTACCTGTTTTCGGAATACCGGGAGGAGGAGTTTCAGCAGCAGCAGCTCGAAAAGATCACCTATACGGTAAGGCTGGTGAACGAGCATAAAAAAAAGAGCGAAGAGCTTTCCCTCCTGTTGGATGAACAAAATATCCATGATTTTTACGACGAAAAGCTCCTCATCTATGACCAGGCCAAGCAGCTTATTTTTTCAAGTATCGATAACCTGGAGATCAGAAGCGCCAATGAAATACTGCATGAATTATCGCCCAATAAAAGCTGGATCGAAACCAAAGGCGGCGATTATGACATTGTAGGTGCTTATCTCGAATCCGGAGGGAAATCTTACTATGCCATCAGTAAAGCATTTGATTCCCAGGGCTATTCGAAAAGAGATTTTTTAGGGAAATTGCTGACGGGCCTGTTTGTGATCTTCACGTTGGTGGTGTGGCTGATCACCCGTCACCTTTCCAATATCATTTCGCGCCCCATTGTATCGCTTTCGGAGCAGCTGAGCAGGATAGTGGTGGAAGATTCATCTAAAATCGAGATCAGCACCACTACCTCAGAGCTGAGAAACCTGACCGGTAAATTCAATGAGCTGCTCGCCAGAACCCGCGAATCGTTTGTGTTTCAGAAGCATACCATCCACCACATTTCGCATGAGCTGAAAACGCCCGTTGCCATCCTGGTTTCAGAGCTGGAGAAGCTGCAAAAGGAGGAGGATATCGGCCGGATAAAGCTTCAGATCACCCGGCTGACAGATAGCACAAAGTCGCTGGGCGGGATCATCAACGTGCTCCTGGAAATTTCCAAGATCGATGCCGGGCAGGAAGTATCGAAGAAGGCCATCCGGGTAGATGAGCTGCTGTTTGATATCATCGGGGAACTGAACCGGATACATCCTGCCTATATTTTCGAGCTCAATTATCCTTCGGGCTCCTTTGACGAAAGCCAGCTCTATATTTTGGCCAACCGGCTGCTGATCAAACAGGCTTTTCAGAATTTATTGCTGAACGGTGTGATTTATTCAGATAACGGGAAAGTGGATGTTCGGATCGAATTCCCCGCTCGGGAGAAGATCCGGGTTAGCTTTACCAATCGGGGTACGCCGCTTTCTGCTGACGAGACCCGCTTCCTGTTCAGCCATTTCTTCCGGGGCGCTAACAGCCGGGATAAGTCGGGCTTCGGATTGGGCCTGGTGCTTACCCACCGCATTTTCAGCCTCCATTCAGCTACGATCCACTACGAAACGCCGGGTGACGAGGTGAATAGGTTTGTGGTAGATCTGCCGGTAACGGAAGGTGGGCGAGCGTAAAGAATAAAATTAATCTCAGGAACACTCGGTAATATCTCAAAATTACAGCTTGTTTTTGGTTATATTTGAGTTTTGTACCTGGTATAAGTGCTCATATCGTAAACCATCCCGGCGCCATTTAATAATAAGGTTGGCATGGAAAGTTTAACGGAGAATATGAATCTGAAAGAAATATTAAAGTGTTTGAAAGTATCTGATGAACTGCCGAACCTGGAGGCTAAAACAGCTTCTGAAGCGGGAAAGTCTATCATGGAGACCATTTGTGCTTTTTCAAACGAGCCGGGGCTGGGAGGTGGTTATATTGCTTTGGGGATTAAGAAAGATAATGCCACCCTGTTTCCGGAATATGTTTTGGAGGGCGTTCCAGACCCCGACAAGCTGCAGTCAGATATAGCTACGCAATGTGCAACGATCTTTAATATCCCTGTTCGACCGGAGTTTAAGGTGGAAACATACAACGGGAAAACGGCAATCATTTTATATATTAAAGAGTTAGAAAAACATCAGAAGCCATTATTTATTAAAAGTAAGGGACTGCCTTCGGGAGCATTCAGAAGAATCGGGGCCACGGATCATAAATGTACGGAAGATGATTTAAGAATTTTCTTTTCAGATCAGCACCCCTATGACCAAAGCCCCGTCGATTATACTTCATTAGAAGATACAGATGAGGCTGCGTTAAAAAGGTACCGGTCTTTAAGAGAAAAAATAAATCCGTCGGCAGAAGAATTAACGTATGACGATAAGGAGCTCCTACTGGCTTTGGGAGGAATGACCCCAGACGGTAGCGAGCGTTTAACGGTAGCAGGAGTTTTGGTATTTGGGAAGTCTTCTGCGCTTAGAAGGGTTTTTCCTGTGATGCGGGTAGATTATATACGGGTACCGGGCAATGAATGGGTGCAGGATCCTGATGAGCGTTTCAGTACGATTGATATGCGGGGGCCGCTGATTCTTTTAGTCTACAGACTGGTTGACGCTATATATGCCGACTTACCCAAAGGCTTTAAGCTTGAAGAAAACAGTTTACAGGCAGATGCCATCGGCTTACCGGTAAAAGTAATCCGGGAGGCCATTGTAAATGCGCTGATGCATAGGTCGTACAGGGTAAATTCTCCCATTCAGATTATCCGGTATGATAATAGAATAGAGATAATTAATCCGGGATTCTCGCTCAAATCCGATGAACTGCTGGGTAAGCCAGGTTCTGAAATCCGCAATTCATATATAGCGGCTGTGTTTCATGAAACTAACCTGGCTGAAACCAAAGGCTCAGGAATCAGAGCTATGAGAAAGCTCCTTAAAAAGGCGAAGTTAGCCCCTCCCACATTTGAATCGGATAGAGAAAATAACAGGTTTACTGTCAGGCTACTGCTTCATCATTTTTTAAGTGAGGAAGATTTGGAGTGGTTAGCCGGTTTTGAAGAGTTTAATTTGAACGACTCGCAGAAGCAGGCCCTCATCTTTGTCAGGGAATTAGGTGCTATTGATAACACGATCTATCGTCAACTTTCAGATGTAGATACATTGAAGGCCAGTTCCGATTTGAGATCCCTAAGAGATAAGGGTTTGCTTATTCCGAAGGGGAAGGGAAAATTTACTTACTATGTGGCGGGTAAAAGTTTGGGGAATATTGTTTTTATTCCTGAGTTTACAACAGAAGATCACGAGCTTATAACAGAAGGTCATGAGCTTACAACAGAAGGTCATGAGCTTACAACAGAAGATCACGAGCTTACAACAGAAGATCATGAGCTTACAACAGAAGATGAAAAGGAAAAACTACAGAAAGAGTTTAGGAATGATTTGCTATCAAAAATTACTCATTTAAACAGAAGAGTAAAGGACAAATCAAAATTAGAAGAGCTGATCCTGGAAATATGTGCTATTCGATACTTTAAAATAAGTGAATTAGCCCTACTTCTTGACAAGAATGAAAATTACCTGAGCAGGAACTTTATTACCCCTCTGGTTAGAGAAGGGAAACTCGCTTATTTATATCCCAATGAAATAACCCATAAAGAACAGGCATATAAGGCATTGTAATCATGAACTCATTACAATCTTCCTGAACCCTGGTAGTGATGAATAAAGGCCCCAAATTTTATCTTATTTTTATCGCCCTTAAGCCCTTTTTAAGGTATCGCACCCGACTTTTGCGCCTCAAATCAGGCAGCAGATGCATCGGAGTATTTTAATATTCATCAATATTTTTATCGTTTTCGGCAGCTATGCCCAGGATACCCTGCGCCTTTCCCGTACGGAAGCCGAGGCCTTGTTCCTGAAAGAAAACCTATTGCTGATAGCAGAAAAAATGAAGGTTTCGGAAGCCGAAGCCCTTGTTCAGCAGGCTAAGCTCTGGCCCAACCCCAACCTTACCGTAGACCAGGTCAACCTCTGGGCCACCTCCCGGCAAACCGGCGGACAGGAGGCCGTGCCGCCGCTTTGGGGCACATTCGGGCGGAACCGGCAATTCGGAGCCGAGCTGGAGCAACTGATCGAAACGGCCGGAAAGCGTAAGAAAGAAGTAGCGGTAGAACAGGTAGGGATCGAAAAAGCAGGTGCGGAGTTTCAGGAGCTGCTCCGCAAGCTGAAGCTGCAGCTTCGCAACAGGATGACCGGCCTACAGGCGCTGGAAGAAAAAAAACAGAACGAAGAGGCCCGGCTGATGTCGGTCAGAAGACTAAGCCGGGCCTATCAGAACCAGGTGCAGCAGGGCCATATACCCCGGAATGAGCCGGCCCGCCTGAAGGCCCTCGAACTGGAGATCGGTAAGGAGCTTCGGGAAATAGCGGCCGGATCTTTTGAGCTGCAGGCAGAGCTGAAGCAGCTGCTAAAGCTGGATATTGCTTCCGTGCTGCTGATCACAGATCCGCTGGAGCCGGATATGACCGCATACCGGCTATTGTCACCTGACCGCCTTCAGGAGGAGGCAGACCGGCCCGACTTAAAGCAGGCTCAACTGGAAGAAACCTGGTACAGCAAAGTGCTTGACCTGGAGCAGGCCAGGAGCAAACCGGATGTTACGCTTCGGGCGCAATATGACCGTAACGGCAACACCATGCTGAATTTCTTCGGTATCGGTGCCAGCATAGACCTCCCTCTCTTTAACCGGAACCAGGGAAATATCCAACACGCCAGGATTACTGCTCAGAAGGCCGGGACGCTTGCTCAGCAGCAGGCTTTGAACGTCAGCACGGAGATCATCCGGGCATACCAGGGCCTGAAAAATGCGCTGGACTTCTACGATGCTATCGGGGAAGACTACGCGCTGGACGATCTGCTGGATGTATATACGCAGAACTTTATGAACAGAAACATCAGCATGCTCGAATATCTTGACTTTTCAGACACTTACCGAAACACTAAGCAGATCATCACGGATGCCAAAAGAGAGCTGAGAGAACAAGTCGAAAAGCTGAATTATACTTTGGGAAAAGACTTGTGAAATAGCCATTAGCTATCAGAAAACCGGCACACCAACCGGCGGCTAGGCGCCCCCCAATGAATAAGCTGACTGCTGATAGCTGATCGCTGAAAGCGGTTCGCCGCCCGGCTAAAATTTTATACACATGAAGAAAACAGCATTAATAGCTGCCCTGGCTTTATTGTCAGTAGCATGCGGAAAGAAAGAGGAAGAAGCGGAAGAAAAGAAATTCTGCCTCGATGAATCGTTTAAAGCCCGGATAGAACTTTATACGGCGGAGCTCCAAACCGTTACTGAGGGGATCCACCTTACAGGCAGTGTGGAAGCCAACCCGGACAAGGTGGTCAGTTATGTGCCCCTGGTGAGCGGGGTGGTGACCTCCACCTTTTTCTCTCTCGGCGACCGGGTAAGCCGGGGCCAGGTACTGGCAGAAATGCGGAGCACGGAGCTGAGCGGGATGTCGGCTTCCCTCGCCACCCTGGAAAGCAGGATCAGGGCCGCCCAATCCAGGCTGGCATCGGTGCAGTCGATGTTTGACGACGGGCTTACCTCGCGGAAAGAGCTGGCCGATGCCATATCAGAGCTGGAGGTCTTAAAAGCAGAGAAGGCCAGAACAGAGAAAGATATGAGCCTCTACAGCGGAAATTCGGGGAAGGGCGTATTCCAGATCAAAGCCCCGGCCTCCGGGATCATCACCGAAAAAAGTATTAACCCGGGAGAGCAGATCGCTGCCGGCGGGGCCTCGCTTTTTACCGTCTCCGACCTCAATAATCTCTGGGTAATGGCCAACATTTACGCCTCTAACGTGAATAAGATCCACCAAGGTATGGATGTAAGCATCACTACGCTGTCTTACCCGGATGATATTTTTAAAGGAAATATCTCGCAGATCTCGCCGGTGCTCGACGAGGATGCAAGGGTGCTGAAGGGTCGCGTGATCCTTCCCAATGCCCACTTTAAGTTGAAGCCCGGCATGCTTGTGGATGTAACGGCCTGGAAGAGAACCGGCAGGCAGGCCGTGGGTGTTCCTACTTCGGCCATCGTGTTTTCGGATAATCAGTACTACGTGCTGGTATACAAGGATGATTGTCATATTGAAGCAAGAAAAATCACGGTAGAGGTCAAAAACGAAGACACTACTTTTATTTCGGAAGGCTTACAGGCGGGAGAGCAGATCATCTCTAAAAATCAATTGCTGATTTTTGAATCACTTTAGAAGCATGCAGAAGTTGATTAAAAACATAGTCTGGTTTTCGCTGAAAAATTCCATCATCGTCTTTTTTATGACGGCCTTGCTGGTGGTGGCGGGGGTAATTTCTTATATCCACACCCCGATAGAGGCCTTCCCGGATGTGACCAATACCCGGGCCCGGATCATTACCCAGTGGCCGGGAAGAAGCGCCGAAGAGGTGGAGAAGTTTGTGACGCTCCCTTTGATGAAGGAGATGAACACCATCCCCAAAAAGACGGACGTGCGATCGATCTCCCTTTTCGGGCTGTCGGTGGTTACCGTTATTTTTGATGACGCCGTGGAAGATTTTTATGCGCAGCAGTATGCCTCCAACCGGCTCCAGGGAGTGGAATTACCCGAAGGGGCCGAGGCAAACATCGAGCCGCCATACGGGGCCACGGGGGAGATCTTCCGCTATGTGATCCGGAGCAAAAGGCCGGTGAAAGAGCTGACGGCCATCCAGGACTGGGTCATTGAGCGGGAGCTGGTGGCCGTGCCCGGCGTGGCAGATGTGGTCAGCTTTGGCGGGGAGGAAAAGATCTACGAGATCAAGATCAACCCGACCGAGCTGGCCAACTACGACCTCTCACCCCTGGATGTTTACGAGGCCGTTTCCAAAAGCAATATCAACGTGGGCGGGGATGTCATTGAGCTGGGAAGCCAGGCCTACGTGGTGCGGGGCGTGGGTTTGTTGGAAAGCATTGATGACATTGAAAACATTCTTATCGAAGTGAAGGGCAACAGCCCCGTTCTGGTCAGGCACGTGGCCCAGGTGGAGGTGGCGGCCAAGCCCCGCCTGGGTCAGGTGGGCCTGCAGGACGAAGATGACCTGGTTCAGGGGGTGGTGATGATGCTTCGCGGTGAAAATCCCGGTGATGTCATTCCCCGGCTGAAAGAAAAGATCGCTGAGCTGAATAACGATATCCTCCCCGGAGACGTAAAGATCGAGGCCTTTATTGACCGGACCGAGTTGGTCAGCGCCACCGTGAATACGGTGACCAAAAACCTGGTGGAAGGGATCATCTTCGTTTCCGTGGTGGTATTCATTTTCCTTTTCAACTGGCGAACCACGGTGATCGTAGCTACCGTCATTCCGCTTTCCTTCCTTTTTGCCATTACCATGCTCCGGATTCAGGGGCTCCCTGCCAACCTGATCTCCCTGGGGGCTATTGATTTCGGGTTGCTGCTGGAAGGAACGCTGGTCATTGTGGAAACGGTTTTTGTGGCTATGGAGAAAAAGGCCCATGCGGTAGGAATGAAGCGATTCAACGCCATGAGTAAATCGGGGCTGATCAAACAAAGTGCGGGCAGCGTGGCCAAATACATCGTCTTTGCCCAGATCATCCTGATCGTGGCGCTGATCCCCATTTTCTCGTTCCGGAAAGTAGAGGGGAAAATGTTTTCCCCGCTGGCATTCACCTTAGGTTATGCGCTTCTGGGCTCGCTGATCCTGAGCATTACCTACGTGCCGGCCATGTGTAAGTTCATGCTGACACGGAACATAGCGGAAAAGGAAAACCTGATCTCCCGTTTTTTCAAAAACAACTTATACCGGCTTTTCCAATGGAGTAACCGGCATAAAAGAGCCACCATCGGGGCGTTCCTGGTTTTTCTGGCCAGCTGCCTCACCGGCTTTATGTTTATGGGAACCGAATTTATTCCGAAACTGAATGAAGGGGCGCTTTATGTACGGGCCACCCTGCCGAATAGTGTGAACCTCCAGGAGTCGGTTCGCCTGGCGAAGGAAATGAAAGACCAGATCCGGGAATTTAAGGAAGTGAAATTTGTGCTGAACCAGGTAGGCCGGCCGAACGACGGTACCGATCCTACCGGCTTCTTCAATATTGAATTCCATATTCAGCTGCACCCCGAAAAAGAATGGGCGCGCCATATTTCTAAAAATGAGCTGATCGAAGAAATGCGGTCAAAGCTCGGCAGCTACCCCGGCATCGTGTTCGGATTCAGCCAGCCCATCCAGGATAACGTGGAAGAATATGTGGCAGGGGTGAAGAGCTCACTGGTGATAAAGATCTTTGGTGAAGACCTCTTCGAGCTGGAAAAATATGCCGGACAGGTGGCCGATGCCATCCAGGACGTGGAAGGTATCCAGGACCTGAACGTTTACAAAAACATCGGGTTGCCGGAGCTGCGGATCCAGCTTCACGACAGCAAGATGGCCCGGTACGGGGTGGATATGCACGATGCCCAGGCCGTAATAGAAATGGCGATCGGCGGGCGTGCCGCTACGAAGTTCTTTGAAAACGAACGGATGTTTGATGTAAGGATCCGCTTCGATAAGGCTTACCGCGATAATGAGCAGAAGATCGGCGAGATCCTGATCCCGGCCAAAAGCGGAAAGAAGATCCCGTTGAAGGAGATCGCCACCATCCAATACCTGACCGGGCCTGCTTTCATCTATCGGGAGGGCAGCAGCCGGTATATTGCCATAGGCTTCAGCATCGAAGGGCGCGATCTCGGCGGCACCATCGAAGAGGCCAAAGCCCGGGTAGCAGAGCAGGTGCATCTGCCGGGCAGGCACAAAATGGTGTGGGCGGGCGAGTTTGAAAGCAAAGAGCGGGCCACTGCCCAGCTGGCGGTGATCGTACCGGCGGTATTATTGCTGATCCTGTTTCTGCTGTACTTCAATTTCGGCACCATAAAAGATACGCTCATCGCTGCCAGCACCATTCCTTATGCCTTTATCGGCGGCTTCCTGTCGCTCTGGCTTACAGGCACCGTTTTCGGTATTTCTGCCGGTATCGGCTTTATTATTTTATTCGGGGTAAATACCATCAACAGCATCATCCTGATTGCAGTTATGAAAGATAACCTGCGAAAAATGAGCCTGAAAGAGGCCATTGACCAGGGCGTTCATTCCCGGATCCGGCCCATTGTGATGATCGCGCTCATGGGGTCGCTCGGGCTGCTTCCGGCGGCATTATCCACCGGCATGGGCTCGGAGATCCAGAAGCCGCTGGCCATCATGATCGTGGGCGGATTGCTCATCTGCATGATCTTGTCATTAACGGTTTTACCCCAGGTGTTTTACGGGGTGTATAAACGGAAAAAGGGGTAATTGTTTTGCGTATAAAACTAAATAAGGCTCTGGTTTCAGGGCCTTATTTTTTGTAACCCAATCAGGTCAGGAGCTGGAAGGCCACCACCTGCTGCTCCAGTTCCAGCAATTCCGCCATCATTTTTTGGCGGTAAGCCTCGGTCTGGTTGTAAATCCGGGGAATCAACTCCTTGTAGTACTGGATTCCGTTCTGCAACTGATCTCTGAATTTAGTCAGATATTTCGCCTTTTTTAGATCCTCTATATTGGTGCTGAGGTCTTTCCTAAGGTATTCGATATAAAGTTTTAACTCGTTGATAAATACATTGGAACGGGGTGTGTTCCCGAGCAGGTTGAGTTTCCCGTAGATATGCTGTACCATTTCTTCCAGGGAAAAACTCCCCGAAAAATAGGCAAGATTGGGGCCGGGACAGATGGCTACAGCCCGGCTTTCTTTCGGTTTCAGGATGTCGTTCGCCAGGTACGCGGAGGTGGCCAGACCTTCACATAAGCACGCTTTTTCGGTCACGGTATCTACTTTCTCCCGCAATTCGGCCGGGTCGGTAATTTCCTGCTCCAGTTGCTTGATTTTCAATGCCTGGTATTGTCGGGAAGCCGTGCAGATGGGTTCTGCCGTGAATTCGGTATTGGAAACCAGGAATTTCTTTACACAAGGACTGCCCGGCCGGCTTTTGGCAATTCGTTCCAGGCGCTGTTTCTCGGAAGTACTCGGACGGAAATTATTGAAGGGAATACCCAGGGGCGAAGCATTGCTGACGTAAAAATCGTTAGGCGCCGCGTGGGTCAGGGCCTTCAGGGTTTCCGTATCTACCGTAGTGGCTTCGGGTACCAGTAGGAAAGGACTTCCCCATCCGGTAGCATCCATTTCGTAGTAGTTCAGAAGGAAAGCGTTTTCTTCGGCCGTACCTATTCCGCCTTGAACCGATATTCTCATCGGGGGTGGTTCCGGGCAGGGAATTTGCTTCGTCTCCAGCGCTTTGTGGTAGATCTGGAACAGTTCTTCCGTCATTTCCGTACGTTTGGTTTTAAACTCTTCGAGAATAGGGCCCAGCAGGTACCCCTCTGTGGCAAAAGCATGGCCGCCGCAGTTTAAACCCGATTCGATCCGGAATTCGGAAATCCAAAGTCCTTTTTTAGCTAGGAATTTCGCCTGGATCAGTGCCGAGCGAAAGTCGCTTACTTTCAGGATAATTTTTTTACGGAGCTTAGGGGAGGGGAAAAAATCCGGGAAGTTTTCGAGATAACTGTAAAGCCGGGGGTTCATGCCGGCGGAAAGTACCACAGACGACTCCAAGTCGCTTTCGGCAAAGCCTTTCAACGCTTCGAGGGCATCGCTACCGGTTTCCTGTCCGGTCACGCTGTAGTTCATCTTATCTACTTTCGCCATAATATTGACGTCAACCGCACCCGTCGTAACCCGGTTTTTCAGTTCCTGCTCCCGCGTTTCCTTTTCACTGCCTTCCGGCATTTCCAGGTACTGCACATACAGACTTTTTAAGACCGAGGTGTCGGGAAGCAGTTCAAAATACCGGCGAAGGCTCCCGTTTTGCCTGAAACTCTCTTTTTTCAAGGCTTCCGTTTTTTCACGGATAAGGCGAAGCATCGTATTCAGGTAGGCCGTGATTCTCCTGGAACGGTAACCCTCTTCTTTCACGGAAATGGGGGTGTAACGCCATCCCGCTTTCTCTGTATAAAATTTTCGCATCCGCTCCAGCAGGATGTCATCTACGATAGAAGTAACGGATGAGATACCGAGGTGAGCGACTTTGATGGGGGTATCAACGGAAAAAGCCAGTCCTAAGACCGGGATATGAAATGTATGAGGCATAAAGATCAAATTAAACGAATACAAATAACCCGGTAAAACACGGCTCAAAAAATGATCAGGGTCAGTTTAAGACCATCTTTGTAATGTGTAAATATGATATGTGTCATACCGGCCTTTTCGCACCAAACTTCATCGGTTTCTGTTATTATACTATATTCATTTTAAAGATAAATCGCGAGGAGCTTGGAGCAATTGGCGCAGTAGACGGAACACCTATTCCCGGCTCACTACGAGGTTCTCGGAGCTACGCTCGCAAACTTCGTATTATCATGCTTGTTTGTGCTCGAACTGACAATGGCAACACCCGTATTACTGTCACCCTGAGCTTGACGAAGGGCACTACTCGGAACTAATATTTATACCTATGACATTTCAGGAATATCTCAATTATTTTCAATCCATTATTGAAAAAAGCAATGAAGAGCAGGTCGCACCCTATGACAATTCCGACTATATAGAATATACGCGGATGAACTGGGCAAGAAT
Organism: uncultured Lacihabitans sp.; assembly: GCA_964423865.1. Taxonomy (GTDB): domain Bacteria; phylum Bacteroidota; class Bacteroidia; order Cytophagales; family Spirosomataceae; genus Leadbetterella. Next base: position 134,037 of record CAYRGN010000003.1, read on the forward strand.
GAACCGTTGGTTGAAAACGGGTAAACTTTCGGAAGAATTAACGGAAGTGATCAAAGGCATAGCTAAACCACAAACCTGGATCATCATTACAGAACCCTGGTGTGGGGATGCAGCGCACAGTGTGCCGTTTCTCCATAGGTTGGCTGAACTGAACCCTTTGATTCGTGTAGAATACGAGTTGAGAGACAGCGAACCGTTCCGGATCAACCAGTACCTGAGCAACGGATCTAAGTCTATTCCTAAAGTGATTTTCAGAAACACGGAAGGGCAGGATCTGTTCATATGGGGGCCGCGTCCGGCCGGATGCCGGGAAATCTATACCCGGCTTACCGCTGAAAAAGTCGATTTTGAAACCGTCAAAACCGAGATTCAAAAATGGTACAATGCGGATAAAGGAGTGGAGATGCAGGAAGAGCTGCTCAGAGAATTAAAAATTACGAATTAAAAATTACGAATTACGATTTTTCAATTACGAATTACGGGGGGCTTCGACCCTTCGGCAAGCTCAGGACAGGCTAAGCTCAGCCTGACAATGGGAACGCCGGTGTTACTTTCACCTTTACCGATGCTACCGTCACCCTGAGCCTGACGAAGGGCACGATGTCAATTACGAATTACGCAATCGATTGCATTACTCGTAATTGATCTGCCCATTTGACTTCGTAATTCGTAATTTTTAATTCGTAATTGCCTAAACCCTCCCGTAATTCGTAATTTTTAATTCGTAATTGCCTAGCCCTCCCGTAATTCGTAATTTTTAATTCGTAATTGATCTTTAATTCGTAATTGATTTCTTACTTGATTTCGGCTTCTTCTTCACCGGGTCATACCCAAATCCGCCCCAGGGGTGGCACCTGGCTATTCGCTTTAAGCCGAGCCATGTGCCTTTGATTACGCCCCACTCTTTAATACTGCCAATCATGTAATGGGAACAGGTGGGGTCGTACCGGCAGGCGTTAGGCAGGAAAGGGGAGATGGCTCCCTGGTAAAACCGAACCAGGAAGATGAAAAATACACCAAGTGTTTTGTTTAGAAAATTCATATTTCAGCATCATCCCCCGCGCCACTCCCTACTCCCTACCATTGTCAACTCCCTTTCAGCTCCCGGCGAAGTATTTTCCCCACATTGGTTTTCGGTAGGTCATCGCGGAACTCCACGTACTTGGGCCGCTTGTAAGCCGTCAGGTTCTCTTTGCCAAAAGCCCTGATGCTTTCTTCGGTTAAGTCCGGATCCTTTTTCACTACAAAGATCTTCACCGCCTCGGTAGATTTGTCGTCTTCCACGCCTACACAGGCCACTTCCAGCACACCCGGACATTGGGAAATAACTTCCTCGATTTCGTTCGGATATACGTTGAAACCCGATACCAGGATCATGTCTTTTTTGCGGTCTACAATCTTAAAGAAGCCATCGGACTGCATCAGGCCGATATCTCCCGTTTTAAAATACACTTTTCCGTCGGCAGGGTCGGTATAGAACACATTTTCGGTTTCGTCAGGTCTTTGGTAATAGCCGCGCATCACCTGTGGACCGTGGGCGCAGATTTCCCCGATCTCGTCCGGCGCTCCCCATTGCCCGTCGTCTTTCAGGATTTTCATAATCGTAGAAGGGAAAGGCAGGCCGATGGTACCGATCTGCTGTCCGCCGTCTACCGGGTTTACCGAGAGTACGGGCGAGGTTTCCGACAGTCCGTAGCCCTCCGATATTTTACATCCGGTTACTTGGTGCCATTTTTCTGCTACGGCGGCCTGTAGGGCCATGCCGCCGGAAACGGTGATTTTGAGGGAGGAAAAATCCAGGGACCGGAACTCCGGGTTGTTCAGGAGCGCGTTAAAAAGCGTATTCAGTCCGGGAAAAATAAAGATATTATGCTTTTTAAGGTCTTTGAGTAAGGCTTTTTGATCTCTTGGATTAGGGATGAGGATATTATGGAAACCCAGCTTCATCATGGCAAAGACATTCACGGTCAGCGCAAAGATATGATAAAACGGAAGGGCGCCGAGAATATTCCTCGGGAGGTCGTATTTTAACGCGGGTTGAAACCAGAGGCTGATGCCCTCCATGTTGGCAATCAGGTTTCTATGGGTTAATTCGGCCCCTTTCGAGACTCCCGTAGTACCGCCCGTGTATTGGATCAGGGCGAGGTCGTTCAGCCTCAAAGACGGCTTTTGGTAAGTAGCCGCTTTTCCTCTGGAAAGGGCTTCAGCAAAAGAAACGCTGCGGGGAAGACGATAGGCGGGAACCATTTTCTTCACCTTGGCCACCACGAAGTTCACGATCTGCTTCTTAGGAAAACCCAGCATGTCGCCCAGTTCGGTCACAATCACATGCTGGATTTGGGTTTCCCCGATAATTTTCTCAAGGTTAAACGCGAAGTTAGCCACAATCACAATCGCCTTGGCCCCGGAGTCCGTAAACTGGTGCTTCATCTCCCGGGGCGTGTACAGGGGATTGGTATTCACCACCACCAATCCGGCCAGTAGAGAGCCGAAAAGGGCTACGGGATATTGGGTACAGTTCGGCATCTGTATGGCGATCTTATCGCCCGTTTGCAGTCCCAGGCTTTGAAGATACGCCGCGAAGGCGTACGCCTGCTCCCGGATCTGGCGGTACGTATGGGTCTTGTCCATGTAGGTAAAGGCCGGTTGATCCGCATATTGAGCAAAGCCTTCGTCCAGCAGTTCCAGAAGGGAAGGGTAAGCTTCGGGGTTGAGCTCGTAGGGAACGCCTTCAGGATAGTGCGCAAACCAGGGAAAATCGTTTTTATTCATCTATATAAAAATTTAGCTGTAAGCCTTCAGTTATCAGTAGTCAGCCGGGCAGAAGGCCGCCCCGCGACGCTTTGCTTATTCATCAGGCGGTGGGTGTACCCAACTTCTGATAGTGGTGCGCCACCCGGCTGATAGCTGACAGCTCTTGGCTATTTTATGTTGTATAAGTACCGGCTAGGGTATCTGTATTTATTAAATTGCAATAAATGTAAAAATAGTAGGATTTTTTTAATTAGGGAAATATTTTGGGATTTCAATTTAACTTTATCCGACCAAATAATATTTTGATGCGCAAACTGATTTGTTTTCTCCTTTTAACTCCTGGGTTTACCCATGCTCAAAACCTTATCCGTTATGTAGATCCCTTCATTGGTACCGCCAAAATGGGCCATACCTTTCCGGATGATCCTGAACCACCAGTACGATAACGGAGCCGACGGCCTGCGGGGAAACGACGACTGCGGCCAGATGAGCGCCTGGTACCTGTTTAGCAGCCTCGGGTTCTATCCTGTATCACCGAGTTCGGATGAATACTGGATCGGCAGCCCGCTGGTGCATGAAGCCCTTATCAACCTGGAAAACGGGAAAATATTTATGGTGGAAAGCGTCAATCTGGGCGAGAAGAATGTCTATGTTCAAAAGATACTATTGAACGGAAAGCCCTTAAGCGGGCTCCGCCTGAAGCATTCGGATATTGTGAAGGGAGGTGAAATGCAGTTCTTTATAACGGATAAGTGAGTTTTCTTGCTTACGGATAAGTAGTTTCTTGCTTATAGATAACTTTTTAGGGGGTATTTGTTTTTGACTTGTTGTGTAATTATGTTTGTATAGCATACTGATCCGTATCAAATAAAACAAGTAAGAAATCTGTTGTTTAAATATAAGTAAGATGAAATAGCCATGAGCTATCAGCTATCAGAAAACCGGCACACCAACCGGCCTATGAATAAGCTGACTGCTGATAGCTGAAGGCTGAAAGCAAAAATTTTATACACATGAAAAAATACAAAGTCATTATAAGTTGGAGCAAAGAAGATAACGCCTTTATAGCCGAGGTGCCGGAACTGGCAGGCTGTATGGCCGATGGTCGCTCCTACGTAGAAGCGGTTCAGAATGTGGAGAAAGTAATGAAAGAATGGGTTGAGACGGCCAGAAAACTGGGTAGGCCGGTTCCTGAAGAGGAGTGGGTGCCCGTTTAAAATAGGTACAAAAAATAACGAAGCAATAATCTTAAAAAATTCCAATAATCTCCCCGATACATATTAATTTTCCCTGATTTTAAAAATCTTCCGATGAGAAAACTGCTTCTACTCGTTTTAAGCACGATGTATTTTCAGGGTTATAGCCAGGCAGATACGGTTCAGTACCGGATCAGCGGCCGGGAAAACGCCCCGGAGAATTTCCAGAAACCCTACGTGATCCTGATCTCTGCCGACGGCTTCCGGTATGATTATGCCCGGAAATATCAGGCTACTCATCTCCTGGAATTAGGGAAGAGCGGGGCGACCTCCAAAGGCATGATCCCTTCTTTCCCCTCCAATACCTTCCCGAATCACTATACGCTGGTGACCGGGATGTACCCTTCTACGCACGGACTGATCGATAACAGTTTTTACGATCCCCGCCGCGATGAGACGTATACCATGGGCAATAAGGCCATGGTGGCCGACAGCAGCTGGTACGGCGGGCTGCCGCTATGGGGTCTGGCGGAGAAAAACGGACTGGTGTCTGCCAGCCTGTTCTGGGTGTCTTCGGAAAGTAGAGTGGCCGGTATTTCCCCCTCGTACTACTACAAATACCACAGCGAGTTTTCGAACGACCGCAAGGTGGAAATTGTGAAAGAGTGGCTGCAACTGCCCGAGGAGGTACGTCCTCACCTGATTACCCTGTATTTTCCGGAGGTGGACAGCCAGGGGCACTATCACGGCCCGGACTCCAAAGAAACCGAAGCGGCCGTAGGGGAGATAGACCGCGTCATCGGAAAGCTGGTGGAAGAAGTAAACAAGCTGGGCATATCCGAAGTCAATTTTGTGTTCGTGTCAGATCACGGCATGCTCCTTTCTGACGTAGATCACCCCATCCCTATTCCGGAATTGGTGAATAACCGGCGTTTTGTGGTGATCAACAGTTATTCTCTTCTGCGTATCCACGCCCTGAATCCTGAACAGGTGAAACCCACCTTCAAACAGCTGAAAAAAGAGAGAAACAAGGCGTATAAAGTCTATTTGGCCAGGCACTTTCCTAAAAGACTGCACTTCAATACCAATGCCGATGACCGGATAGGCGATATCCTCCTGGTACCCAAAGCGCCCGGCGTTTTCGGATCCAACCCGCCTTCCGCGCGCAAATACCCGGGAGCGCACGGCTATGATCCTAAAAAAGTACCGGAAATGAAAGCCACTTTTATGGCCTGGGGACCGGCCTTCAGGAAGGGGAAGAGCCTGGGGACCTTTGAAAATATCCATGTGTACCCCATGATAGCGAAGATCCTGGGACTGCCCGTGGAGCATCGGATCGACGGGAAAGAGAAAGTGCTGAGAAAAGTGCTGAAGAAGGAGTAGGGAGTATTGAGTGGGGAGTATTGAGTATTGAGTGGGGAGTATTGAGTAGGGAGTATTGAGTAGGGAGTATTGAGTATAGTTCCGAGTAGTGTCCTTCGTCAGGTCGGGCCGCGCAGGCTCAGGGTGACAGTAGCGATCGTTCGTGTCAGTTCGAGCACAAACAAGCATGATAATGCGAAGTTTGCGAGCGTAGCTCTCGAGAACCTAGTGGTGAGTAGTGAGTGCCCCTCAGAGCTTCGCTCGCAAACTTCGCACTCTCGTGCTTGTTTGTGCTCG